>NZ_JBXUGP010000026.1:0-92866 GCF_057180605.1 Serratia sp. HNCC26DJ206
AGGCAGGGCTATAGCCCTGCCTGCCAACTGTTTTGATTCCAGCTCTGTTGTTGAACTCTACCAGTACGACTGGATGAGTACGTTGCCGCTGTAGTTCCCGTATTGCCAGCATGCAAGAACTACGCTCAAATCAACAAAACCCGACTTACCTGCCAGACGAGTTGCGAATGTGCGCCAGCACACATTCGCAACGCATTTTATGCAGAATGAGGGTAATATCATTTCCCTACAGCAGCCAAGCCTGAGTCATGCAAGTTTTAATAAGAAATCCCCGCAGTGACCACATTTCGAATAAATATCCTCCGGCATAGCAGGAGGGTATTTATTTGCGCGGGATTAAGAGTGCTTTTCGATAACCAGATCAACACCTTCATTAAGCAATTCATTGATGGATTGCCCGGTCGCCTGTGCCGCTACTGCTAACGCCTGATGGCGTTCTGGCGAGAGGCGGGTAGTTACTTTGCCGCTGTAGGTTTTATACGGCGCAATACCGTCTTTCCGGCACTCATCCAGGAAGATCGCCAGTGAGGTGGCCCCTTCTTTTTTGAGCTCTTCCACGCTGTAGGCGTAAAAATCTGCCCCACCATTCAGCCCGATAAACTCGCCCCGGAACATTTCGATCTCCGGGTCAAAGCTGATCACGGCAATATGACCGTCGATTCCACAATGGTAGCGTCATTAACAAGGCAGTGTTCCTGGCCCTGGGGATTAAGACCGAGGGCAAAAAAGAGCTTCTGGGCATGTGGCTGGCCGAGAATGAAGGGGCCAAGTTCTGGCTCAACGTCTTGACCGAGCTGAAAAATAGGGGTCTTCAAGACATCCTGATTGCTTGTGTGGATGGCCTGAAAGGCTTCCCCGATGCGATAAACAGCGTCTATCCGCAAACTCACATCCAGCTGTGCATTATCCACATGGTGCGTAACAGCCTGAAGTATGTGTCGTGGAAAGACTATAAAGCGGTCACCAGTGGGTTGAAAACGGTGTACCAGGCTCCAACAGAGGAAGCGGCTCTGATGGCGTTGGACAAGTTCGCAGGCGTCTGGGATGAGAAATACCCGCAAATCAGCAAAAGCTGGCGTACTCACTGGGAAAATCTCAACACGTTCTTCGGTTATCCCGCGGATATCCGCAAGGCCATCTACACGACCAATGCTATCGAATCGCTGAACAGCGTGATCCGGCAGGCGATTAAGAAGCGTAAAGTATTCCCGACAGACGACTCAGTGCGAAAAGTGATTTATCTGGCAATCCAGGCGGCGTCGAAAAAATGGAATATGCCGATCCAGAACTGGCGGTTGGCGATGAGTCGTTTTATTATCGAGTTCGGTGACCGCTTAGACGGTCACCTTTAATAGGTTGGCAGTTACACAGAGTTATGGACAGGCTCCACATGGACATATGACGCATATATCCATGTACTCTATACAACAACTCCAAAAACTTTTCACTTGTTTTTTATTTTCTTTACCATGCTTATTAATTTACGCGGGCTAAATTTCAATCCCTGCCATTTAAATTCACCAATCTTCAAAACCCCATCTAAAATCTCTATATCTCCCTTATCCCTCTGCATACAATCAACCAATAATAACTTCCCTTTCATTTCATCAACTCGACTTTGGAGCATATGTATTGTGGCATTTTTATACTCAATAATACTATCTTTCATCGCTATTTGATTTTTAAAGTTCTCCACTTGAAACAAAACACTTTGGTGGAAAAACCTTTCCTCAGTAGAAAGTAAGATTGATTTGTCAAAGGAGTAATCTAAATAAGGGGCAAACAAATATTGATGAAGCAAACTCTCTATCTCTCTCTTTATATTAGCATCACTTTCCTGAGTAATGTATAGCATGGTACTCCCATCACTTTTGTTTTCAGATGAAACTAAAGCATTGAAGCCAAGAATACTCAGCAACTCTCCGAACCAAACCAAATACTGGCAACATATTGATTTATATTCATCCGGGAAGTTAAATCTTTTAGTGATAGCTGAACCATAAAAAGGCTCAATCAACTCACGGACTGTCAAATTAATTATTTCTTTTATTTTCACTAGGGCCGAAATTTTCAATACCGCCGCTTTACCAGAGACCAGATAGTAATCAAAGTCGATATATACACAGCTATTCATTTCCTCTATTTCATTACGAACTTCAAGCCCATTCTCGACAGATTTTTTAGTAAGAACCTTAATAAATTCATTTACTCTAAATGGATAGTCCCACTCTATTAGCTTCACATCAACACCAAAGGTCACCTTTAATTGACCGTGTTGCTTTATAATATCAAAAAAAATGACATCAAACTTGCTTGAGGATATCCCATGGTAATTTAAAAAAAAGCCCTCTGGGATGTCTTCAGCGTCGAACAGCCAGATACGTTCCATAACGTCAAATAGGGCACTCTCTTGATCAACAAGTTCTTCCCCTACAGAATCAACCAGATAAAACCCACCGTTCTTTTCTATTAGTTTGTCACTCATAATCTCGCCCGCTCTTTACCAATCTGAATTTAAAAACTCTAGCATGCAAAATTAAAAACTTAAGAAAAAAACCAAGAAATCATATTATCACTTGAAAATAATCTCATAAATTTTATTTTCAATATTGGCTTTTTAACATTCACTAAAGCCAAATAGATACCTTGCATGGTACCTCACCTCTTGGCTATGCCGATTTGGCCGATCCCGCAACCCCTCCTGATGCACTCGCGCAATCCGCTGCACGCGCCCGATAAACGCCACCGTCGCCTCGTTGGCGCTGCCGCTGGCCTGCATATAGCGAATTCATTCATTTCATTCGCTCACGGACCAAATAATAAAAATTAAAGGAGGACATTTGGGGCTCCAGCCTCACCACCGTTATGAAACTCTAGAAATCAGTTACATCGTTATTATCGATTTCTGACGTGACAGAGCCTTTGACCAACATGCGTTCCCCAAGCAACTCGTAGCGGTAAGCTTGCATATTATCATCGTCTTCATAGAGTTGGTTTCCGCCTTCGTTTTCCAGCTCTCTGTTTATCAACAACCCACAGGCTTTCATGAAGCCAATTGCAGCATGTATCTCAGAATACGTCATGCCGGTTTTTTGATAAATCTTGGCGTTTGTCACAACTGAAAATGATTTATAGTTAGAGCGAATAAATAGTAGGTAAAGAAAAAGTTTCAATGCGTTTAGCTCATAATCATAACGATTATGGAACGAGGCAAAAGCAGTAATGACTCCCCTTACGTCAAGCAAAGGTCGAGCAGGGATCTTAGTCCAGCCCTTATAATTTGCATCCTGCATAAACATGTATCGTTTCTTTTTAGCTCCATCTACGGCTATCAAGTTTAGTACCTGTAACCGTTTTATGCCGGAACTAACTAGAGTGCGACTTAGCCCTGCCATTTCTGTCATTTCGTCGTAGGTCAGTGAAACCCCGTCACATACTCCATGTGTCTTAATCTTGATAGCGAAAAGTATATACAACTTCATAGCTGCAATGTCCCTAGAAGGTTGCCTAGGGTTCAACCTTTTCAGTCCATCGAAACGGATAAAAAACGCGGGGATCGGTACCCAATGGAAAATCATCAGAGCATCCTTAACAGAACAATACTGATAACCGCGATACCGAAAGCGAGCAGCATCAGGGTAATTTGTGGTGCTGCGCTGATGATTGTTTGCAGGAGCAAAATGAGCTTATCTGCGTTCATAAATAATCCTCTCAGTTGTGTTTGAGATGATTATGTGGAGTAGAAGAGCGCGGCACAAGCAGCAAAGACATAGTTTTTCTAGAAATAAAAGATTGGAATAAAATTTTTTAATTATTATATATCAATTAGATATAATATATTATCAGTCCATGAGCTTACTAGATTGGTCCACGTGATTGTTCAAAATATGCCCAATAAGGTGTTTTTTTAGTCAAAAGAAACCTTTGATTTAAGAAAAACACTCAAGATTTTTCAAATAGGACAAGATAACCACCTTCACACATTCCCCATCTGTCTTACTAAGTCCCAACAATGGCCGCACCTCATACTGTACGTCTTTGCTGTGGCGGTTTGGTCTGTCCCGTAACCCCTCCTGATGCACCCGTGCGATACGTTGCACGCACCCAATAAACGCCACCGTCGCCTCATTACTGCTACCGCTAGCCGCCATGTAGCGGTTGGTGCGCATCTTGGTGAACATCGCGCGCTTAACCCGCCCTTTCTTGCCGCGTACTGGCTGGCGTTTACGGCTGGCATACGGGGTGCCATCGGGGGCTTGTTGGCGCTTGATGCGTTGCTGTTGGCGGGTGCGTAACCGCTTGGCAATCTCGGCGGCCATCTTGCGGCGACTGGCCGATGACAGGCTGGCAATCAGTCCCGCCAGCCTGTCATCGAACGGTTTAAATTCATTCATCCCATTCACTCACCAACTCACCATTAACATAGAGCTGCATCCGTTCTGGTCGGGCGAACTGTTCAACAAGGGTCGCAAAAGCACCAAAGAACATGTGGAAATCGACATTAGCCACAGCGCGTTAGCCGCAGGGAAACTGTGCGCCGACGGCCAGTGGCGGCAGATTGTCACCATTGAGGACGCGCTCGCCAGTGGCTGTGATTTGTTTGACCTGGATACGCTGAAACGTGAAAACAGCGCCGACGATTTCCGCAATCTGTTTATGTGCGAATTCGTGGACGATAACGCCTCGGTATTCCCGTTCGAGGAGCTGCAATGTTGCATGGTGGACAACCTGGAAGAGTGGACGGACGTAACCCCCTTTGCCGCGCGACCTTTCGGTGACCGCCCGGTGTGGGTAGGTTATGACCCGTCACACACGGGCGACAGCGCCGGGTGTGTGGTACTGGCCCCGCCGATGGTGGCGGGCGGCAAATTCCGCATTCTGGAGCGCCATCAGTGGAAAGGCATGGACTTTGCCGCGCAGGCCGAGGCTATCGAAACCCTGACAAAGAAATACTGCGTTGAGTACATCGGTATCGATGCCACCGGCATCGATCAGGGGGTGTTCCAACTGGTGCGGGCGTTCTACCCGGCAGCGCGGGAAATCCGCTACAGCCCGGAGGTCAAGACCGCCATGGTACTGAAAGCCAAAGACACGATTGGCAGTGGCCGCCTGGAGTACGATATCGCCCACACCGACATCACCAAGTCGTTTATGGCCATACGCAAAACCATGACCGCCAGCGGTCGCAGCGCTACCTATGAAGCCAGCCGCAGCGAGGAAGCCAGCCACGCCGACGTGGCATGGGCCACCATGCACGCGCTGTTAAACGAACCCCTCACCGCCGCCAACGGCCAGCCGTCCAAGTCCATTCTGGAGATTAACCCATGAGTAAACGCAACCGCCGCAAGACGACAGTGACAGCCGCACAGCCGGTGCAGACGACGCAGGCGTTCACCTTTGGCGAACCGTCGCCGGTACTGGACAGGCGTGACATTCTGGATTACACCGAGTGCATCGGTAACGGTAAATGGATAGAGCCGCCGGTGAGCTTTGCCGGGTTGGCGAAAAGCCTGCGCGCCGCCGTCCATCACAGCTCGCCGATTTACGTCAAACGTAACGTATTGGCAAGCACCTATCTCCCGCACCCGTTGCTTTCACAACAGGATTTCAGCCGCTTTGTGCTGGATTATCTGGTGTTCGGTAACGCCTTTTTAGAGAAGCGCCTGAGCGTCACCGGCAAGCTATTGAAGCTCACCACCTAAATAGGTAGACTTATAGTGCAAAAAAATAAATCTCAGCAGTACTTTTATTAATGGGAAACTAGTCAGTGTGAAATATTTAGGAGGTGTCATATATCTTGGTGGTATTTTTGCGCTTGTTCCTTCCACGCTGGATCTTCAAGCGCATAATCAATTAGTATTTACGATTTTTTATATGGTAAACAACTCTATTTTTTTAAATTCACCACTTTAGCATTACAAGTTTTTCCATTTAAGACTTTAAAGTCTTGAAATAAGGCTGGAGCGTCATGGCTAACTATGCTATATATTTTCTCAGAAACCATTCTCATTTCAGAATCACCATCCAGAGAACCTCGCATTTTTAGAAAATGGCGAATGGCCCGTGCGTTAGCAGTAACAATAATTTTTGTTTCTGTTGCATTCGGTAATATTGATCTCGATGCACTTCTTAGCGCCCTCATACTTTCCTTTTTAGAGTAGTCATCCATTTTCTGATTAATTTTTATATTTAATAGAGACAATTTATAAAACTCAAGGCAAGTTTCAATGTGTTTTTTCCACGCATCAAAAAGCTCAGGATTGTTTTTTACCTCAATTGGAACTACAAATTCAGCGTCAGATTCGTCATGGTATTGCTGGGATAATTGGCTATAAGAAAACCCCGCACGGTGACGAACTAGTTGGTGCGTAAAAGCTCTAGAAACACCAGTAATTAGAAAAGTCCAGTTTAAATGCTCAAGCACACTTTCATGTCCTTGATCAATTAAATTCATTATATATTGAGCGCTATTCTTCGGAGATTGATTTAACTCCCCAAAAGACATGTAACAGAGTCGCCCAGAAGCTTCAACAAGGTGTTCGGCATCAGTGGCAACTCCTTTCTGGACCCAAGTGAGACCGTTTTCATTGAGGAAGTCTGTGAAAACGTCTTGCTCAAAATTCGGGTGGGAAATACATCTTATTGATAACTCTGCAATTTTTATCATTTCATAACCATCATTTAACAGCTCTTGTGGAGATTGTAGCACTTTGCTTTGGCTCTCGTGAATTTAGAAGTATGATTTCTTTGTTTAAATTTTCTATTTTTTCCTCTTGTTGTTTGATGCTTTGTTTTAAATCTTTTGTATTATCCAAATATGATGATATTATTGTAAATGATACTGGTACTGCCAATCCAACAATAGAAATCATTATGGCAACTAGGACAAAAAGTCTTACGGACCATTTTGACAATACCTTCCCAAGTGCAAAAATTATTCGCGTATTTAATCCAGCGAAGTCTTTACCCATCCTGCTCAATTGATCTTCATCAACCCGTGTAACTGAACTCCCCTGATATCCTGACGTCATGGATGATGTCTTGAATAACAACAGTCTTGCTACTGCATCTTGCTCTCTTAGGTTAAAGGTTTCCTTGGACATGTTCACAAGATATAAAGTGATTATTCCTTTGTATCCTGGGTCAACATGACCGGGGTTTGTCATTATAACTCCATTTTTCGATAGAGTGTTTTTAGGAAATACAATGCCAGAAATTTCATTTGATAATGAAAATACCTCATTAATTTCCAAGATAACAGTTTCACCTGGAGCAATTGAATGGGATTTTTTTGTTTTATTATTTTCAGGGATGTGAATTAATTTTATTGTTAAGTCAATGCTTGAAGGTTGCACCTTGAAGTTTGACACGTTGGCATTAGTTAGATCGAAAACATTCCCTAAACTCAACTCTGCATGTAAATCATTTCCAGCAAGCATTTAGTTATTCCCTGTTAGTAACAACTATAAATGTAATATTATTTGGTAATCATTTTATTATAATAATCGGTTTGTAATAAAATTAACATCTTTAATCTATTGAGTAATCGAAACAATCTACTTTCCATTAATTAGCATACCATGACTGAACCCACGTCCGCTTCTGGCTGGCGAGAGGCGGGTGGTCACTTTGCCGCTGTAGGTTTTATACGGCTCAATACCGTCTTCCCGGCACTCATCTAGGAAGAGCGCAAGTGAGGTAACCCCTTCTTTTTTGAGTTCTGCCACGCTGTCGGCATAAAAATCTGCACCGCCATTCAGCCCAATAAACTCGCCCCGAAACATTTTGATCTCCGAGTCAAAGCTGATCACAGCGATATGACCGCCAATTTTCAGTGTGTTACTGATCATGGTTTAATTCCTAAACTGTCCAACCAGTTCCTGATGGTGTTACCAGGATGATGAGGGGGCAACATAAGCCGACCATTCTGCCACGCTCTGAGAGCGTCGCTATTGCCCCACATCACTGATGTTAAGGGGATTTAGATGCGATGATAAATCGTTGTCACAAGCCGCTGACGGCGATTTTCAAATGACGTAACACCGCCTGCGCGCAATGCTATCCCCGCCACGCCTGCCCGCTTCGGGTGTCGATTTTCATGCAATTGCCTGACCCAGTCAAGGCCGCACTAGTGCTGGCCTGAAACACAAAATCCCTAAATACATTACTCATGCATTATGATGCATTTTGAATGCATGAGTTGATAAAGAGAAATGCATCAAATATTCCTCAGTGAGCACAATTATATTCTTTTCATAAGATTATTTCATAATTGAGCCCCTTCTTACAATATCGAACCACCAATTCTTACACGAAAAATTGCAAACCGTAGAACTTGGTAACGTAAAAATTGATTTTTCACTGTAATAACCTTGCTACCTCCCCAAAATAAAAAAACCTCCAGACAAACTTAATTAATAGTCCTGGTCGCAACGGAGCTTAAGAAATCATTCATAATCCCCTCTTTTTCGAAATAGGACTTCATTTTTATTGATGCTTCCTCACCACTCAACTTAATAAGAACACTTTGACAGTTGTAATTTACAAGTATTTTATCAGTTTCATCACTGTATTCCTTTTTAGCTTTCTCTATTTCACAGATTTTGTTAGCCTCCTTTATTTTTTCCTCTTTCATTTTTAGCCTTTCATTTTTATTAATTTCCGCCGTATTCAACCTATCAATTAACCCTGGCAACTCGGAATTTATTACTCGATTTAATTTCTTTACATCATTTGAGTTAAGCTCACTTAACTCCTTGGTGTTAACAACTTTATTAATCAAGCAGTCATTCATTTCCTTGACCGCCAAACTAACATTATTACACTTGTTACTTGCAATAAGCATAAACTGAGACAGCAAGTGACCTCTCAACTCAGAATATTGCTTGGTGTATTTCACCTGTATAGATTTAAAATCTTTTTTTGCAGACTCCGCTTCCTCCCTTGCTCTCCCAACCTCTCCAGACAATTTATCAAGCTCTATTGTTTTTTCATTTAGCGATTTATTTAAGCCAACCAATAACTTGTCTTTTGTGTCAATTTCTAATGTTTTCTTTGCAATTTCCTCATCAAGAAGCGCTTTTTGATAAATAGGCAAAACCGTGTAGAAATAACCAAAAACAGCCAAACCTAAAATACCAATCTGTGAAAAATTCGCAGATCTTGAGGCCCAATCATCTACTTTTGACATTCTAACAATCCGTTGTGCAGTGAGTATAGCCCCTGATGATAAACCATATATCACTCGCCCTTCCATCCCTATAGGCTATGAAATGTAATTTTCATATGGCGTACCTTTTACATTTCCTCACAAAATCCCGGCCACTCATCGAGGGCAGGATATGAATACTGCTTGCCGTCAAAACTAACTCTACCCCCGCGAGCTAAAACCCACAAATACCAGGACTCGGAAGTGATACCATTCCGCTCCAGATCCAGACGGATTTTAGGAATACGGTCACGTTCCGCCGACGTCAGGCGAGCTGAGGAGCACCAACTCGTGATTTATCGCGGCTTTTGGTGCACTGCTGGCCTTTGGTAATTGCCCCCTCACAGCGTCCTTGAGCACCTTGGCGACGTCGGGATCATCCCAGCTAACACCACCGCTCTCAATCAACTTCATCACCGCCGTGACGTACTCAGGCGGCGCAATCTGCAAAACTGGCTCTGTTCTCGCTGAACCTCCCCACAGTTATTGACAGGACTCCGAGGCGCGCCAGAGGCGCTTTTTGAAGTCAAAAGATCTAAATCAACGTCAACGGCTTTACGGACAATGCGCCATTCTGTTGTATGGGTTTCAAATAAGTGACCAGAGCCAAGATGCGGCGCGAAGATACCGACCACCTTCTGCACCTCTTCATCATAGGCGTTCGGCTCATCGGCCACCTTGCGCGCGACACGTACTGTCTGAACGTCACGCGGGACATTTGCACCACCCTGCCCGGCAATGTACGCCGCAAAGTCACCGGCAGAAGCCGCCGCGCGAACCGCTTCGACTCGCTCGTCAAAAGTCTCGGCCAAGCTAATCCGGCGCAAGCAATCAGCACGGCACTCGCGGTAAGCGCCCATGGTTGGCACACCGAGAGATTTAAACTGCGGAATACGCCACGTAGAAGCCCAGGAAGTGACAGCGGCGGCCATATCCCGCAGCGGCTTACCCATATCCTGCCAGACAAGTTGCAAATGTGCGCCAGCACACATTTGCAACGCATTTTATGCAGAATGAGGGTAATATCATTGCCCTACAGCCAAGCCTGGGTCATGCAAGTTTTAATAAGAAATCCCCCGCATTGACGGGGGGTGCAAAGTCAGTGGAGAGTAACATGCAGCTTAAACGAGTGGCAGAAGCCAAACTGCCAACGCCATGGGGTGATTTCCTGATGGTGGGATTCGAAGAACTGGCAACCGGGCAAGATCATCTGGCGCTGGTGTTCGGTGATATTTCCGGCGAAATACCGGTACTCTCACGCGTCCATTCCGAGTGTTTAACCGGCGACGCGTTGTTCAGCCTGCGCTGTGACTGTGGTTTTCAACTGGAAGCGGCGCTGGAGCGCATCGCGGAAGAAGGGCGTGGCATTCTGCTCTATCACCGCCAAGAAGGCCGTAACATCGGTCTGCTGAATAAGATCCGTGCCTATGCCCTCCAAGATAAAGGGGCGGATACGGTAGAAGCCAACCATCAGCTCGGTTTCGCTGCGGATGAGCGTGACTTCACCCTGTGTTCCGACATGTTCAAACTGTTGGGTGTGAATGCCGTGCGCCTGCTGACCAACAACCCGAAAAAGGTTGAGATCCTGACCGAGGCGGGTATCAACATCACCGAACGCGTGCCGTTGATCGTTGGCCGTAACCCGAAAAATGAACGCTACCTGTCCACCAAGGCCGCCAAAATGGGGCATTTGCTGGATAAGTAACTGCTGGTGATGAAACATTCATTCAGGGCGCCATCGCGGCGCCCTGAATATTTCTACAGCATCTTGCGGATCACATAGTGCAAAATGCCATCGTTTTGGTAGTAGGTTAACTCATTGCCCGTATCAATACGGCAGCGGGTATTCACCACCTCATGCCGACCATCGGCATAGGTGATATGCACCGGCACCGTCTGGCCCGGCGTCAGGGCCTGCAAACCACTGATGCTGATCTGCTCTTCTCCCGTCAACCCCAGCATTTTACGCGTCATCCCCTGCGGGAACTCCAGCGGCAGAATGCCCATACCAATCAGGTTAGAACGGTGAATGCGCTCGAAGGATTCAGCGATCACCACACGCACGCCCAGCAAACGCGGGCCTTTGGCCGCCCAGTCGCGGCTGGAGCCGGAGCCGTATTCTTTACCAGCAATCACCGCCAGCGGCACCTGCTCTTGCTGATACTGCATGGCGGCGTCATAGATCGACATCTGATTTTGCGACGGAAGATGGCGGGTATAGCCCCCTTCTACGCCCGGTACCATTTCGTTGCGGATACGAATATTGGCGAAAGTCCCGCGCATCATCACTTCGTGGTTGCCACGGCGTGAACCGTAAGAGTTGAAGTCATTCACCTCAACGCCGCGCTCGCTCAGGTAACGCCCTGCCGGGCTGTCGCTTTTGATATTACCCGCAGGCGAGATATGGTCAGTGGTGACTGAATCTGCCAGGATCGCCAGAATACGGGCGTTTTTGATGTCCTGCACCGGGTCCGGTTGCGCTTTCATGGTGCTGAAGAATGGCGGATGGCGAATATAGGTAGAATCCGCTTGCCACTGATAGGTCGCCGAACCGGTAACCTGGATCGACTGCCAGTTCGCATCACCATTAAACACTTCGCTATATTCCTTGTGGAACATCTCAGTGCGCACCTCCTCCACCGCCTGAGCAATTTCTTTACCGGTTGGCCAGATATCTTTCAGATAGACCGGCTTGCCGTCATGCCCTTCCCCCAGCGGATCCTTGGTCAGATCGACCTTCATGTTACCCGCCAGCGCATAAGCCACCACCAGCGGCGGTGAGGCCAGCCAGTTGGTTTTCACCAGCGGATGGATTCGCCCTTCGAAGTTGCGGTTGCCGGACAGCACGGCACCCACGGTGAGATCGCCAGCTTTAATGGCCTGCTCAATCGGCTCAGGCAACGGCCCGGAGTTGCCAATGCAGGTGGTGCAACCGTAGCCCACCAGATTGAAACCCAATGCCTCCAGATACGGTGTCAGTTTGGCGCTGTTGAAATATTCAGTGACCACCTTGGAGCCAGGAGCCAGCGAGGTTTTCACCCAAGGCTTGGTTTTTAAGCCCTTCTCTACCGCTTTTTTCGCCAGTAAACCAGCGGCCATCATCACGCTTGGGTTGGAGGTGTTGGTACAGGAAGTGATTGCCGCGATCACCACCGCACCGGTATGCAGCTCGTGCTGCTGGCCGTTCAGCGTGAAGCTCTTGGTTTGCAGCTTATCTTTCTGGCTGCCTAACTCCAGTTCAGTGGCTGCATTAAACGCTTGCGGCACCTGTGGCAAGGCGACGCGATCCTGCGGGCGCTTAGGCCCTGCCAGGCTGGCTTCAACCGTCGACATATCCAAGGCCAGAGTGCTGGTGAAGACCGGTTCGTCGCCAGGATTACGCCACATCCCTTGCGCTTTGGCATAGGCTTCTACCAGAGCGATTTGCTCGGCGCTGCGGCCACTTAACTTCAAATAACCCAGGGTGACGTCGTCCACAGGGAAGAAACCGCAGGTCGCGCCGAATTCTGGTGACATATTGGCGATAGTGGCACGATCCGCCAGCGGTAAATCGGCCAACCCGTCACCGTAAAACTCAACAAATTTACCCACCACCCCGTGCTTGCGCAGCATTTGGGTGACGGTCAACACCAAGTCAGTGGCAGTGATCCCTTCGCTCAATTTGCCGGTCAGTTTAAAACCGACAACGTCAGGGATCAGCATCGACACCGGCTGGCCCAGCATCGCGGCTTCCGCTTCGATCCCCCCTACGCCCCAGCCAAGAATGCCCAGGCCGTTAATCATGGTGGTGTGAGAATCGGTGCCGACCAAGGTATCCGGGTATGCAATACGCTGGCCGTTCTCTTCGGTATGCCAGACGGTTTGCCCCAGATATTCCAGGTTAACCTGGTGACAAATGCCGGTGCCCGGCGGCACTACGCGAAAGCGGTTGAAGGCTTTCTGCCCCCAGCGCAGGAAAGTGTAACGTTCGTGGTTGCGCTCCATTTCAATGCGCACGTTCTCGGTAAAGGCACCGTCATCGCCAAACTCATCGACGGTAACCGAGTGGTCGATTATCAGATCCACCGGTGATAGCGGATTTACCTGATCGACGTTACCCCCCAGGCGCTGCACCGCCTCGCGCATCGCTGCCAGATCCACCACCGCCGGAACGCCGGTAAAGTCCTGCATCAGCACACGCGCCGGGCGGTAGGCAATCTCACGATCGGCATGGCCGGTTTGCAGCCAACTGACGAGCGCCTGCAAATCGCCCTCCTGCACCGTGTCGCCATCCACATGGCGCAGCAGATTTTCCAACAGCACCTTCATTGATTTCGGCAGCCGGTCAATATCCCCTAACTGTCTGGCCGCCAGTGGCAGGCTGTAGTAGTGATACTCACTATTCAGCACCACCAGCTTATCCATACTTGTTTCACGCAGATTGGGTGACATAGCTCCTCCATTTTTATTATGTCAAAACAGGGTAATTACTGAGGTCTGTTTAAAGATAACACAGACTCGGTTTTAACATTTTTATAACAACAGAATTAAATCCAACGTGCGGGGTATTGCGGGGCAAAGGGGATGGGATGAAAAACGGGCCGGTAAAATACCGGCCCGCAGTAGAGATTATTTTACTGGCAGCTTGATATCCTGGAACATGGCTTCAATGTCTTCATTCGAACGCAGCGCCACGGCGGTATCCACCACGTCACGAGTCAGGTGTGGCGCAAAGCGCTGAATAAAATCATACATATAGCTGCGCAGGAAAGTACTGCGGCGGAAACCGATCTTGGTGGTGCTGTAGGTAAAGATATCGCTCGCATTCAGGGTGACCAGATCGGGATCCTGTACCGGATCCACCGCCATGCTGGCAATCACCCCTACCCCTAGCCCCAAACGCACGTAGGTTTTTATCACATCAGCATCGGTAGCGGTAAACACGATGCGCGGCGTCAGCCCGGCACGGTTAAAAGCGGTATCCAGCTCAGAACGGCCGGTAAAACCAAAGGTATAGGTAACGATCGGGTAAGCCGCTAACTCTTCAATGGTGATGTGGCTCTTTCCAGCCAAAGGATGATCGGGCTTCACAACTACCGCGCGGTTCCAGTGGTAGCACGGCAGCATGATTAAGTCGTCGTACAGGTGCAGCGCTTCGGTGGCGATGGCAAAATCGGCGGAACCTTTGGACACCGCTTCGGCGATCTGCGTCGGCGAACCTTGGTGCATGTGCAACGACACACGCGGATAACGCTCAATAAAGCCTTTAATCACGTTGGGTAGCGCATAGCGTGCTTGGGTATGCGTGGTGGCAACGTATAGCGAACCTTTATCAGGATAGGTATGCTCGCCAGCAACGGCTTTAATCGCATCGACTTTGGATAATACTTCGCGAGCAATACTAATGATTTCCAAGCCAGCGGGCGTCACCTGAGTAAGGTGCTTACCGCTACGGGCAAAAATCTGGATGCCGAGCTCATCTTCCAGCATTCTCACCTGCTTACTGATACCCGGTTGAGAGGTATAAAGGCCTTCTGCCGTAGAAGAGACGTTCAGGTTATGATTCACCACTTCTACGATGTAACGCAGTTGCTGCAATTTCATATCTTATACCATCCTAGGTTAAACACTGCGGCTTGCCGCAGCCAGGTATCTCGGTATCGATCCAATATGCTGAATAGTCACAAGCCCTAAACACAGTGATTTCGCCCAGATGCTGAAGAAAACGCCGTTATTAATAAGCTTTGGTCATAAGAAAAATTTTTATATAACTACTATATCATGTTGCTGCATCAAGTATAGATCCAGGCCGCTTTGAAATAACGATTATTTCGCATCAGCGTCTGCTCTTCAAGCACTGCAAAAGCAGCAATAAACCGGGCCTCTCCGCTTCTTTAGCCAAAAAAAACCAGCCGCATTGGGCTGGTTTCTGATTCTGCCTAAATGGCCGGTTTATTTCTTACCTTCAACCCATTTGCCATCCACATAGAAAGCGGTCCAGCCCGTGGCTTTACCGTCTTTCTCTGAAGAGACATATTGCTGCTTGGTTTTACGGCTAAAACGCACCATGGCTTTGTTACCTTCGGAATCAGCGACTGGCGCATCGGCCAGATAGCGCAGTTTTTCCGGCAAACGATCCTTGAAGCGTTGCAGTTCTTCCACCAGTGGCGCACGGGTTTCGCGCGATTTTGGGAAAGTATTGGCCGCCAGGAACACGCCCGCTGCACCGTCACGCAGTACAAAGTAGGCGTCTGATTTCTCACACGGCAACTCTGGCAGCGGAACCGGATCTTCCTTCGGTGGTGCAACATCACCATTACGCAGGATTTTACGGGTGTTCTTACAGGTGTCGTTGGTGCAGCCCATGTACTTACCGAAACGCCCCATTTTCAGGTGCATTTCAGAACCGCATTTTTCGCACTCAACGATCGGGCCATCGTAGCCTTTCAGGCGGAATTCGCCTTCTTCGATCTCATAACCGTCACAGGCTGGGTTATTACCGCAGACATGCAGTTTACGCTGGTTATCGATCAGATAGCTGTCCATCGCGGTGCCGCATTTCTGGCAGCGGCGACGGGCACGCAGGGCGTTGGTTTCCGCATCATCCCCTTCCAGGATGTTTAGCACTTCTGTTTCCGGCACCAAGTTGATGGTGGTTTTGCAACGCTCTTTCGGCGTCAGCGCATAACCGGAACAACCGAGGAATACGCCGGTGCTGGCGGTGCGGATACCCATCTTGCGGGCACAGGTCGGGCAATCAATGCTGGTCATCACCATCTGGTTCGGGCGCATACCGCCCTCTTCCGGATCTTTTTCCGCCGTTTCCAGTTGCTCGCTGAATTCAGCAAAGAACTCATCAAGCACCGCTTTCCATTCAGCCTGGTTGTTGGCTACCTGATCCAGGCCGCTCTCCATGCGCGCGGTGAAGTCATAGTTCATCAGTTCGCGGAAGTTCTCTTCCAAGCGATCGGTGACGATTTCACCCATTTTTTCCGCGTAGAAACGGCGGCTTTCAACCCGCACATAGCCACGATCCTGAATGGTCGAGATGATCGATGCATAGGTTGACGGGCGACCAATGCCGCGTTTTTCCAGTTCTTTCACCAACGACGCTTCGCTGTAACGCGCAGGTGGCTTGGTAAAGTGCTGGCTTGGGATCAGTTTTTGCAGATCCAAATCCGTACCAACTTCAACAAACGGCAAGGTACGATCTTCATCGCCTTTGCGCAGCGCTGGCATGACTTTGGTCCAGCCATCAAAACGCAGCGTGCGGCCCTTGGCGCGCAGTTGGAAGTCACCGGCTTTCACCGTCAAGGTAGTGGAGTCGTACTGCGCTGGCGTCATCTGGCAGGCGACAAACTGGCGCCAAATCAGTTGATACAGTTTCTGCGCATCCGCTTCCATATCTTTTAGCTGTTCAGCCAACACGCTGACATCAGAAGGACGAATCGCTTCGTGCGCTTCCTGCGAGTTTTCTTTGCTGCTGTACTGGTTAGCGGCCGGCGGCAAATATTTATCACCGAAATTGTCGCCGATATAACCACGCACCATGCTGAGCGCATCCTGGCTCAGGTTGGTGGAGTCGGTACGCATGTAGGTAATGTGACCCGCTTCATACAGACGTTGCGCCATCATCATGGTTTTCTTCACGCCAAAGCTCAGGCGGGTGCTGGCAGCCTGTTGCAGCGTGGAGGTAATGAAGGGTGCGCCCGGCTTGCTGCTGGTCGGTTTGTCTTCACGATCCTGCACCTGGTAGCGGGCTTTTTCCAGCAGCTTAAGCGCTGCATGGGTTTGCTCACGGTTAACCGGTTTGAACGGTTTATCGTGGGCATGGGTCACTTCCATCTGCAGTGCGACATTATTCTTCGCCAGCAGATCGGCATGCAATTCCCAGTATTCTTCCGGCACGAACGCCTTGATATCGCGCTCGCGCTCCACCACCAGACGCACCGCCACCGATTGCACTCGCCCCGCAGACAACCCACGTGCAATTTTTTTCCACAGCAATGGCGATACCATGTAACCCACCACGCGGTCCATAAAGCGACGCGCCTGCTGTGCGTTAACACGGTCAATATTCAGTTCACCTGGGGCCTTGAAGGCCTGTTGGATAGCGTTTTTGGTGATTTCGTTAAACACCACGCGGCTAAAGCGTTTATCGTCCCCACCGATCACTTCCCGCAGGTGCCAGGCAATGGCTTCCCCTTCGCGGTCAAGGTCGGTTGCGAGATAAATATGGTCGGCATTTTCTGCTAACGATTTTAACTCGGCGACAACTTTTTCTTTACCCGGCAGAATTTCGTAATGCGCCTTCCAGCCATGATAAGGATCGACGCCCATACGATTGACCAGCGCCGTCTTCTCATCTTTCTTAACTTTCTTTTTGGCTTTGTCTTCGGTTGATTCAGCGCTCTTTTTGCTGGCTGATCCACTGGTCGGCAAATCACGGATGTGACCGACGCTGGACTTCACCACGTAATCACTTCCTAAGTATTTATTAATAGTTTTGGCTTTTGCCGGGGACTCAACTATTACGAGAGCTTTGCCCATATTTACCTTTACCTAATTTTATTCTTCTAAAAAGAAGCCATTTATCTCGCCGTACCGCGGCAATTCGTATCTCTTTTTTATATTGCGGCACTTTGGCAAGAGGTCAACCTGTTTTTTCTAATGGCTGCACGATTGCTTAACTTGACCGCAAGCAAGTTGCCAATTTTGTCTGTTTTACACCCGCGCCCAGAAGCCAGGCCACACGTGGCCCCCGCAAAGCGTAAACAAATCCTTCCACCAGAAGCTACAAAATCCCACACTCTACCTGATAAAAAGCGGCACGCAACTTAATTAGCACGGAAAGCGATATTTCGCCAATGACCACCTGCCACTGGCTCCATCCAGACGGCAATTAAACCTTAATCGGTTTGCGGATAAACGCGAACCGGCGTTAGAATACCGGCAGAATTTTTGTTTGGAGCGTAATAAATGCGAGCGACAACTCAGCCTATTGAACGGGAAGCCCTGTTGGCAGAAGCCAATAACATCATCCGCCAACACGAAGATTATCTGCACGGAATGGTAGCCACCGACGTTGAACAAAAAAGTAACGTTCTGGTTTTCCGTGGCGAATTCTTTTTAGACTCAGACGGCTTACCCACCGCAAAAACCACTGCGGTATTTAATATGTTTAAACATTTAGCCCACGTGCTTTCCGAGAAATATCATCTGGTCGGTCAGGATCGGGATAGGGGCTGATCTCGCGACCAGCCTCCTCCCACACCACCGTACATACGGGTCCGTATACGGCGGTTCGGTTATGTTGATCGTCGCCTACCTATAACTCTGGCAGGCCCAGTCTCATAAACACGATGTTCGGCAGGGCTATGTTCAGTGCTGGGCTATTACTTATCCGCCACTGTTTATGGCAACTCCCCACCGTCTGCGCCGCCAGGTCTTTCCTTACCCCCCGGCTGCGCAGCTCTTTATAACGCTTGCTGCCCGTTTTCCACTGTTTCCAGAGCACACTTCGCAGCCTGCGTCTTATCCATCCGTTCAGCTCTCGCATTATCGATGGCCACTCGTTCATCCCGTAGTAACTTTTCCACCCCATCAGATACCCCTTTAATGGCTGGATTAGCTGCTCAAGACTTCTCCCTGTGTTACGCCCCGTCAGTTCCCTTACCCGCATTTTGAACCGTTTCACCGAGTCCGGCGACACCACGCACCTGACCTTTCTGCCCCTTCTGAAGCTGTAACCCAGGTACTTACGCGTTTCCGGCTGCGCTACCGCGCTCTTCTTCGCGTTCACCTTCAGTTTCAGTTTTCGGCTCAGCCAGTGTGTCAACCCCACCATCACACGGCGGCCTGCCCGTTCACTTTTCACGTAGATATTGCAGTCATCTGCATAACGCGCGAACTTCAGACCACGTTTCTCCAGCTCCTTATCGAAGTCGTCCAGCAGCAGGTTCGATAACAGCGGCGACAGTGGGCCGCCCTGCGGCGTCCCTTCTGTCACCGGCCTTACCAGACCTGCTTCCATCACACCTGCCTTCAGGAACCTGCGGATAAGTGACAGCACCCGTTTATCCGACACCCGTTTCGCTATCCGGCTCATCAGCACGTCGTGATTCACCCGATCAAAGAACTTCTCCAGATCGAGGTCTACTACCCAGTGATACCCTGAACCGATATAGTCCTGAGCCTGTTTCACTGCCTGATGGGCCGAGCGTCCTGGCCGGAACCCATAGCTGTTATCGCTGAACGACGCATCCCATTGCCCCTGCAACACCTGCATCATCGCCTGCTGGATAAAGCGATCGACTACCGTCGGGATACCCAACAGGCGTTCGCCGCCGCCGGGTTTCGGGATGCTCACTCTTCTCACCGGGAATGGGCAGTAACTGCCGGACAGCAGTTGCGCTTTTAGTTCCGGCCAGTGGTGTTTCAGGTAGTCCGGCAGGTCGCTTACGCGCATGCCATCACTTCCCGCCGCACCTTTATTGGCCTTCACTCTTTTCAGGGCTTGCTTGAGATTGACTGGTTCACAGATGGCTTCCATCAGCCATGCTGTTGACGACGGACTTTCTCTGGTCGTCGGTGCCTGTACGGTTTCAGCCCCCTGAGAACCGACGTTCGGGGCTTCACCCCGTCTTTCTGCTTCAGGGCCGCGATGCGTTTTCTGCTGCATGACCGTTCAGAACCTCCGCTGATACTCGTCACTCATTACCGTTCGGGCCTTCCGACAGTACTGTCTTACTATGCCCTCTGCTGACTCCTGTCCGCCGATCAGCGCACCTTACGGTGCGCTCAGTTCTGAATGCAGAACGCCGGACAGGCCTCCCGGGGTAAGCTCAGCCGCTTTCACCACACACCTGCCCAATCTACCACCCCGGCTCTTGATGGTTATGGCCTTTGCAATCATTGGCTTGCTCTGCCAGCCGGGTAGGCCTTATATCGGGTTTCTGTTCGTCAGGTCATGGTTTTGATTCGCGCTTCCTTCAGACCCCGCCTCACGACGACGCCCTTGCGCTTCACTAGTCCTTCGCCACCATCAGGCTGGACAGGGGACTTTCACCCCCGAGCTGCTGAGCATGCCCGGCACACCATAAAAAACGGGGGCCAAAGCCCCCGTGACGTTATCTCTACCGATATTCAGAGCAACGGTTTTTCACCGCGCTGCCACCAACGCAGCAGCAGGCGATCGACACTTTCTGCCGCGCTGCCGGTAAAGCGATCGAGCAGACGTTTGCGGCGGGTATAACGCACACCGATCACCTCATGATTTTCCATCTCGGCAATCAGCAGATCGTCGCTGGTCCCCACCGCGTCAATCAGCCCTTTGTCTTTCGACTGAGTGCCAAACCAGTGTTCACCGGTCGCCACGCTGTCGATATCCAATGAAGGGCGTTGCTGATGGACAAACTGTTTAAACAGTTCATGGGTTTCATTCAGCTCTTCACGGAACTTTTCACGACCTTGCTCGGTATTCTCACCAAACAGCGTCAAAGTACGTTTAAATTGCCCGGCGGTATGCAGCTCAACATCGATCTCATTCTTCTGTAACAAGCGATGGAAGTTGGGGATCTGGGCCACAACGCCGATCGAACCGATAATGGCAAAGGGGGCCGCCACAATGCGATCGGCCACGCAGGCCATCATATAGCCCCCGCTAGCAGCGACTTTATCCACCGCGACCGTCAGGCGGATGCCACCTTTACGCAAACGCTCCAACTGTGAAGCCGCCAGGCCATAACCGTGCACCACGCCGCCAGGGCTTTCCAACCGCAGCAGCACTTCATCCTGAGCCGTTGCCACGGCCAGCACGGCAGAAATCTCTTCACGCAGAGAAGTGACTTCATGAGCGTCCATACTGCCTTTAAAATCGAGCACATACAGGCAAGGTTTACTGGCTTCTACCGCGCCGGATTTGGCTCGGCTCTTTTTCAGTTTTTCATCGGCCTTGATTTGTTTCTTGAACTGCTTGCTCCACGCTTTTTGTTCCGCAGCCCCCATACGAGCCAAGCGCATTTCACGCTGCATTTCACGATACTGTTCACCCAGATCGGTAAGCTGTAACTCCCCTTTCTGCTGACTTTTGCGATGCCCCAGGCTCACCGCCAACAACACCAGCGCAGCAATGGCAATCACCACCGTGGCAACTTTAGCCAGGAAAAGGCCGTAAATAGATATAAACTCCACAGATTCCGCCTTTATTTACAGTTTGTTAGTATGACTTGGTTCATTTTAACCAATTGCTGCTACGGCTGTCGCGGCCAAATGAAAATTCCTTGTGATTGCACCTTCACTATGGTTTTTTCATAGAGACAAGCAAGCCTCTTTTGTTACAAAAGAATGCCGATTCTGCGGGCTAATCATTGAAAATGCGATCCATTTCAGGCATATAACACGCATTATTCATCAAACTGATGATCCCCTACACAACCATCGGCACTCCCTGCGCGAGGAGCTACTGTGCATTATCAACCGAAACATGACCTACTCGAACAACGCATTATCCTGGTAACTGGCGCGGGCGACGGCATTGGCCGTGAAGCGGCCTTGACCTACGCACGTTTTGGCGCGCAACTGATATTGCTGGGGCGTACTGAGAGTAAACTGCGGGCGGTACAGGCGGAAATTGCCGCTGGCGGCGGTGCACCAGCCCAGATTATTACACTTGATTTATTGCATCTCACTCCCGAACAATGCCAGCAGGTAGCCAACGAGTTAACAGCTAAAGTGCCGCGCCTCGACGGTGTGCTGCACAATGCCGGGCTGCTGGGCGATATCGCCCCCATGGCCGAGCTTTCGATGACGATGTGGAACGAGGTGATGCAAGTCAACGTCAATGCTACCTTTATGCTCACTCAGGCGCTGCTGCCGTTGCTGCTGAAATCCAGCTCAGGTTCTCTGATTTTTACCAGTTCCAGCGTGGGCCGGTTGGGCCGTGCCAATTGGGGCGCTTATGCGGTTTCCAAATTCGCCACCGAGGGGATGATGCAGGTGCTGGCAGATGAGTATAAAACGCGTAACTTGCGGGTAAATTGCATCAATCCAGGCGGAACACGCACGCAAATGCGCGCATCTGCCTTTCCTGATGAAGACAAAAGTAAGCTGAAAACCCCGGCCGAGATCATGCCGTTATACCTGTATCTGATGGGGGATGACAGCCGCCGTAAAACCGGCATCAGCTTCGATGCCCAACCTAACCGCAAACCCGGCGCAGCCGAATAAGGAGCCTATTTAAATGGCTGAAGAACGTCACCAGCAGCGTCAGCAACGCTTGAAACAACAGGTGGATGCACGCATTGCCGCCGCCCAGGATGTGCGTGGTTTACTCATGATATTTACCGGCAACGGCAAAGGCAAAACCACGGCAGCGTTTGGCACGGTCACCCGCGCGGTGGGTCACGGCATGAAAGCTGGCGTGATCCAGTTTATCAAAGGCCAATGGCCAAACGGTGAGAAAAACCTGCTACAACAACACGGTGTGGAATTTCAGGTGATGGCGACCGGTTTTACCTGGGAAACTCAGGACAAAGAGAGCGATACCGCCGCCTGTCAGGCCGTTTGGCAGCATGGCAAGCGTATGCTGGCTGACAGCAACCTGGATCTGGTGCTGCTGGATGAGTTGACCTATATGGTGAGTTACGGCTATCTGGAGCTGGAGGAGTTGCTGGAGGCATTACATCAGCGCCCTGCACATCAGACGGTGATCATCACCGGGCGCGGTTGCCACCGTGATTTGTTGGAACTGGCGGATACCGTCACAGAAATGCGGCCGGTGAAGCACGCGTTTGACGCCGGGATCAAAGCACAACAAGGGATCGATTGGTAACAAAAGGCGCATAGCCCTGCCATTCAGCAGGGCTACGCGAGCAGATCTTAACTACGTTTGGAAGGCTTTGCCGGTTTACCCGGCTTGCTGCCTGGCGCACCACGGCGACTGCCGGTTGCAACCTGGCTGTGGCGCTTCACCGCACGGCGGATCTGATTGGCTTTCACCCGGCGGCGTTCACGCTCAACCGGCAGCTTGCTGACGGTTTCTGGCGTCAGTTCCACCAGCTCACGCAGATAGTTGATCGCCTTCAAATCCAGCTCGGTCCAGCCGCCACGCGGTATTCCTTTAGGCAGATCGATATCACCGTAGCGCACACGAATCAAACGGCTGACCTGAACGCCAACCGCTTCCCACAGACGGCGAACTTCACGGTTACGCCCTTCGGTCAGGGTAACGTTATACCACTGGTTGATGCCTTCGCCACCCTGGAAACTGATGGTGCGGAAGGCTGCGGGGCCATCTTCCAGCTGTACACCTTTGCTCAGTTGCTTGAGCTTTTCGTCGTCGATCTGGCCGAACACGCGCACCGCATATTCGCGCTCAACTTCGCGGCTTGGGTGCATCAGGCGGTTGGCCAGTTCACCGTCGGTGGTGAACAGCAGCAGGCCGGAGGTATTGACGTCCAAACGCCCTACCGCCACCCAGCGTGAACCACGCAGCTTTGGCAGACGATCGAACACCGTTGGACGGCCTTCAGGATCGCTACGCGTACAAAGCTCACCTTCTGGCTTGTAATACGCCAACACGCGGCACACCGCTTCTTCGGATTCTTTGATAGAGACCACATGACCATCCATACGAATTTTCATCGCAGGAGTCACTTCGACACGATCGCCCAGCTTGGCAATTTTACCGTCGACGCTGACACGGCCAGCTTCAATCATGGTTTCGATTTCACGACGCGAACCATGACCGGCACGCGCTAAAACTTTCTGTAACTTTTCGCTCATTGAGCAACCTCTAGTGTCGCCTTCACAGGCGTCGGGGGGATTTTGCGGCCGCATCCCAGCAGGAATGCGGCCGCAAAAGTAATCTTTTTGGTTAAAACCAACCGTTCATTATACAGCCTTTATCCGAGGTTGGAATCGTCTTCGTCGGGGTGTTTATCGAAAGGGGGCAGGATCGCCCGCTCCTTCGCGCACCACTTCCGGTGCAGATTCAGTCAGATCGATCACCGTAGTCGGTTGCTGACCAAGGAAACCACCGTGGATCACCAGATCCACCTGCTTGCCCAAGTGCTCACTGATCTCTTCCGGATCGGACTCGGCAAAGTCATTGCCCGGCAGCATCAACGTGGTCGACATCATCGGCTCGTTCAGCATTTCCAGCAATGCCAACGCGATAGGGTTGGAAGGCACACGCAGACCGATGGTTTTACGCTTGTCGTTCATCAGGCGACGCGGCACTTCTTTAGTCGCTTTCAGAATAAAGGTGTAATTACCCGGCGTATTGTTCTTAATCAGGCGAAACGCCGCGTTATCCACATAGGCATAGGTCGACAGTTCAGACAGATCGCGGCACATCAGGGTGAAATTGTGGTTGCCATCCAACTGGCGGATACGGCAAATACGCTCCATCGCCGTCTTTTCTTCCAATTTGCAGCCCAGCGCGTAGCCAGAATCCGTTGGATAAACAATCACCCCGCCCTTGCGTAGCACTTCAACCGCCTGGTTAATCAGGCGCTGCTGCGGATTATCTGGGTGAATATAAAATAACTGGCTCATCTGTTACTCCTGAAAATGATACATGCTGGCAACGCGAAAGCTTATTGGGCGGCGGTTTTCGCCTGCTGCGGCCAGTCACGCCACACCGGCTCAACGCCGCCGGGCAGCCACAGCTTCCGTCCCAGTTCGATCCACGAACAGGGCTGATGAAAATCAGAGCCCTGTGACGCCAATAATTGGTAATCCTGAGCATATTTAGCCAGCAACGTGCGCTCATGCGGCGCCTGCTGACACTGCGCCACTTCCATCGCATCCCCGCCGTTTTCGGCAAAGTGTGCCAGCAAACGCTTGAGCCACTTGGCCGTCAGTTCGTAGCGGCCAGGGTGCGCCATCACGGCTTGCCCACCAGATTGATGAATCACATCAATAGCTTGTTCTATTGTACACCACTGTGGCGGAACATAGCCGGTTTTCCCTTTAGCGAGATATTTCTTGAATACCTGCGCCATATTATCGGCAACGCCGGTTTGCACCAGATAGCGGGCGAAGTGACCGCGCGTAACCGCGCCTTTCCCCGCCAGTTGCTGTGCTCCGTTGTAAGCATCGGGAATGCGCGCTTTTGCCAGCCGCACGCCAATCTCCTGCGCACGCAGATTGCGGCGCTGCGTCTGTTCAAACAACAATTGAGTCAGTGCCGGATGGGTAATGTCCATACCTAAACCAACGATATGAATCTCATGGTTTTCCCACAGGGTGGAAATCTCCACACCGTTGACCAGTTGCAGCGGTAACGCCTGTTGCGCGATCGCCGCTGCGGCCTCTGCCAAACCGTCGATGGTGTCATGATCGGTAATCGCCAACACGCCAACGCGCATCTCGGCGGCGCGCTGTACCAGTTGCGTCGGCGTCAGATAGCCGTCGGAGGCAGTGGTATGGCTATGGAGATCGTACAAGGTAAAAGCGGAAGACTGTGGGCTGCTGTCTGTCAAAAGAAATATCCTGCAATGGCTTGGCTTTCTATCATAACCGTTATGCGAGGTTGGACGGAAATCTATTATCCCTGCACTTTCCACACTCAACTGCCCGTCGGTGATAAATGTTAATGAAAATATTTCACACCTGAAGCTAAGCTGTTGTGTGAAAAGAGGGTTGACTTTACACTCTCGAACTAGTTTACTAGTACACAAGTTCACGGTAATGACCGTGCTGGATGATAATCAAGAGAGCATAAGATGATTAAGCAAACTTCTCTTCTTCGTTGGTGGCGTACCTCCCTTTCACGGGCGGAGTAATCACGCATACCTGTCATCTGACACTGCAGATTCCCTAAGCCCGCTGGTAACGCGGGCTTTTTTACGGACAAAATTTAACTGGAACCACCGATGATGAACATCAAACCACAACTTAAACTGCTGACGGCGCAGGCCGGTTACCGCGGCGATCCAACAGCGATTTTCCACCAGCTGTGTGGCGCACGCCCGGCCACCCTGCTGTTGGAATCGGCAGATATCACCAGCAAGCAAAACCTGAAAAGCCTGCTGGTGATCGACAGCGCTTTGCGCATCACCGCGCTGGGCCGTAAAGTCACCCTTCAGGCGCTGACGGTCAATGGCGCTGCGCTGTTGCCGTTGCTGGACAACGCGCTCCCGGCTGAGGTACTGAACCTGGTGCGCCCTAATGGCCGTGAATTGACCTTCCCTGCCATCGACGCCGTACAGGATGAAGATGCGCGCCTGCGTTCGTTGTCGGTTTTCGACGCGCTGCGTACCTTGCTGGCACTGGTTGATGCCCCGGCCGATGAGCGCGAAGCCATGCTGCTTGGCGGCCTGTTTGCCTACGATCTGGTCGCCGGGTTCGAAGATTTGCCGGAGCTGCGCCACGACCAGCGTTGCCCCGATTTCTGCTTCTATCTGGCAGAAACCCTGTTAGTTCTCGATCATCAAGGCGGCATTGCCCGCTTGCAGGCCAGCGTATTCACTGGCGAAAGCAGCGAGACACAGCGTTTGCAACAGCGCCTTGAACAGATTCAGGCGCAATTAAAGCAGGTTCCCCAAGCGATTCCTCAGCAAAAACTGGAAGACATGCAATTAAGCTGTAACCAGAGCGATGAGGAATACGGCGCGGTAGTCAGCGAACTGCAACAGGCGATCCGCCATGGCGAAATCTTCCAGGTAGTGCCTTCACGCCGTTTCTCGCTGCCCTGCCCGGCCCCGCTGGCCGCTTACCAGACGTTGAAAGACAGCAACCCAAGCCCTTATATGTTTTTCATGCAGGATGACGAGTTCACCCTGTTCGGCGCTTCCCCAGAAAGCGCGCTGAAATATGATGCCAGCAACCGCCAGATCGAAATTTACCCGATCGCCGGTACCCGTCCGCGCGGCCGCCGTGCCGATGGTTCTTTGGATCTGGATCTCGACAGCCGCATCGAACTGGAAATGCGTACCGATCATAAAGAGCTGGCCGAACACCTGATGCTGGTCGATCTGGCGCGCAACGATTTGGCGCGCATCTGCGAAGCGGGCAGCCGCTATGTGGCAGATTTGACCAAAGTCGACCGTTATTCCTTCGTAATGCACCTGGTTTCCCGCGTGGTCGGAACCCTGCGCGCCGATCTCGACGTGCTGCACGCCTACCAGGCATGTATGAATATGGGTACCCTGAGCGGCGCACCGAAAGTACGCGCCATGCAGTTAATCGCGGCTTCCGAAGGCTCACGCCGTGGCAGCTACGGCGGCGCGGTGGGGTATTTCACCGCTCATGGCGATCTCGATACCTGTATTGTCATCCGCTCAGCCTATGTTGAGGACGGTATTGCCACCGTGCAGGCCGGTGCCGGTGTGGTGCTGGACTCCGTTCCCCAGGCAGAAGCCGATGAAACCCGTAATAAAGCACGCGCCGTGCTGCGTGCCATCGCCAGCGCGCATCAGGCCAAGGAGGTGTTCTAATGGCCGATATCTTGCTGCTCGACAACGTCGATTCCTTTACCTACAACCTGGTTGATCAACTGCGCGCCAGTGGTCATCAGGTAGTGATTTACCGCAACCAGATTGCCGCCGATCTCATCGTTGAACGGCTTCAGCAGATGGAACAACCGGTGCTGATGCTGTCGCCCGGCCCTGGCACCCCGGCAGACGCTGGCTGTATGCCGGAACTGTTGCAACGGTTGCGCGGCCAGATGCCAATTATCGGTATCTGTCTTGGTCATCAGGCAATTGTTGAAGCCTACGGCGGCCACGTTGGCCAGGCTGGCGAAATCCTGCACGGCAAAGCTTCCGCCATTACGCATGATGGTGAAGGCATGTTTGCCGGCATGCCCAATCCACTACCGGTCGCCCGCTACCACTCGCTGGTCGGCAGTAATATCCCAACGGAGCTGGTGGTAAACGCCCGCTTCGGTGACATGGTGATGGCGGTGCGTCACGATCGCCATCGCGTATGTGGTTTCCAGTTCCATCCCGAATCGATTCTGACTACCCAGGGTGCGCGTCTGCTTGAGCAGACTCTCGCCTGGGCTCTGGCGAAATAATTAAGAGAAAATGACTATGCAACCTATTCTTGAAAAGCTGTATCGATCAGAGTCGATGGACCAGCAGGAAAGCCAACAGCTGTTCAGCGCCATCATGCGCGGTGAACTGGAGCACAGCCAATTGGCCGCTGCGCTGATCAGCATGAAGATCCGCGGCGAGCGCCCCGAAGAGATCGCCGGCGCAGCCAAAGCGTTACTGGATGACGCGCTGCCATTCCCACGGCCGGATTATGATTTTGCAGACATCGTCGGCACTGGCGGCGACGGCACCAACAGCATTAACATTTCAACGGCCAGCGCCTTTGTCGCTGCGGCCTGCGGTGCCAAAATCGCCAAACACGGCAACCGCAGCGTGTCCAGCCGTTCTGGATCTTCCGATCTGCTGGCCGCGTTTGGCATCCGCCTGGATCTGCCAGCCGAAGAATCCCGCAAGGCGTTAGACGAGCTTGGCGTGTGCTTCCTGTTTGCGCCGCAGTATCACACTGGCTTCCGCCATGCGATGCCGGTACGTCAACAGCTAAAAACCCGCACGGTGTTCAACGTGCTCGGCCCGCTGATCAACCCGGCCCGCCCACCGCTGGCGCTGATTGGGGTATACAGCCCGGAACTGGTGTTGCCCATCGCCGAAACCCTGCGCGTACTGGGTTATCGCCGTGCTGCCGTGGTGCACGGCGGCGGGATGGACGAAGTCGCCATTCACACCACGACTCACGTGGCTGAACTGAATAATGGTGAGATCGAAAGCTATCAACTGACACCAAAATCCTTTGGATTGGCAAGCCATTCGCTGGACTCCTTGCTGGGCGGTTCACCGGAAGAAAATCGTGACATTCTGGCAAGGTTGTTACAAGGTAACGGTAACCCGGCTCACGCCGCAGCGGTCGCCGCTAACGTCGCGCTGCTGATGAAGTTATTTGGGCAGGAAGATCTGCGCCACAACGCGCAACAGGCATTGGACATGATTCACAGCGGGCAGGCCTATAGCCGTGTTACCGCTTTGGCAGCAAGAGGATAAGTAATGCAGCAGGAAACCGTGCTCAACAGGATTGTTCGTGATAAAGCGCAATGGGTCGCGGCACGAAGCCAACAACAGCCACTGGCCAGCTTTCAGAATGACATCGTCCCAAGCAACCGTGGTTTTTATCAGGCACTGCAAGGACCCCAAACGGCATTTATTCTTGAATGTAAAAAGGCATCTCCTTCTAAAGGATTGATCCGCGAGAATTTTGATCCGGTGGAAATTGCTTCGGTCTACAAGGATTTTGCCTCGGCGATCTCCGTGCTCACCGATGAGAAATACTTCCAGGGCAGCTACGACTTTCTGCCGCTGGTGAGCAAAACCGTCACTCAGCCAGTATTGTGCAAAGATTTCATTATCGACCCGTACCAGATCTATCTGGCACGCTATTACCAGGCCGATGCCATTCTGCTGATGCTGTCGGTCTTGAATGATGAACAATATCGTCAGTTGGCCACTGTGGCCCATAGCCTGAATATGGGCGTGCTGACCGAAGTGATCAGCGAAGAAGAACTGCAACGTGCGGTGCAGCTTGAAGCCCAGGTGATCGGCATCAACAACCGCGATCTACGCGATCTCTCTATCGATCTCAACCGCACCCGCGTCTTAGCACCACAAATACCGCAGGGCGTTACGGTGATCAGCGAATCAGGGATCAACAACTACGGCCAGATCCGTGAACTCAGCCACTTTGCCAATGGTTTCCTGATCGGCAGTGCGCTGATGTCGGAAGGCGATCTGCGCAGCGCGGTACGCCGGGTGATCCTCGGTGACAATAAAGTCTGTGGCCTGACCCGGCCGCAGGATGCCGCTGCCGCCTATCAGGCCGGTGCCAATTACGGTGGCCTGATCTTCGTTGGCCGCTCACCGCGCTGCATCGATATTGCCCGTAGCCGCGAAGTGATTGCCGGTGCACCACTGAAATACGTCGGCGTGTTCTGCGATGCGCCGTTCGATACCCTGGTGCAAACCGCTGAACAACTCGGCCTGCATGCCGTGCAACTGCACGGTGCAGAAGACCAGGCTTACATCAGCGCCCTGCGTGGCAAGCTGCCCGCATCCTGCCAGATCTGGAAAGCGTTAAGCGTGAAAGACCGCCTGCCAGCCCGCGATCTGCAGCATGTCGATCGTTACCTGCTGGATAACGGTGCCGGTGGTACCGGAGTGCGTTTCGATTGGGCGCTACTGCAAGGGGAAACGCTGAGCAATGTGATGCTGGCCGGTGGTTTGAACGCAGACAACTGTGCTGCCGCAGCCCAGCTCGGCTGCGCGGGCCTCGACTTTAATTCCGGCGTAGAGAGCCAGCCCGGCATCAAAGATGCCGCACGTCTGGCGGCAGTATTCCAGGCTCTGCGCGCTTACTGATTGCGAATATAAATTTAACGGATAACAACGGGAAACATCATGACGCTGCTTAACCCCTACTTCGGCGAATTTGGTGGTCAGTATGTGCCACAAATTCTGATGCCGGCCCTGAAACAACTTGAAGAAGCCTTTGTTAGCGCACAGCGCGATCCTGAGTTTCAGGCAGAGTTTATCGATCTGCTGAAAAACTACGCGGGCCGCCCAACCGCCTTGACGCTGTGTAAAAATCTGACCGCGGGCACCAAAACCAAACTCTACCTGAAGCGTGAAGATCTGCTGCACGGCGGTGCGCACAAAACTAACCAGGTACTGGGCCAGGCGCTGCTTGCCAAGCGTATGGGCAAAACCGAGATCATTGCGGAAACCGGTGCCGGTCAACACGGCGTAGCTTCCGCGCTGGCCTGTGCGCTGCTCGGGCTGAAGTGCCGCATCTATATGGGTGCAAAAGACATTGAACGCCAGTCGCCAAACGTGTTCCGTATGCGCCTGATGGGGGCAGAAGTGATCCCGGTGCACAGCGGTTCTTCCACGCTGAAAGATGCCTGTAACGAAGCGCTGCGCGACTGGTCTGGCAGTTACGATCAAGCCCACTACATGCTCGGTACCGCCGCAGGCCCACACCCTTACCCGACCATCGTGCGTGAGTTCCAGCGTATGATCGGCGAAGAAACCAAAGCTCAGATGCTGGAGCGCGAAGGCCGTTTGCCAGATGCGGTGCTGGCTTGTATTGGCGGCGGTTCCAACGCCATCGGCATGTTTGCCGACTTTATCGACGACGCCAGCGTCGGCCTGATCGGCGTTGAGCCGGCTGGTTTGGGGATCGAAACCGGTCAACACGGCGCGCCGCTGAAACACGGCCATGTCGGCATCTACTTCGGTATGAAATCCCCGATGATGCAAACCTCTGAAGGGCAGATCGAAGAGTCTTACTCGATTTCTGCCGGGTTGGACTTCCCTTCCGTCGGGCCACAGCACGCGTATCTGAACAGTATCGGCCGCGCGGAATATGTGTCGATTACCGATGATGAGGCGCTGGAAGCCTTCAAAGAGTTGTCGCGCCACGAAGGCATTATCCCGGCGTTGGAGTCTTCCCACGCCTTGGCCTATGCGCTGAAAATGATCCGTGAAACGCCAGAGAAAGAACAAATTCTGGTGGTTAACCTGTCTGGCCGCGGCGACAAAGACATATTTACCGTTCACGATATTCTGAAAGCTCGGGGAGAAATCTGATGGAACGTTACCAGCAGCTGTTTAAACGCCTGGAAGGCAACAGAGAAGGCGCGTTCGTGCCATTTGTCACCCTGGGCGATCCTAACCCAACGTTGTCGCTGCAAATCATCGATACTCTGGTGGAGAACGGTGCCGATGCGTTGGAACTGGGGATCCCATTCTCTGATCCGCTGGCGGATGGCCCTACCATCCAAGGTGCTGCCCTGCGCGCTTTCGCCTCTGGCGTAACGCCAACCCATTGTTTCGAAATGTTGGCGGCAATCCGCCAGAAGCACCCGACCATTCCCATCGGCCTGCTGATGTATGCCAATCTGGTGTTTCACAAAGGCATCGACGTCTTTTATCAGCGTTGCGCAGAGGTTGGCGTGGACTCAGTGCTGATCGCCGACGTGCCGTTCGAAGAGTCGGCACCGTTCCGCGCAGCAGCAACGCGCCACGGCATCGCGCCGATCTTTATCTGCCCGCCGAATGCGGACGACGACTTGCTGCGTGAGATCGCTTCTCATGGCCGCGGTTATACCTATCTGCTGTCACGCGCTGGGGTCACCGGCACGGAAAGCCGGGCGCAATTACCGCTGCATCATCTGGTGAACAAACTGCGAGAATATCATGCAGCACCGCCGTTGCAGGGCTTTGGTATTTCTGAACCTTCGCAGGTGAAAGATGCGTTGCATTCTGGCGCTGCCGGAGCCATATCTGGTTCGGCGATTGTCAAAATCATCGAACAAAACCAGACACAACCCGCAGAGATGCTGGCCAAGTTGGGTAAATTTGTTCGTGAAATGAAAGCGGCTACCCTCGCCTGATCCTCTCGATCACCGGGTGCAACCGTTGTGCCCGGTAACAAGACGCGTTCAAGGTAGGTTTGTAAAAACGATAGGCGAATCAAATAAGACAAGAGGAAGCACCAGGCGGTGCCTCCCCTGCAAAACTAAATTAGAAACGGTAACCCGCCCCGAACATAAATACGATCGGATCCAGACGCGTATCAATATTCTGATGTTGATCACCAGCGTCAAAGCGGACTTGAGTTTCGATATTCATCCACCACACCGACATGTTCAACATCCAGTTCTTATCCAGGTTGTAATCCAGACCTGCCTGGCCCGCTACGCCCCAGGAGTTTTTCAGATCCAGATTGCTCAACCCAGCACTCTTACCATAGTCGTTGAATTTTTCATCAAAGAACATGGTGTAGTTAAGGCCAAGACCCAGATAAGGACGTAGTTTGTCCTGCTTGTCACCAAAATAGTACTGTGCCATCAGCGTCGGTGGCAGATGTTTAATGGTAGCGATATCGCCGTTTACAGCGCTGCCTTTCAGGGACACTTTGTGGCTGAATGGCGTAGCCGCCAACAGTTCAACACCAATATTGTCCGTGACCATATAACCGAAGGTCAGGCCCAACTGAGTATTATTGTTGGCACCAAACGATCCCTGACCAAGAACATTATCCGAGCCCGCGTTTGGACGCACAGTTGCGGTGCCCGCACGGAACAAGAAATCACCTGCCTGATGCGCACTTGCCAACACGGGCGCCATCATAGCCGCCAATACCACCAGAGTTGTCTTTTTCATTATCCATTCCATTTGTGTGGTTTACAGTCTCGACGAATATACCTATTAACGGGTATTTATGATCCAATCGAGATCACATCTTATGTGTAAAAATTTAAATTCATACCGAAAACAAGGATATCTAAGCCACTAATAAATCAAGAATTGATCTAAATCAAAAAAGGCCGCTTGTTGCAAAAATGATACGCACTTAAATTTCAGTTGCTAAAGAAATGGTTGCTGAGTAGTTTCGTCATTCATGTTGGTTTTGGTTCGTGCCCGCAAGGAATCAGTGAGCAATCAAGATGAGCGAAATTCAAAATCCCTGTGTCAGCTGCGGCGCATGCTGCGGCTATTTTCGAGTGTCATTCTATTGGGCCGAAGCGGAAGACGGCGGCGGCACCGTTCCTCTAGCAGTTACCGAGCCATTACCCCCTTTCCTGCGCTGTATGCAGGGTACCAATAGCCGATCCCCACGCTGTAAAGCGCTGCAAGGTGAAATCGGTCAGGCTGTCTTCTGTTCGATCTACCTTAACCGACCAAGCCCGTGCAGGGAGTTCGAGCAGTCTGGGAACAATGGCTTGCATAATGAGGCCTGCGATCGCGCCCGCGCAGGTTATAACCTGCCGCCGCTGCTATTACCGGTACCGAATAGGCCAATCGCCGAAGAAATAGGCGCTGTGCAACTCACGGGGTGCCACAGTGGCGCGGAACAGGGTACAATTACCCACTGATTTATCTCTGTTCTCGACGCCAAGGAGTCTGCATGCCTATCACGGCCAACACGTTGTACCGTGACAGTTTTAACTTTTTCCGTAATCAACTGGCCAGCATCCTCTTGCTGGCTCTGTTGACCGGGCTCATTTCGGTGTTGCTCAATCAGGCTTTCAGCCCTGATGTTGAGCAATTGAAACTGTTGAGTGCGACGGAAAGTGATTTTACCTCGACCGCCGGTATGGGAATTCAGGAAATCATTCAGCAAATGACACCAGAGCAACAAATGGTGTTGTTAAAAGTCTCTGCTGCCGCGACGTTTTCTGCCTTGGTAGGTAACGTATTGCTGGTGGGTGGGATGTTGACACTGATCCGTTTGATTTCTCAAGGCGAGCGCACCAGTGCACTGCGCGCTATCGGCCTCTCTGCGCCGCAACTGCCGCGTTTAGTGTTGCTGCTGTTTGTCTGCACCCTGCTGATCCAGCTCGGCTTAACGCTGTTCATCGTGCCCGGCGTAATCTTGGCGATATCATTCTCGCTGGCACCGGTGATTTCGCTTGCTGACAACAAAGGCGTGCTTGCTTCGATGAAGTTGAGCTGCAAGCTGGCCTTTGCCAACGCTCGCGTGATTGTTCCGGCGATGATGCTGTGGTTGGCTGCCAAACTGCTGGTGCTGTTCATGGTCAGCCATCTGTCTGTCCTGACGCCAAACGTCGCCAGCGTGGTGTTGACCGCACTGAGTAATCTGGTTTCAGCACTGCTGCTGATTTATCTGTCCCGCCTGTATATGCTGCTGCGCGACTGATTATTCGTTGGATATGTCAAGGGCACGCTTCGGCGTGCCCTTTTTGCTTACGGTGCCGCAGTGGGCTCCGCCTGTTCCTTACTTTGAATCAGCTTTAAAGCCAAATAGAGGTCAGGCACCAGAATCAGATCCTGATCGCGCCCCACTCGGTTGAGACGGAACCAGCGCGTCAATTCAGTGCGCCGCCCTGCCAGCACCAATTTTACGTTACGCTGTAACAGATCGCGCTTCAGTTCATCGATTGCCGCCAACACGCTGATATCTGCGTGGGTAAAGCTGGCGACCGCATCAATTACTACCCAACGTGGCTGGAACGGCGTGCCGTCCACCAAGTTGAGGATCCGGCGCTTGAAGTAAGCCACGTTAAAATAGGTCAGCGGTGAATTGAAGCGATACATCATCACGCCTGAAACGGCCTTCACGCCGTTGTTATTCCCCATTGAGTGGATCATGCCTTCGTCGTTAACGCCTAACAGTTGCTCGGTCGGGCGGAAGACGGTGCGCAAGAATTGCATCAGTCCAAGTAAAACCGCCAGGCCGATACCGCTGATCACCCCCACCAGCAACACGCAGAGGAAGGTAAAGGCCGCCAGACGAAACGCCTGCGCGTTGCGACGGCGCAAAATCCAGATCCCCCGGATATCGATCAACGACCAGGCGGCATACATCAGCACCACGCCCAAACCAGCTACGGGGATAAACTGCAGTGGCTCGGTCAGGAACAGCAGCACAATCGCGATCACCACGGCGGCAATGATCGAAACTAACTGGCTCTTGCCACCGTTAGCATCATTTACCGCCGTACGCGAATCGGCACCGCTGATAGCAAACCCTTGCGACAGCGCAGAAACAATGTTTACCAAGCCCAGCGCGCGGAATTCCGCATCAGCATTTACCTCGTAACCATTTTTTGCCGCAAAACTCCGGGCGGTCAGCATCATACTGACAAAGCTCACCACCGCCAGGTTCAATGCAGGGATCACCATGTCACGCAGCAATCCCGGCTGAAAATCGGGCCACTGGACGATGGGCAACATGCCGCTGAAACCGCCGACGGTGATAACACCGTGCTGTTGCAGATTACCGGCCCAGGTGACGAAGGTGGCTAATACGATGGCAAACAGCGGCGCAGGCCAGTTTGGCCGCAACTTTTTAACGCCAAATAGCATTAATAGCGTCAGCAAAGAGACGCCGATGGTCAGCCAATCGCTGTGCAATAAGTTACCGGGTAACGCATAAATACGTTCGATCAGTTGCGCAGGAGGCGTGCCAAATCCCGTCACCTTACCGATTTGATCGACAATTATGGTCACCGCCACGCCGTTCAGCAGCCCATTGAGAATCGGCCGGGATAACAAATCGGCCAGCGCCCCCAGCCGGAAACGGCTGGCAAGCAGGCACCATGCCCCCATCATGGCGGTCATCATGATAGTCAGTTGCCAGTGCAACTCCAGATTCCCGGCGGCAAGCGGCGTCACCACGGCGGCAATCACCGCACAGGTGGCCGCATCTGGGCCGACAATCAATTGGCGCGACGAACCGAAGATCGCATAGGCAATCATCGGCAAAATACAGGAGTAAAGCCCCACCACCGGGCTGACACCCGCCAGTTCGGCATAAGCAATGGCCACCGGTAGCGCCACTGCCGCTACCGACAATCCGGCGCGAATATCCGATTTCAACCAACTGCGTTCATACCCTAACAAATGTGTCAAACCAGGCGTCAACGCCTGGAGAGATTTCCACTGCATAGCTATTTTCCATAGTAAATTATCGGTCTATTATTGCGTTTACTGGGCGATTGTACGAGCCGCATGCGCCATTAATCCACGATGAGAATCGTAAGGTTATGCAAATTCCTGCCTAACCAGCGGAAATCCGGTGGCCAAACGCCGATAATCAGCACTTTCCCGCAGTACACAGATCCCGCCGAATCCGGTATAGTCGGCCGATGAACCTTTGATGGATTGATTTATGAAGCAGTTTCTTGATTTCCTGCCACTTATTGTCTTTTTTGCTTTTTATAAGCTCTACGATATTTACGTTGCTTCCGGCGCGTTGATCGCTGCAACCGCCCTGGCCTTAGTCTTTACCTGGATCAAATATCGCAAGGTCGAGAAGATGACGCTGATCACCTTCTTGATGGTGGCGGTATTTGGTACCTTGACGCTGGTGTTCCACAACGATTTATTTATCAAGTGGAAAGTCACCGTGATCTACACCCTGTTCGCACTGGCGCTATTAGTTAGCCAACTGATCCTGAAAAAACCGTTGATCCAGCGCATGCTGGGTAAAGAGCTGACGCTGCCGGATAAGGTATGGGGCAATCTCAACCTTGCTTGGGCGGTGTTCTTCCTGGCTTGTGGGCTGGCCAATATCTACGTGGCATTCTGGTTGCCGCAAGACGTTTGGGTTAACTTCAAAGTCTTTGGCCTGACCGCGCTGACGCTGGTCTTTACCCTGTTGAGTGGTGTCTATATTTATCGGCATATGCCAGCAGAACAAAAAAAATAGCCGGTGTTAATGCCCGCGGTATTTACCGTGGGCAGTATTAATCTGATTCCTTTTTGATAAGCAGACAGTGATGACACAACAACCTTTACCCAGCGGAGAGCTGGTGCTGCGTACGCTGGCAATGCCAGCGGATACCAACGCCAACGGCGATATTTTCGGTGGCTGGCTGATGTCGCAAATGGATATTGGCGGTGCAATCCAGGCAAAAGAGATTGCCGAAGGCCGCGTGGTGACCGTGCGCGTCGACGGGATAACCTTCCTGAAACCGGTGGCAGTTGGCGATGTGGTCTGCTGTTATGCCCGCTGCATCCGCACCGGCCGCAGTTCGATTACCGTTAACATTGAGGTGTGGGTGAAGAAGGTATCCTCTGCCCCGATTGGCCAGCGCTATCGCGCCACTGAAGCGGTATTCACCTATGTCGCGGTAGATGCGGCTGGCAGCCCTCGCGCCCTGCCAGATGGTAAAATGAACTTCCGTGCTGACGCCGAAGAATAAGCGCACCGGAAACGCTTAAAAGGGCTGCCAGATAAATAAGGCAGCCCTTTTTTATTCTCAGGCGCAATCAATTCAGATCGGTTGACCCATCCACTCTGAAGATAATGGTTTTTGTCAGGTTCTGTGCCGCTTTAGGTTCATAACGCCATTTGCGCATCGCCTGCTTCACTTCCCGTTCAAACATGTTGCGCGGCTCTGCCGACAGGATTCGGAGATTCGTCACCCGCCCATCGCTATCTACATCAAACTGCACTTTCACCTTACCTTCAATTTGCAACGCCAATGCCCGTGGCGGATACATCGGCTTAGACAGGCTCAACGCTTTTGGCCCCAACTCGCGCGAGTTACCCGGCGCTGGCGCGGCAGGTGCCTGTTTGATCGGGGCATTATCGATCGGTTTGGCCTGTGAATCGCTCTCAAAAGGAGAAGGCTCACGCGGTTCGGCTTTCTTCACTTCACGCTTCACCGGTTTTTCAACCTTCGGTTTAGGCTTTGGCTTAGGTTTTTCAGGCTCAGGTTTCGGGATCGCTACTGGCACCGGCAATGGTTCAGGGAGCGGCTCAGGTTCTGGCTCTACCTGTGGCTCGGGCTCCGCAGCCGCAGGCGGTGGTGGCTCAGCCAACGTGGCCATATTGACCATCATGACGCTGATTGGAGCATCTTCCTGCTTCGGTAACTGCATCACTTCTTTTACCGAAGCATAAAGCAAGGCGGCCACCAAGGCACTGTGCAAGCCAACGGAGAGAACAATTGGCACGGAAAAACGGCGAATAAGGAACATCTTTTTTAGCGGCATAATGATTCTTTTTCCTCTGGTCCGCCAAGTTTAAATGCAAATGGTTATCATATTCAATAACGAAAGACGAACTATCGCTTTAATCGCCACTAAAACCCGCAAACTCATAGGGATATTAACCTCTGCCTCGCCTTTATCCTGCTTTTTTACGCCAGTTCTTCAGCTTTCCTTCCTATCTGCACAAAATTGTGCGGATTGACGTTCCCTTGTCACCGGTTTTACGCTAATTTTACCTCACTGTTCTATAGCAATGATTTTAAAGGTGAAATATGCTTTATCTGATCTACGCACAAGACGTACCCAACTCTCTGGAAAAACGCCTTGAAGCTCGTCCGGCACATCTGGCGCGTCTGCAGGCGCTGCGTGATGAAGGCCGACTCGTGGTTGCTGGCCCTAACCCGGCGATCGATAGCAACGATCCCGGCAGCGCTGGTTTTACCGGCTCCACCGTGATCGCAGAATTCGCGTCTCTGGAAGCGGCAAAATCCTGGGCACAACAAGACCCTTACGTCGCCGCTGGCGTGTATGCGGATGTTACGGTAAAGCCTTTTAAGCAGGTGTTTTAAGCAAAAAAAACCAGCACGGAGGTGGCTGGCTAAGTGGGTTCTTCGAGGGAATTCTTGTTTAGTAAATAGTTATTCGCTAAACATACTCCCCGAATGATGTGGCCGCCACCTATCGCTGCGATAGGTTAATCTTGTTGAACCATTTCATTGAGAACCCATTTTTGCATATCGGCAAACATATCGTCCCACTCTGCCTGGTCGATATCCATAAAACCAAAGAACCGCAGCATAAAAGCCCCCTCAGTGGCTAAAAATGCCAGCCGGGCTTTTTTGCCCTGCTCAGTGTTCAGATCCAACCCTGCGATACGGCCGCGATACCATTCCCGCGTGCTGTCCAGATGTTCCGGCGTTTGTATTAACGTGGCCATTAACCCTGCCGCTTTGGCGCTCGATGCCTGATCGGAACTGCGAGTGGCCTGCATATGCGCCTGAACAATGGTAACCGGTGCCGGATCGCTACCCGCAATGCTGTCAAAAACCCGGTCATAAGCCTTACCCCAGCGTTCGAACATGGCATCAATCAAGGCGTCTTTATTCCCGAAGCAGTACTGCACTCCACCTTTGGAAATTCCCATGGCTTTCGCCACTGAATCAATGGTTAACCCAGCGGCACCTTGGGTAGCCACGATCTCTTCTGCCGCGTCCAGCACTTTGTCACGATCGATGCTTCGTTGACGCCCCATTAAGAAAACTCCTTTTCAATACGAACGTATGGATTTATATTATGCTCAGTATACCACCGCAGAAACCGGGTGGTTACCGCAAGATGGCGCAGTCGCGCTATCGGTTTTTTAGGATAAGATTATGCACGCCCAAAACCGCTGGCTGATCCTGGCAATGATCTCCAGCGCATTATTTTTAATCATTACCGATATGACGGTACTTTACACCGCCTTGCCACGCTTGACCCAGGCGCTGGATGCCAGCGCCTCACAAAAACTCTGGATCGTGAATGCCTACCCACTGGTGGTCGCCGGGTTGTTGCCGGGTGCGGGCATGCTCAGCGATCGTATCGGCCACAAGAAAATGTTTATCGCCGGGTTACCGGTCTTTGCTCTGGCTTCGCTATGTGCCGCTTTCTCCCCCAGCGCCCAGTGGCTGATTGCTGCACGCGCGTTTCTGGCGATCGGGGCTGCCATGATGATGCCCGCCACCTTATCCATCGTGCGCCACGTGTTTACCGATGAACGCGAGCGTTCGCTGGCCATCGGCATCTGGGCGGCAGTTGCCTCCGGTGCCGCAGCGCTTGGGCCCGTCGTCGGTGGAGCCTTGCTGGCCTATTTCTGGTGGGGAGCGGTATTTCTGATCAACGTTCCGGTAGTCATGCTGGTATTGCCGCTGGCATGGTATTGGATACCGCAATGCGGTGGCGACAATAAGCATCCCTGTGACGTGATAGGTTCGATACAGATCATGCTCGGCCTGGTTGCGGCTATCTATGCGTTGAAAGAGCTGAGCAAACCCAGCCTTTCATTACGCGACTTTGCGATTGCAGTCACGCTCGGCACCCTGTTTCTTACGCTATTCGTCCGCCGCCAGCGGCAAGCGCTGCATCCGATGATCGATTTCTCGCTGTTTCGCAACCGCATGTTTGCCAGCGGTGTCGGTGTGGCGATCATGTCGATGATCGCACTGGTGGGGGTTGAACTGGTCTTAAGCCAGCGTTTACAACTGGTACTGGGAATGTCGCCCTTACTGGCGGCGATGTTTATTCTCCCTATTCCCGTGGCTTCTGCGCTGGCTGGCCCATTAGCCGGGATGTTGATGCCGCGCTATGGTGAGCGCAGTATGCTGATCGGTGGCTTCGTTCTCACCGCACTGGGGATTATTGGCGTCGTTCTGGGGTATCAAGGCAACATAGTGATGCAGCTTATTTGCCTGTTTGTGATCGGATTTGGTCTTGGCGGTGCCATTACCGCCGCCTCTACCGCCATCATGCTCAACGCCCCCGAAGAGAAAGCCGGTATGGTGGCTTCTATTGAAGACGTTTCCTGGGAGCTAGGTGGCGTATTGGGCATCACGCTGCTGGGCGGCTTGATGACAGCGGTCTACAGTCACAGCCTGGCATTACCAGATAGCCTGCCAGTTGGCGATCTGGCTTATGACAGCATTGATGAAGCATTGCGGTTAGCGGGTCATATGGGCGCTGACAGGGCGGCAGAACTGATCAAACTGGCGCGCGCCGCCTTCGATCAGGCATTTATTGCCGTGCTGATTGCTGCGTCCGTACTGGTGAGCCTGAGCGCCGGGGTATTAAAATTCGCCCTGCGCCGGTAAACGCTCTACTCTTTTATCACTCTACCCAAAGTACTTGGAGTTGCAGGTAGGCGGCAACTGAGAGACAAATCGGTCATTGACCGATTTGAACAGCGCAGGCGCTGGCCCGAAGGGTGAGCCTCTTTGAGGCTCATAATCCCCAGGAGCTTACTCAAGTAAGTGACTGGGGTGAACGACAAATCTGCGTTGCAGATTTGAACGCTGCTTGCAGCGGCCCCGCAGGGGCGAGGCCCTGTATGGGCCGAGTTACGCGGCCAACACCCCTGCAACTTCAAGTAAAAAGGGTATATCGGTTTAAACGATTATATTGATACTTGTTATCATCTTTAACCTTGAGATAAATCCAGTTACTGTGTTGTTATAGATCATTGGAACCCACCATCAGGAGAAGATTATTATGGCAACGGCAAAGAAAGCAGCGAAAACTCATATTGGCCTGGATACCAAACAATCAGCAAAACTCTCTGACGCTCTGAATGCCTTACTGGCGAACTACCAAGTGTTATATATGAACGTGCGCGGTTACCACTGGAATATTTCCGGCCCGCACTTCTTTGAACTGCACGTTAAATTTGAAGAGACTTACAACGATCTGCTGCTCAAGGTCGATGAACTGGCAGAACGTATTCTGACTCTGGGCTCACAACCACGTCACGCTTTCAGTGATTACCTGAAAACCGCAGATATCAAAGAAGATACCAACGTGACCGACGATAAAGGCACGCTGCGCGGTTTACTGAACGGTTACGCCGTTCTGCTGCAACAACAGCGTGAGCTACTAACGCTGGCCGCTGACGCTGGCGATGAAGGCACCTCTTCACTGATGAGCGATTACATCAAGCAGCAGGAAAAACAGGTGTGGATGCTGAACGCCTATCTGGGTAAATAATCCCTATAGAGAGCAAAACAGTCCCAAAACGGGACTGTTTTGTTTTACCACTCGTAAGCCACAACGAACAACAATGCGCGACGATGCTGATCGTCCAACCGGCGGCGTACGCGAATAATATGCCGGTTACTGCATGACTGACGCTCCAGCCAATGGTGCCTGCGGCGCTGGCGCAGTCGGAGCATCCGCCAGCGACCCACTTCGTTTCTACTGCGTTTCATCGTTATGCCACCCATCCAATGCCAACCGCGCGCATTATAGCCTTTTCAGCCAGCGATCCAAGTCACGTATAACCCGCTTTTTCGCCCGTTGGGCTGCCGCTTTTTATTTTCGGCAAGTGCCTTTAGTCAATCATTTTTATGTAACTCAAGTGCAGGGAAAAGGTTTCGCCTTTACCGTTCTGTGCGTACACTCACTATTAGTGGTTTGCGAACAGGATTTTTCGTCTTTATGACAACATTTTATAATGTAATCAGTTGGCTTTTGGTGTTCGGCTACTGGCTGCTTATTGCCGGGGTCACATTGCGTATTCTTATGAAACGACGCACGGTTCCTTCCGCCATGGCCTGGTTGTTGGTGATCTATATTCTGCCATTGGTGGGGATCGTCGCTTATCTGTCTTTCGGCGAATTGCATTTGGGTAAACGCCGGGCCGAGCGAGCCAAAGCCATGTGGCCCTCAACCGCCCGTTGGCTGAATGAATTGAAAGAAAGCCGCCGGATTTTTGCCACGGAATACAGCGAAGTTGCTCGCCCGCTGTTCCAGCTTTGCCATCACCGGCAAGGTATCGACGGTGTCAAAGGCAACCAGTTGCAGTTGCTCACCACTACCGATAGCACGCTGACGGCGCTGATTCGTGATATCGAACTGGCACGGCACAATATTGAGATGGTTTTTTACATCTGGCAACCGGGCGGTCTGGTGGATCAAGTCGCGGAATCCTTGATGGCCGCCGCACGCCGTGGAGTGCATTGCCGCCTGATGCTGGACTCCGCCGGCAGCGTGCAGTTCTTCCGCAGCCCCTACCCCGGCATGATGCGCAACGCCGGTATTGAAGTGGTTGAAGCGCTCAAGGTTAATCTGTTCCGCGTGTTCCTGCGCCGTATGGATTTGCGTCAGCACCGTAAGATCGTGCTAATCGACAATTACATCGCCTATACCGGCAGCATGAACATGGTTGATCCGCGTTTCTTCAAGCAAGACGCGGGGGTCGGCCAGTGGATCGATCTGATGGCACGCACGGAAGGCCCGGTGGCCACCACTATGGGTATTGTTTATGCCTGTGACTGGGAGATTGAAACCGGTAAACGCATTCTGCCGCCGCCCCCCGACGTCAATATCATGCCGTTCGAGCAGGAAAGCGGTCATACCATTCAGGTTATCGCTTCCGGCCCGGGTTTCCCGGAAGACATGATCCACCAGGCGCTGCTCACGGCGGTCTATTCCGCACGTGAACAGTTGATCATGACCACCCCCTATTTCGTACCCAGTGACGATCTGCTGCATGCCATCTGTACCGCGGCACTACGCGGCGTTGAGGTCAGCATCATCGTCCCACACGACAATGACTCGATGATGGTGCGCTGGGCCAGCCGTGCTTTCTTCTCTGAATTGCTGGAAGCCGGGGTGAAAATTTACCAGTTTAAAGGCGGATTGCTGCATACCAAGAGCGTGCTGGTTGACGGCCAGCTCAGCCTGGTGGGCACGGTCAATCTGGATATGCGCAGCCTGTGGCTGAATTTTGAAATCACGCTGGTGATCGATGACGCCGGTTTCGGCAGCGACTTAGCTTGCGTACAGGACGACTATATCGCCCGTTCGCAGTTGCTGGATGGCCAACAGTGGCTGAAACGCCCGTTCTGGCATCGTATCGTTGAGCGTTTGTTCTACTTTTTCAGTCCGTTGCTGTAAAAGCCGCTACGGGCATGGTTTAATACTGCCAACTCATGAGTTATCGGGATTTTTTTATGGATTTGAATAATCGCCTTACCGAAGACGAAACGCTGGAGCAGGCTTACGATATCTTCCTGGAACTGGCTGGCGACAATCTGGATCCGGCGGATATTCTGCTGTTCAATCTTCAGTTTGAAGAGCGTGGCGGCGCAGAATTGTACGATCCGGCAGAAGATTGGCAGGAGCACGTCGAATACGATTTAAACCCGGATTTCTTTGCCGAAGTGGTAATTGGTTTGGCAGACAGCGACGGCGAACCGATCAACGACGTTTTTGCCCGCGTGCTGATTTGCCGCGAGAAAGACAACAAGCTGTGCCATATTTTGTGGAAAGAATAAGAACGTTGTAGACCTGAAAAACCTGCCAATTGGCAGGTTTTTTATTGGTGCCTAGTCAATCACAGTGGATCAACCTTCAGGCAGGAAACCGCATGGCGGAAACTCCCTTCCAGCAGCGGGCGCGTCTTGGCACACTCTGGCCCGGCGATTGGGCAGCGCGTGCGGAACACACAGCCAGACGGCGGGTTGATCGGTGATGGCAGTTCCCCTTCCAGCAGTTGGATCTGCTTATCCCGCTCTTTATCCGGATCCGGGATCGGCACCGCCGACATCAGTGCTTTGGTATAAGGGTGCTGCGGGTTGTGATACACCTCATCATAGGTTCCCAATTCCACCGCGTGGCCCAGATACATCACCAGCACGCGATCGGAAATGTGCTTCACCACCGCCAGGTCGTGAGCGATAAAGATCAGCGACAACCCCATCTCGCGCTGCAATTGCTGTAACAGATTCACCACCTGCGCCTGAATCGAGACGTCCAGTGCCGAAACCGGCTCATCACAAATCACCAGTTTGGGTTCCAGGATCAGCGCGCGGGCAATGCCGATACGCTGGCACTGGCCCCCAGAGAACTCATGCGGATAGCGGTTGATCAGGTTCGGCAACAGGCCAACCTTCATCATCATCGCCTTCACTTTGTCTTTCACGTCCTGGCGCGACATTTTCGGATGATAGGTGCGCAGCGGTTCAGCAATGATCTCGCCAATGGTCATGCGCGGGTTAAGCGAAGCCAGCGGATCCTGGAAAATCATTTGAATATCGCTGCGCGTATTGCGCCAATCCGCATCACTCATCCCCAACAGATCTTTGCCCAGCCAGGCCACCCGGCCGCTGGTGGCTTTTACCAGGCCGATAATGGCGCGAGCGAAGGTGGATTTACCGCAGCCGGACTCTCCAACCACGCCCAAAGTTTCGCCTTCGAACAGCCTTAAGGTCACGCCGTCTACCGCTTTCAGGGTTTTGGGCGCCTGCCAGAACCACTGTTTGTCATCGTGAATGTCGAAATGCACTTTCAGATCCGCCACTTCGAGCAGCACTTTTTTATCGGTTGCTGTCATACCAATGCCTCCACCGGCTTGAAGCAGGCGCGCAAGCGCCCTTCACCAAACTGCTCCAATGGCGGAGCACTCGCGCACTGTTCCATGGCATACGGGCAACGCGGCTGGAACGGGCAACCTTGTGGTAAACGCAGCAGGTTTGGCGGATTCCCTGGAATGGTCATCAGCGCTCCACCTTCTGCATCCAAGCGAGGCACTGCATTCAACAGCCCAATGGAATAAGGATGGCTCGGGTGGTAAAACACATCGCGTGCACTACCGTATTCCATGGTGCGGCCAGCATACATCACCAGCACTTTGTTGCAGATCCCCGCCACCACGCCCAGATCGTGGGTGATCATGATGATGGCCGTATTGAATTCGCGCTTCAGTTCGTTCAACAGCGTCATGATCTGCGCCTGCACGGTCACGTCCAGCGCCGTAGTCGGCTCATCGGCGATCAACAGTTTTGGCCGACACAACAGCGCCATGGCGATCATCACCCGCTGGCGCATACCGCCGGAAAACTCATGTGGATACATGCGCATACGCTTACGCGCCTCGGGCATTTTTACCGCATCCAGCATCTGTACTGACTCTTCAAACGCTTCGCTTTTGCTCATGCTCTTATGCAACATCAGCACTTCCATCAGTTGCTCACCGACGCGCATATAAGGGTTAAGCGACGTCATCGGGTCTTGGAAGATCATCGAAATCTCTTCTGCCCGCAGCTTGTTAAGCTGGCTTTCCGGCAGATTGAGGATTTCACGGCCGTTAAACTTCGCCGAACCACCGATGCGGCCATTGCTCGCCAGCAGGCCCATCAGCGCAAAAGCCGTTTGAGATTTGCCGGAACCAGATTCACCCACGATACCCAGCGTTTCGCCAGCACGCAGATCGAAGTTAAGATCGTTCACCGCCGTAACGTCACCGTCCGGCGTACCGAAGGTCACGCGCAGGTCTTTGACGTCCAGCAGCAACGAGTTGTCATTAATGTTCATGGTGGCACTCCTTAACGATCTTTCGGGTCGAGGGCATCACGCAGGCCATCGCCGATAAAGTTGAAACAAAACAGAGTGACAACCAGGAAACTGGCCGGGAACAGCAGCAACCACGGTGAAACTTCCATCGAGTTGGCCCCATCGCTGAGTAATGCGCCCCAACTGCTTAGCGGTTCCTGCGTCCCTAACCCCAGGAAGCTGAGGAAGGATTCAAACAGGATCATGCTTGGCACCAGCAGCGAGGCATAAACCACCACTACCCCCAAGACGTTTGGCACAATATGGCGCAACACGATATTGCGCGTCGAAACACCACAGACCAGCGCCGCTTCGATAAACTCTTTACGCTTCAGGCTCAGGGTCTGACCACGCACGATACGCGCCATGTCCAGCCAAGACACCATGCCGATCGCCACAAAAATCAGCAGGATGTTTTGCCCAAAGAAAGTCACCAGCAGGATCACAAAAAACATAAACGGGAAGGAGTTGAGGATTTCCAACAAACGCATCATCACCGAGTCGATTTTACCGCCCAGATAGCCGGAGGTCGCGCCATACAGCGTGCCGACGATCACCGCCACCAGCGCGGCAGCGACACCGACCATCAGCGAAATCCGCCCGCCAATCGCCACGCGCACCAGCAGATCGCGCCCGGAGGAGTCCGTACCAAAGTAGTGCGCAGAATCGATGCTCGGCGCTGCCGACATCATTGCCCAGTCGGTATCGTCATAGGCAAATTGCGACAGCCAGGGGGCAAAGATCACAAACAAGGTAACCAGCGTCAGCACAAACAGGCTGGTCACCGCCGCACGGTTATGTATAAAGCGCCGACGCGCGTCCTGCCACAGACTGCGCCCTTCAACTTCCAGCTTTTCGCTGAAGTTTTCCAGAGCTTCGCTGTTCTTTTTCGTCAACATAGTGCGTGCTCCAGATTAATAACGGATTTTCGGATCGATCACCGCGTACAGCACGTCGACGATCGCGTTAAACAGAATGGTCAAAGCACCCACCAAAATGGTCAGGCTCAGTACCAGCGAATAGTCACGGTTAAGCGCACCATTAACGAACAGTTGGCCAATCCCCGGCAGGCCATAGATGGTTTCAATCACCATCGAACCGGTAATGATGCCGACAAACGCGGGCCCCATATAAGACAGCACCGGCAACAGCGCAGGCTTCAACGCATGGCGGAAGATAATCCGGCGCATCGGCAGTCCTTTGGCGCGCGCAGTGCGGATAAAGTTGGAATGCAGCACTTCAATCATCGAGCCACGCATAATACGCGCGATGCTGGCGATATAGGCCAGCGATAACGCCACCATCGGCAGGATCATGAACTTCGGTGCCCCACCGTTCCAGCCGCCGCCGGGCAGCCATTTCAAGGTGATGGCAAAAATCAGCACCAGCAAGGGTGCAACCACAAAGCTGGGGATCACCACGCCGGTCATGGCAAACCCCATGACCATGTAGTCCCACTTGGTGTTCTGCCTCAATGCCGCGATTACCCCGGCGCTGACACCCAGCACCACCGCCAGCACAAAGGCGGCCAAACCGAGCTTGGCCGAAACCGGGAAAGAGGCCGCTACTAAATCGTTAACTGAATAGTCTTTGTATTTAAACGATGGGCCAAAATCGCCTTTCGATAACTGCACTAAATAATGCCCGTACTGTTTCCAGATCGGATCGTTCAAATGGTATTTGGCTTCGATATTGGCCAGGACTTCTGGCGGTAATGCACGCTCGCCGGTAAATGGGCTACCGGGTGCCAAGCGCATCATAAAGAAGGAGATGGTGATAAGGATAAATAGCGTCGGGATCGCCTCTAATAGGCGACGAAAGATAAATTTAAGCATAGCCCTGCTCCAGCCTGATAACGGCTTATCGTCTGAAAATGGACCGGCGACGTGCGCCACCGGCCCTTACCGTATCAATGCTTGATGATGTACAGGTTTTTGTCGTACACGTTATCAAGCGGGTCGGTCTCGGTATAACCGCCGACATAAGACTTCACCAGCCGGGCATTCACGTAGTAGTAAACAGGCGCGATGACGGAGTCTTTATCCAACTGAGCTTCGGCTTTCTGATACAGCGCAGCACGCTCTTCTTTAGTTTTGGCTTGCAGTGTGTCAGCCACTAACTTATCGAACACCGGGTTTTTATAGTGTGAGGTGTTGTTACTGCTGTCCGACAGCATAGTATTCACGAAAGCGCTTGGTTCGTTGTAGTCTGCACACCAGGCTGCACGCGCCACATCGTAGTTCCCCTGATGGCGGGAATCCAGGAAGGTTTTCCACTCCTGGTTCACCAACTTCACATCCACACCCAGGTTTTTCTTCCAGATCGAGGCGGCGGCGATCGCCAGTTTTTTATGCAGATCGGAAGTGTTGTACAGCAATGAGAAAGTCAGCGGCTTGCCTGGGCCGTAGCCCGCCTCGGCCAACAGTTTTTTCGCTTCTTCGTTACGTTTGTCCTGCGTCCAGCCGAACCACTCTGGTGCGGTCATTTTTGCGCCATCAACGTAAGGAGGAGTGTAGCTGTAAGCCGGGAGATCGCCCTGGTTTTTGACTTTATTGACGATAATATCGCGATCCAACCCCAGCTTGAGCGCTTCGCGCACGCGAGCATCGTTAAACGGCGCTTTCTGGTTGTTCATTTCGTAATAATAGGTACAGACGTAAGGCGCTACGCGCACTTCGTTCGGGATCTCTTTTTTCAGCTTCTGGAACAGTTCGATCGGCAAGTTATTGTAGGTCATGTCGATCTCGCCGGTGCGGTAGCGGTTTACATCAGTCACTTCCGATGAGATCGGCAGGAAGGTCACCTTATTGATGACGGTTTTGGCGTTATCCCAATACTCCGGGTTACGCTCCAGCACGATACGTTCGTTCACCACCCAGTCTTTCAGCTTATAGGCACCGTTGCTGACGTAGTTTTGCGGCAATGTCCATTTCTCACCAAACTTCTCCACCGCTTCTTTATTGACCGGCTTCATGGCGTAATGCTGGGTCATTTCAACTAAATAAGGCACCGGCTCGGTCAAGGTGACCTGGAAGGTATGATCGTCAATGGCTTTGACGCCCAAGGTGGATTTGTCTTTTTTACCGGCAATGATGTCATCGACGTTCTCTACGTGGGCATATTGCAGGTAGCTGGCGTAAGGAGATGCGGTTTTCGGGTCAACGATACGCTGCCAGCTATAGACGAAATCCTGTGCCGTCACTGGTTGGCCGTTCGACCATTTGGCGTCTTTGCGCAGGTGGAAAGTCCACACTTTAAAGTCTTGGTTATCCCAGCTTTCAGCAGCGCCCGGTACGATGGAACCATCCGGCGTGGTGTTGGCCAACCCCTCGATCAGATCGCGGGTAACGTTGTTTTCCGGCACGCCTTCAATTTTGTGCGGATCGAGAGACTGCACTTCTGCCCCGTTATTTTTAACGATTTCCTGTTTGTCTGCCAGTTGCACGCCCGCTGGCACTTCGGCCGCAAAAGCACTTCCGGTTGCGGTAATGCCCAGTGCGGCAATAATACCGGCCGCCAGGAGTGATTTTTTTGTGATGTTGGTCATATCTAGAACTCCAGTTTTTATTATCACAGAGCCATCGTGGGCTCTGCGTTGCCCGTTGACCGGGTGGGGTTGTGGCCAGACAGCGCGGAACGACGCGGTGCAGCCTTTCTTCTGTATTACCTGCCGTTACCAGTAATACCCGTGATTACCGCTTGGCCTTTTTACCTGGAAAATATGAACTGGTCATATTTAGAAATATTTAGTAAAAAAACCAAATAAATTAATATCAGCAAAATGCATTCCTGCCTTACGCGGAAAAACTAAGAATTATCGGCAATAAAGTTGCTCGGAAACTAGCAGAAGCAAAAAACCTTAGCCAATAATTTTTGCAAAAATGTTAAGCGTTTCTCTTTTATCAGCCCCTATACCGGCCGTACGCTCTCGTTATAAAATCGCCATGTTATTTTAATTACATGATTTTATTAAGCAAAAAAGAAAACCTTCGGGTAGCACCTGGCTTGCAGAGCAAAAAACCACAAAAAGAAACATTTAGTTAACAAAATAGCAGTTCAAAGAATAAACACCTGCTTATACGTGGTTAATCACTAATAACACCTGGATGAAACGGAGACAAGCCCTACAGAATGATGTGACTAAATTAACAGCAGATTTGATAGCCGAAGGGGGAAATCAGTAAAAGTAATCTTATAAAAAGTACTGGAAATAATACTAGGTGTTTTATTGGGCAATAAAGGAAGACTTATGTTACGGAGTGGTGAAATAGAATAAAAACCAAACAGATGCCGCCGCTTATTAAAGCAGAAGAGTATTTATGTTGAATGATTAAAAAAACTTTAAGCCAATAATTAACCTCTGGCAGCCCCAAGCAACGAGCCTCAAGAATGAGGCCCGCTGAAGGATATTCGTGGTTATAGCAACCCAGGGAATATTGCCTTGATCCCAGTGACAATAAATTCGATACCCAATGCCATCAGCAGCAGACCCATGATACGGGTCACGACGTTGATACCGGTTTGCCCCAGCAAACGCACCAGCAATGGCGCGGCGCGGAACAACAGCCAGCAGCAGAAAGCAAACACCGCAACGGCCAGACTAAAACCTAACAGGTTCTGCCAACTGTGGTAACGCGAACTCCAGACAATGGTTGAGCTGATCGCCCCTGGCCCCGCCATCAGCGGTAGTGCCAGTGGAACCACACCAATGCTTTCGCGGATTGCGCTCTCTGATTTTTCTTGTTTGTTCTGTTTATCTTCACCCAATTTGCCGCTGATCATCGACATCGCAATGCTCACCACCAGGATCCCACCCGCAATGCGGAACGAATCGATGGAAATGCCGAACACGCGCAGTATCGCCTCCCCCAAAAACAGCGACGTCCACAAAATAATCGCCACCGACAGGTTAGCCGTCAGGTTGGTTTTATTACGCCCGGCCTCCGCCTGATAGCTGGTCATACTAATAAAGACCGGCAAGATACCCACCGGGTTTACCAATGCAAACAAGCCAACAAAGAACTTGATGTAGACGGAAAAATCCAACAGAGATTGGCCCACGAAAAACTCCGCATAAATAGCTATAGAAAGAGACACTGCCGATGCGCGCTAATGTAATAGAATTGTGTCCGGTAATCCATCCGCTAAGAACAGCATTTTCCCCTACCACCGTATAATGTTACAAAGTAATTCCCCATTGTTAACTTAATGTATAGCTGTTGATGTTTTAAGTGTAAAAATGCCAGCAACACCCACAAAGGTGAGAGTAATTATCATTAACCCGTTGCTGAAAGGTGTCAGCTTGCGATTTTTATGATTTAAATCACAAAATAACTACTCAAGAATAGTTAAGCTCTTGGTCATAGTCAGAAGGTAGAACAGATTTAGAGTAAAGCAGATGTTCTGTTCCACCGCCTGCACTAGAAGCTCTTTAAGACAATCAGCCGTAAGAAGCGCAAAAGACCGGAAAGCCATCGTGCCTTAACAGACGCCGCCCTTTCTCAAGTCTATACTAATTGCTCGAACGGCTTATTCACTGAAAGAGTTTAACATTATCAGGAGAGCATTATGGCTGTAACGAATGTCGCTGAACTGAACGAGCTTGTAGCACGTGTCAAAAAAGCCCAGCGCGAGTATGCCAACTTCTCACAAGAGCAAGTTGATAAGATTTTCCGCGCTGCTGCCCTCGCCGCCGCTGATGCCCGTATCCCCTTGGCTAAAATGGCCGTTGAAGAATCAGGTATGGGTATCGTTGAAGACAAAGTGATCAAAAACCACTTCGCTTCCGAATATATCTACAACGCTTATAAAGATGAAAAGACCTGCGGTATCCTCTCCGAAGACGATACTTTCGGTACCATCACTATCGCTGAGCCGATTGGCCTGATCTGCGGTATCGTACCGACCACCAACCCAACCTCTACCGCCATCTTCAAAGCGCTGATCAGCCTGAAGACCCGTAATGGTATTATTTTCTCCCCGCATCCACGTGCGAAAAATGCTACCAATAAAGCAGCAGATATCGTGCTACAGGCCGCTATCGCAGCGGGTGCGCCAAAAGATATCGTTGGCTGGATCGATCAACCTACCGTTGATCTGTCTAACCAACTGATGCACCACCCAGACATCAACCTGATTCTGGCCACCGGTGGCCCAGGCATGGTGAAAGCAGCGTACAGCTCAGGTAAACCGGCTATCGGCGTGGGTGCCGGTAACACTCCGGTGGTGGTTGATGAAACTGCCGATATCAAACGTGTTGTCGCTTCTATCCTGATGTCGAAAACCTTCGACAGCGGTGTAATCTGTGCTTCTGAACAATCGGTTATCGTGGTTGACTCTGTCTATGATGCCGTGCGTGCGCGTTTCGCTTCCCATGGCGGCTATATGCTGCAGGGTAAAGAGCTGAAAGCCGTTCAGGATATCATCCTGAAAAATGGGGGTCTGAACGCCGCCATCGTTGGCCAGTCTGCGCCAAAAATCGCTGAAATGGCCGGTATCAACGTGCCAGCCAGCACCAAAATTCTGATCGGTGAAGTGAAACTGGTTGATGAATCCGAACCCTTTGCCCACGAAAAACTGTCGCCTACCCTGGCTATGTACCGTGCCAAAGACTTCGAAGACGCCGTCAGCAAAGCCGAAAAACTGGTCGCCATGGGCGGTATCGGCCACACCTCTTGCCTGTACACCGATCAAGACAACCAGACTGCGCGCGTTGAGTATTTCGGCGACAAGATGAAAACCGCACGTATCCTGATCAACACCCCGGCCTCTCAGGGTGGTATCGGTGACCTGTACAACTTTAAACTCGCGCCATCGCTGACGCTGGGCTGTGGTTCTTGGGGGGGTAACTCCATCTCTGAAAACGTCGGTCCAAAACATCTGATCAACAAGAAAACTGTAGCGAAGCGAGCAGAAAACATGTTGTGGCACAAACTTCCTAAATCAATCTACTTCCGCCGTGGCTCACTGCCTATCGCGCTGGATGAAGTGGCTAGCGATGGGGCAAAACGTGCCTTTATCGTTACCGACCGCTACCTGTTCAATAACGGTTATGCCGATCAGATCACCAAAGTTCTGAAATCGCACGGTATTGAAACGGAAGTGTTCTTTGAAGTTGAAGCTGACCCAACGTTAAGCATCGTGCGTAAAGGTGCTGAGCAGATGAACTCCTTCAAACCAGACGTGATCATCGCGTTGGGTGGCGGTTCACCGATGGACGCAGCGAAAATCATGTGGGTGCTGTACGAACATCCTGAAACCCACTTCGAAGACCTGGCGCTGCGCTTTATGGATATCCGTAAGCGTATTTACAAGTTCCCGAAAATGGGCGTGAAAGCGAAGATGATCGCCGTCACTACCACTTCAGGTACCGGTTCAGAAGTCACGCCGTTCGCGGTGGTGACCGACGATGCTACTGGTCAGAAATATCCACTGGCAGATTATGCTCTGACCCCGGATATGGCGATTGTCGATGCCAACCTGGTGATGAACATGCCTAAATCCCTGTGCGCCTTCGGCGGCTTGGATGCGGTCACTCACGCCCTGGAAGCTTATGTTTCTGTACTGGCCAACGAATATTCAGACGGCCAGGCGCTGCAAGCCCTGAAGCTGCTGAAAGAATATCTGCCAGCCAGCTATAAAGAAGGCGCGAAAAACCCAGTGGCCCGCGAACGTGTGCATAACGCCGCGACCATCGCCGGTATTGCGTTTGCTAACGCCTTCCTGGGCGTGTGTCACTCAATGGCCCACAAACTGGGTTCTGAGTTCCACATTCCGCACGGTTTGGCCAACGCCATGCTGATTTCGAACGTTATCCGTTATAACGCTAACGATAACCCGACCAAGCAGACCGCGTTCAGCCAGTATGATCGCCCACAGGCGCGTCGTCGCTACGCTGAGATTGCCGATCACCTTGGCCTGAGCGTCGCGGGTGACCGTACTGCGCAGAAGATCGAGAAACTGCTGAAATGGCTGGACGAGATCAAAGCGGAACTGGGCATCCCTGCTTCTATTCGTGAAGCTGGCGTGCTGGAAGCGGACTTCCTGGCGAAAGTCGACAAACTGTCTGAAGATGCGTTTGATGACCAATGTACCGGTGCCAACCCGCGTTATCCGTTGATTGCTGAACTCAAGCAAATCCTGATGGATACCTTCTACGGTCGCGAATTTAGCGAAGATACCGAAGAAACTGCGGCAGCGACTCCGGTTGCGGCCAAAGCAGAAAAAAAGGCCAAGAAGTAACCCGCTCCCTGAGCTGACAAAAAACCCGCCTTTTTGGCGGGTTTCAGACTGCTGACAAAGCTGGTTATTAGGGAGAGCGTGCCGAAGGGGTCGTAGCGGCGTAAGCCGCCGGAGCGCCCCTCGGTGCGCTAGGCCCGAGTATCTCGGGCTTAATACCACTTTGTCATCAAGCTCAACCCGCCTTTCGGCGGGTTTTTTATATTCACTCAGACCGCGCTTAGCACGCTCTGCACGATCTAACGGAAAACTGATACGTTCCTACCAACATCATCGTCAAACCTCACAGCAAGCCGCTGTCGGCCTCTGTGATAAGGTTATTCCTGCGTTTTGATCGCATCTTTATAATGCTTGCGGCATACGGACACATAACTTTCATTACCACCGATAACAACCTGCTCGCCAGCATGCAGCGCTTTACCGTTTTCGCCCAAACGAAGCACCATATTGGCTTTGCGACCACAGTGGCAGATGGTTTTCAGTTCGACCAGTTTGTCAGCCCAAGCCAGCAAATAGTGACTGCCGATAAACAACTCACCGAGAAAGTCCGTACGCAGGCCGTAACACAACACCGGAATATCTAATTGATCCACCACCTCACAGAGTTCTTCCACCTGCCCTTTAGTCAGGAATTGGCTTTCATCAACCAAAACGCAGTGTACGGGCTGCTGCTGATGTTCCTGGTTAATCATGGAATACAGTTGAGTTCCGTTATTAAAGAGCTGCGCTTGCGACGATAGCCCTATTCGGGAACTGACTTTACCCACGCCAAAGCGGTGATCGATTTCAGCCGTAAACACCAAGGTCCGCATACCACGTTCTTGATAATTATATGAAGATTGTAATAACGCGGTAGATTTTCCTGCGTTCATAGCAGAGTAATAAAAATAAAGCTGAGCCATGGCCCGCGACTCCAGTGGTATAAGAAATATTCAGTTAAAGATGCGGCGGCCAGTGTAACATATCCCTTTGTCAGACTCAGCCAGGCAACGAGTCATTATCGGGACATCTAATAGGCAAATTCTCAAATGAAGCTTTTTGCTGCAAACATTGTCCGTTTTTACATCCATTTACAGAATGCACCTCTTGGTCCATCACAATTTAATTATTACCAATGATTAACCAAACTCATTAATGATGTGTCAATTATCATACATAGGTCCGCAAAGTGCAGGCTTACCGGCATAAAGCGGCGCTATTAAAAACCTCATCACCAATTACCTGGGGGTTAATTGCAATCTTACATGAGATGACATTTCTAACGTTATCCTTACCTACCCCCCCCCTTTTTGTTTACACTACCTGCCGCTTACGACAGTGATTAAGCCCTACAGAATTCATCCTCAACCTGTTATAGAACGCAATTATATCTGCCTGGTGAAATGCCTTTTAGCTCGATGAACATACAGCGCTGGTTGAAAATTTAGCTTAGTCACATGTAGAGTAATAGTTAGATTATCAGGGGTTATTAGCAAGACAGTTCTCAATATCGGTTTTTTTAAAGGTAAATTTAGGATCTCTTTCAATTTGGCTATTGCAGAAAAGAAAAGAGCACTCTATTATTATCCAAACGCCCCCCACCAATATAATTTGAGACTAGAACAATGAGCGAAGCATTAAAGATTTTGAACAACATCCGTACTCTACGTGCACAAGCTAGAGAATGCAGCCTGGAAACGCTGGAAGAGATGCTTGAGAAATTGGAAGTTGTTGTTAACGAGCGTCGCGATGAAGACAGCCAAGCTCAAGCTGAAATTGAAGAGCGTACCCGCAAACTGCAACAATATCGCGAAATGCTGATTGCTGATGGCATTGATCCAAACGAATTGCTGCAAACTATGGCTGCAACTAAAGCCGCAGGCAAAGCAAAACGCGCAGCACGCCCAGCTAAATACCACTATAAAGATGAAAACGGCGAAATGAAAACCTGGACCGGCCAGGGTCGTACTCCGGCAGTGATTAAAAAAGCTATCGAAGAGCAAGGGAAATCCTTAGACGATTTCTTGCTGTAATAACGGCTTTAGTTAACTCAAAAAGCTCCCTATGGGAGCTTTTTGCTTTTCAATAACCCTCCCCCTCTAATTTTTACTGCAAAACGTAATCAACATTCTGAAGACATACGAAAAAAGAGGCCGAAGCCTCTTTATTAATCCTGACGAATGCTCATTTACTGAACTTTATAAAACGCCTTATACCATTCAACAAAGCGCTTAACACCTTCTTCAACGCTGATTTCAGGCTTAAATCCGATAGTCTGGTAAAGCTCGTCAGTATCCGCACTGGTATCCATAACGTCACCTGGTTGCATCGGTAGCATATTTTTCCGTGCGGTGATACCTAATGCCTCTTCCAAGGCATGAATATATTCCATAAGCTTCACCGGGCTGCTGTTGCCGATATTATAAACATGATACGGCGCAGAACTGGTCGCAGGCGAGCCTTGCTCAACCGTCCAATTGGCATTAGGTTGTGGAACGATGGCCTGTAAACGCACAACCGCCTCGGTAATATCATCAATGTAAGTAAAATCACGATGCATTTCACCGTGGTTATATACATCAATACTTTCGCCCGCCAATATCGCCTTGGTGAATTTAAACAGGGCCATATCCGGACGTCCCCAAGGGCCATATACGGTAAAGAAACGTAAGCCCGTAGTAGGAAGCCCATATAAATGCGAATAACTATGAGACATCAGTTCATTGGCTTTTTTGGTCGCCGCATACAAGGATATGGGGTGATCCACCGAATCTTCAGTCGAAAATGGCAACTTGCGATTAAGACCATATACCGAACTGGATGAAGCATACACTAAATGCCCCACCTTATTATGCCGGCATCCTTCAAGGATGTTCAGATGACCAATCAGGTTTGAATCAGCATAAGCCAGGGGATTATCCAACGAATAACGCACCCCAGCCTGAGCACCAAGATGAATGACACGTTCGAACTGGTGCGCAACGAAAAGCCCGGCAATACCGCTGCGATCGGCCAGATCAAGCTTGATAAATTGAAACGCGGGTTTATCAGCCAGTAAATCAAGCCGCGCCTGTTTCAGGCCGACATCATAATAATCATTCAGGTTGTCGATCCCGACAACCTGATGCCCAGCGGCTAACAAACGCTCTATTACGTGATACCCAATAAAACCTGCAGCGCCTGTAACCAGGAATTTCATGCTCACCTCTTAAATAACCGGCTTAATCGACGCACCGCGCCCAATACCATAATAAGTAAAACCGCGCGCCTGCAAACGTTCTGGGTCGAATAAGTTACGCCCATCGAAAATCACTGGCTGTTTCAACGCCTTTTTCATCACGTCAAAATCGGGTGCACGGAAATTCTGCCATTCGGTACAGATCACCAAGGCATCGGCATCCTGTAATGCGGCTTCTTTAGTGCCCATCAGCTTCAAGTCGGCACGTTGGCCGTAGATACGCTGTGCTTCGGCCATCGCTTCTGGATCATAGGCCTGTACCGAAGCACCTAATTCCCACAAGGTTTCCATCAGCACCCGGCTGGATGCCTCGCGCATATCATCAGTATTAGGTTTAAAAGCCAAGCCCCACAGCGCAAAAGTTTTCCCTTTCACGTCGTGACCAAAGTGACGCTTGATAAATTCAGTCAGCTTATATTTCTGCTGGGAGTTTACCTGTTCTACCGCCTGCAATATCTTCGGCTGATAACCAATCTGCTCTGCCGTGCGAATCAGCGCCTGAACATCTTTCGGGAAACAGGAACCCCCGTAGCCACAACCTGGATAAATAAAATGATAACCGATGCGTGAATCCGAGCCGATACCCTGGCGCACTTTCTCGATATCGGCACCCAGCATTTCTGCCAAATTAGAAATTTCGTTCATAAAGCTGATTTTAGTCGCCAACATACAGTTTGCTGCATACTTGGTCAGTTCCGCACTGCGGATATCCATCAGAATCATGCGATCGTGATTGCGGTTGAACGGTTCGTACAGCTCGCGCAGAGATTCGATAACTTCTTTGTTATCCGTACCCAGAACAATACGCTCAGGACGCATGCAGTCGGCCACTGCCGCCCCTTCTTTAAGAAACTCCGGGTTGGAGACCACATCGAACGTAATAGAGCTGCCGCGTTTACGCAGCGTCTCGGTCATCACTTCACGCACTTTATCTGCGGTACCTACCGGTACGGTAGATTTATCAATCACGATTTTTGGCTCGGTCATGTATTCAGCAATAGTGCGTGCCACTGCGGTCACGTATTTGAGATCGGCTGAACCGTCTTCATCTGGTGGCGTTCCGACCGCAATAAACTGAATAGTACCGTGGGCAACGCCAGCTTGCGCATCGGTGGTAAAGTGCAAGCGCCCAGCTTCGTAATTCTGTTGTACCAGTGGCGTCAGGCCCGGCTCAAAAATAGGGATATTGCCATTTTTGAGGTTCTCGACCTTTTTTGCATCCACATCAATACACATCACATCATGGCCAACTTCGGCCAACACAGCGGCTTGAACCAAGCCAACATAACCAATACCAAAAACTGTTACTTTCATTGGAAAATCCTAGTTTTTAAAAATTAAGACAATAAGCTATGAAATTATTTCTGTGCGCCGTTCACCAAATGTTTCAGCCACAGCGAGAATTCTTGCCCCAGGCTGGCATGGCGCAGACCATACTCAACAAAAGCCTGCATATAACCCAATTTATTGCCGCAGTCGTGACTCACACCTTTCAGATGATAAGCTTCCACACATTCAGTCTGCATCAGCATATCAATCGCGTCGGTGAGCTGAATTTCATCACCTGCCCCCAGTGGAGTCTTGGCCAACAGTGCCCAAATATCGGCAGAAAGCACGTAGCGCCCCACAATCGCCAGATCAGATGGCGCTTCATCTGGAGAAGGTTTCTCAACCACGCTCACCATGGGCGCGCTGTCGCCCGGTTGCAGTACTGCCCCCTGACAATCGACAATGCCATAGTTTCCGACATCTTTATGCTGCACCGGTTCAACCATAATTTGGCTGATACCGGTTTGTTCAAAGCGCTGCAACATTTCATGCAGGTTGTCCTGCTGCAGATCGGCCCTGTATTCATTGATGATCACATCCGGCAGCACGACGGCAACCGGTTCATTCCCCACCAACGGATAAGCACACATGATCGCATGACCAAGCCCTTTGGCAATCCCCTGACGCACCTGCATCACCGTGACGCCTTTTGGGCAGATGGATTGAATCTCATCCAGCAGTTGGCGTTTTACCCGTTTTTCCAACATCGCTTCCAGTTCAAAACTGGTATCAAAGTGGTTTTCAATAGAATTCTTAGAGGAATGAGTCACCAAAACAATTTCGTTGATTCCTGCGGCAATGCATTCATTCACCACATACTGAATCAACGGTTTATCAACCAGTGGCAGCATCTCTTTCGGAATAGCTTTAGTTGCCGGCAACATCCGAGTTCCTAAACCTGCTACGGGGATAACCGCTTTGCGAACTTTACGAGCTAAAGCAGGCATTATTTCCTCTCTATAATACGAGCTCAAATTATGAACTTATGCTGCTATACAAAAAAACCCTCGAAGTATACCAGCTTAAACCTGCCGAGTATTACCCCAAAAACAAATAATAAAGATTTAAGACTATTACCTAGCAGTGAAATTCTGAGGTTAAATAGACGTTTTCAATAGCGGAATGTAACAGGATAAGTGACTTATTGATGTTTTATTCAGCACTGAGCATTAAACGTAAGCGGCCACCGCTGCCCCACACCTGGCACTGCCAGGCCTCACAGCGCTGGCTGATCTGATTCAGGTAGGTCGCACCCAGCGTGCCTAAAGGTATACCAGTACTTAACTGGATTTGATTGTCCCCGGTATTCACCGTGGCATGCAAACCGGCAGAAACAAGAATCAGGTTTTTATATTCGGCGTGATAATAACCAACCAACAGCGGGAATTGACCTTCAAGCTTTCCCTGGCGCAATAATTGATTAACTTGCTTTAACAGTGCTGACATTTGCGGCAAACGATGCTGTTGATTCGCTAAATGATCTTGCAACAATCCATTGAATAGTGCACGCAATAACAAAGCGGCCAATACACCATTATCACCAGCACGCGTCACATCCAGACAATAAAAAGCCAAGTCATTATCTGACAATGCGGCAATATCCAGCACCAAACCCGGGCTTTCGGCCGCAGTCAACTGACGATAATTAATGCGGCAACCCGCAATGGTCTGCTGGACTGGGGGTTGTAACTGCTTAAGCAGCCTCACCGCTTCTGAGGGATTCTTACTCAGCGCATCCCAATCCTTGAATAATTCCACCTCTTCAATGGCCGGTGAAGTAAACATATTAGGATATAAGCAAGCCAGTATCGCTTCACGCAAACGGTTCAGGTCAGTCAGCGGTTTTAACAACACATCCTGCACGCCCAGCCGCAATACTTTGGCAATGTCCGTCATTTTATCGGTAGCCGAAATCACCAGTACCGGGATTTGTACCCCTTGTAGACGCAGGTGCTCAACGAATTCAATACCATTCATCTCCGGCATCGCCAGATCGCACAGGATTAAATCAGGTTTCACTTCTTCAACCGCGCTCAGCGCCAACAAACCATTGGCCGCTTCACTGGTTTGCGCGCCCAACGACTTCAAATAGCCAACAAGCACCGAACGAAACACCTGTTCGTCCTCAACGATTAAGATGCGCTTGTTTGTCAGTGGTAATACCATCGGCAGAGCCTCTTCCCTTTTCATGATGTAATAGTGGCTCATAATGGTCACTTGTGCCTGCCGAAAGTCTCCCTGACAGCATAATTCCACCTTAAGAACCGATAATTATTTATTTTTTATCAATGGAGCCAAAACATCTATCTGCTTCTCGACCGCCAACCGGCCGGCCTCAATCGCCTCGCTGGCGCGATGGAAATCCAGTGTGGATATCTGAGGGCAATAGGGTTGTATCAGAACATCCGGGGGATCGCTGGCCATACGAGTGCGTTTCACCCGATTTTCCAGCATCTGAATGGACGTGCTCATGATCTCCATGGCGGTCGGCGTAAAATTGGGCTTTTTCAGCATCACTTTGTTGATACGCTCTCGCAAGCGCCCACGCCAATTATCTATCACCACATTATTCACATCTTCACTATTCGTGTCTTCACTCGGATTGTGCACCGAGAACAAATCCTGTTGCATCAGATGCGCATCATGTTGTAAATCCACCGCAATAACAATATCTGCGCCCATTGCGCGGGTCAGCGAAATCGGCACCGGATTCACTAAGGCGCCGTCCACCAGCCAATACCCCTCAAACCATACAGGAGCCAGCAGGCCTGGCATACTGCAGGAAGCACGAATTGCCTGCTGGATGTCCCCTTTGGTCATCCACAGTTCGCGACCGGTGCTGAGATTGGTGGTGACAGCACCAAATTTGAGCGCACAATCGGCAAAATCATCAATTTTCAACAGTTGGCTAACCGCATTGAAGACGCGTTCGCCGCGCAATAAACCGCCCCGCTGCCAGGTAAGATCCATCAACCGGATCACATCCCAGTAACTGAACGCACGCACCCAGTGCTCCATTGCTGGCAACCGATGGCTGGCAAACGCCGCCCCCACTAATGCCCCTACCGAACAGCCGGCAACGATATCAATTTCGATCCCCCGTTTCCGTAACGCATTAATCACCCCTATGTGCGCCCAGCCCTTCGCGGCCCCAGCCCCCAATGCCAGCCCGATTTTGATTTTCCGCATGACTTGCCGTCCTGTGCTCACTGAATGAATTCAACCCTTAAAGCTAGGGTACATTGTCACTGACGAATAATGTTAGGTAACATACGCACTAAATTTATTTTAGCTGTGGCTTTCGCCCACGCGAGCCAATCACTTTGAGGCGTTATGGTGACTGAATTATGCCCCTGCGGCAGCGGGTTGGAGTATAGCCTGTGTTGTGAACCTTTTATTTATGGTGACCAACTTGCCCCTACACCGGGCAAACTGATGCGCTCGCGCTATACCGCCTATGTAAAACACTGCGCAGATTATCTGGTTGCGACCTGGCACCCGGACTGCCAGGCAGAAGAGTCGCGTAATGCAATTATCAATAGCTTCAACGATACCGCATGGCTTGGACTGACGGTGGTTGAAGAACACACGGGTAACAACGCCGACGAAGGTTATGTCGAGTTTGTTGCCCGTTTCACCGACGGGGCGGCCAAGCACAATGCAATACATGAACGTTCGCGCTTTCTTCGCCTTGGGCAACGCTGGTACTATATCGACGGAATCAAACCCCAACCGGGTAGAAATGCCACTTGCCCCTGCGGTTCAGGCAAAAAATATAAAAAGTGCTGCGGGCAATGAGCCTGCGAGTTAAGTATCAGACAGGATCCACATACTTATGCCACACCAAAATGTACAAAGAAAAATTCTACGCACTATCTGCCCTGACGCCAAAGGGCTGATCGCCAAGATCACCAACATCTGTTACAAACATGAGCTGAATATCGTTCAGAACAATGAATTTGTGGATCACCTGACCGGTCGCTTCTTTATGCGTACCGAACTGGAGGGGATTTTCAATGATGCCACATTGCTGGCAGATCTGGACGGTGCATTGCCTCAGGGTTCGGTGCGCGAACTGCACAGCGCAGGCCGCCGCCGCATCGTGGTGCTGGTCACCAAAGAGGCGCATTGCCTGGGCGATCTGCTGATGAAAAGCGCTTACGGTGGTTTAGACGTTGAAATTGCTGCGGTTATTGGCAATCACGCTACGTTGCAGACGCTGGTAGAGCGCTTTGATATTCCTTTCCATCTGGTGAGCCATGAAGGCCTGACGCGCGAGCAGCACGATCAGAAAATGGCTGAGCAGATCGATCAGTACCTGCCCGACTATGTAGTGCTGGCCAAGTATATGCGCGTTCTGACGCCGGAATTCGTTCAGCGCTACCCAAACCAGGTGATTAATATTCACCATTCGTTCCTGCCAGCCTTTATCGGCGCACGTCCTTACCATCAGGCGTATGAGCGTGGCGTGAAAATTATCGGTGCCACTGCGCACTACGTGAACGACAGTCTGGATGAAGGCCCAATCATCATGCAAGATGTGATTCATGTCGATCACACCTATTCAGCAGAAGATATGATGCGTGCCGGGCGCGATGTGGAGAAAAACGTTCTCAGCCGTGCGTTATATCGTGTGCTGGCACAAAGGGTGTTCGTGTACGGCAACCGCACGGTGATCCTGTAGTTGTGCAAGAAAGCGGTGTCTTTCGTTCACGGAAACACCGCCAAGAATAAAAAAACGACAAACGATTCATTTTCTGCATTTCAATGCTTTACACGAGCGCTTCATTTGATATGATGCGCCCCGCTTACCGAGACAGAGGTTTCGCAAGCAAGGCCAGTGGTGGGGTTCCCGAGCGGCCAAAGGGAGCAGACTGTAAATCTGCCGTCACAGACTTCGAAGGTTCGAATCCTTCCCCCACCACCATCTTTCCTCTATCGACGTGAGTACCGTGAAAAACGGAGCCTCATCGAACACTGAGGGGAAGGATGAGAAGCTTCGACAAGGTTCGAGCTGAGCGCAGCGAGACAACGCGCTTCAGCGCGGTAATCCTTCCTACGAAGCACTCAAAAATTCAGCAGGCTTTTTAAGCAATACCCCTGGTGGGGTTCCCGAGCGGCCAAAGGGAGCAGACTGTAAATCTGCCGTCACAGACTTCGAAGGTTCGAATCCTTCCCCCACCACCATCCTTATATAATCCCCCCAAAAGTAATCAACTACACCGCATTCCCATATTTCTCCATACAGGGGAAGGATGAGAAGCTTCGATCAAGGTTCGAGTCGAGCGCAGCGAGACAACGCGCTTCAGCGCGGTTATCCTTCCCACTCAGCATCGGAGTCGATCCAACCAACCTATTTTGGCAATCTCAACTAAACGACCCAATCCCTCACTTGAACTCCCGCCCACAATTCGCTATACCACTGGCTTCTTTAATGCAGTAAGGAACTGTGCATGCGTAACAATATCTGCGTTTTTTGTGGTGCCAGCGAAGGTATTAATCCGGCCTATGCTGAAAATGCGCGCAATCTGGGCAACGCGATTGCCACTCAGGGGCGGCGTTTGGTCTATGGCGGTGGTAAAAAAGGGCTGATGGGCATTGTCGCCGATGCGGTACTGGAGGCAGGCGGAGAGGTCATTGGGGTAATACCTGAGCGTTTGGTGGAGGCAGAAACTGCACATCGCGGCTTGACCGAGTTGGAAGTGGTGCCCGATATGCATACCCGCAAAGCGCGTATGGCCGAGTTGGCTGACGGGTTTATTGCCCTGCCTGGCGGCATCGGTACCCTGGAAGAACTGTTCGAAATCTGGACCTGGGGTCAGATCGGCTATCACAACAAGCCGGTTGGGTTACTGAACGTGAACGATTTTTACCGCCCATTGAGTAGTTTCTTACAGCAGGTCGCCGATCAAGGCTTCATGCGTCAAGACTACCTCAATACCCTGCATATCAGTGATTCAGCGCAGACACTGTTACAGCAACTCGACGATTATCAAGTTAAAAATTACGACCGTTGGGCAAAATAGTCCCTCTCTACCAGCGGCCACACGCCGCTGGTCTGCGTTACCTTTCTGGCCAAATTCTGCTACTATCTGAACACATTTTTCTGATCAAAACGGCACCGCTCATGAAGTTTGTCTCTTTTAATATCAATGGACTGCGTGCACGTCCGCATCAACTGGCCGCCATCATTGAACAGCATCAACCTGATGTGATCGGCCTGCAGGAAACAAAAGTTCACGACGATATGTTTCCGCTGGAAGAAGTGAGCCAGCATGGTTATCACGTGTTCTATCACGGGCAAAAAGGCCACTATGGTGTCGCCCTGCTGACCAAAGAAAAACCGCTTGCCGTGCGCCGTGGCTTCCCTACCGACGAAGAAGATGCCCAACGCCGCATCATTATGGCCGATCTGGCAACCCCACAGGGAACGCTGACGGTGATTAACGGCTATTTCCCGCAAGGTGAAAGCCGCGACCACCCGGTCAAGTTCCCGGCGAAAACCCGCTTCTATCAGGACCTGCAAAGTTACCTGGAACAACAGCTTTCTGCTGAATCCCCGGTATTGATCATGGGCGATATGAACATCAGCCCAAGCGATTTTGATATCGGTATCGGTGAGGATAGCCGTAAGCGCTGGCTGCGTACCGGTAAATGTTCTTTCCTGCCGGAAGAGCGTGAATGGATGGAGCGCCTGTTGGATTGGGGCCTGGTGGATACCTATCGTCACGCCAACCCCGAGCGCAGCGACCAATTCTCATGGTTTGATTACCGTTCACGCGGCTTTGATGAAAACCGTGGGCTGCGTATCGATCTGTTGCTGGCAAGCACACCGTTGGCGGCGCGCTGCAAGGCGACGGGGATTGATTATCAGATCCGTGGCATGGAAAAACCTTCCGACCATGCGCCGGTCTGGGCTGAGTTTTCACTGTAATTTAATTCCCCGCCCCGTGTTTATAACGGGGCCTTACTGATAATCCGCATGAAAATCATCGACGTGGTTGCCGCCATTATTGAAAAAGACGGCAAAATCTTGCTCGCTCAACGCGATAAAAGTAGCGATCAGGCAGGCCTGTGGGAGTTCCCCGGCGGTAAGGTTGAACGCAATGAAGATCAGCCACAGGCCCTGGCCCGCGAGCTGCAAGAAGAGTTGGGCATTATGGCCAGAGTGGGGCATTACGTTGCCAGCACGCAGTGGCAGCAAAGTGAAAGGATCATCCGTTTACACGCCTGGCAGATCGAGACCTTCAGCGGTGAGTTGCAAAAACACTGCCATTCGGCGTTTGCCTGGGTAACGCCATGGCAGGCGCGTGATTATCCTCTGGCCCCGGCGGATATCCCACTGCTGGAAAGCTATATCGTCACACTACCTCATAATGCATAAGGGGCACCAACGCCCCTATTTGCAGAAAACCGCGCATCACCGGTGATTCACTCGCTTTTTTCTCGCGCCTTAGGAGCACTCTTTTTACGCTTTTTCGCCCCAGCAGCAGGCGATGGCGGCAAGCCACGAAACGCCATGCTGGCTCGGCTTTGTTTGGCCTGATAAATCAGCTCCTGCAGCGTGACTTCCAATGGTTGCATAAAGTCCTGATAGCGACAGGATTTCTCGCTGATCTGCGTCAACGTGGACTCCCATTGCGCCGTCATGTCAGGCCGTGCCGCCAGATCTGGCAGAGAATGGATCAACGCCCGGCCGGTTTCACTGGAATGGATATAGCGCCCTTTCTTGTAGAGAAAGGCCCGTTTGAACAGTAACTCAATAATGCCCGCACGCGTGGCTTCGGTGCCTAAACCATCGGTGGCACGCAGGATTTTCTTTAAGGCTTTGTCCTGCACAAAGCGCGCAATCCCGGTCATGGCAGAAAGCAGACTGGCATCGGTGAACGGCCGCGGGGGCTGAGTCTGGCGCTCAACCACTTCGCCACGCTCGCACAACAGCTCATCATCTTTGGCGACCACCGGCAATGGCGCACCTTCGTTTTCCTCATCGCGCTCCTTGCTACCTAACAGAGTGCGCCACCCTGCCTCCGCCAGGAAACGCGCCTTGGCGATAAACTTGCCACCGGCGATATCCAGTTCGATCACACATTTACGGAACATCGCATCCGGGCAAAACTGCATCAGATACTGACGGGCCACCAAGCCATAAACTTTCAGTTCGTCTTGGCTCAGGCTAGCTTTGCTGGCGCGGGCGGTTGGGATGATCGCATGGTGCGCATCCACCTTTTTATCATCCCAGCAGCGGTTGCGACGTTCACTGTCGATCACCGGCTGCGGATAGAGATCCGGCTGATGCACGCTGATGGCATTCAACACCGCATGACGCCCGGCAAAATGCTCCTCTGGCAGATAGCGGCTGTCGGAACGCGGGTAGGTAATCAGCTTATGGGTCTCATACAGGCGCTGGCAGATATCCAGCACCTGCTGGGCACTGAGGTTAAAACGCTTGGCCGCTTCAATTTGCAGCGTGGAAAGGGAAAACGGCAATGGGGCAGTATCTGATTCCCGTTTATCATTATAGGAGGTCACCAGAGCAGGCTGGCCCTCAATACGTTTGACTACGTGCTCAGCCAGTGGCCGATGCAGCAAGCGCCCTTCCTCGTCCTGATAAGGCTCACAGGAGTCACTCGGTTGCCACAGAGCGACAAAGCGCTCCTCTTTCGGCGTAACGATATGCGCTTTTACTTCGAAAAAGTCTTTCGGCACGAAGTTTTCAATCTCTTCGTCACGCCGCACCACCAACCCCAACACCGGTGTTTGTACCCGCCCCACCGATAACACCCCGTCGTAACCCGCATTACGCCCCAACAGCGTGTAAGCACGGGTCATATTGATGCCATACAGCCAGTCGGCACGCGCACGCGCCAGCGCAGATACGCACAGCGGGATAAAATCGCGGTTATCACGCAGCCGCTCGATGGCCCGTTCTACCGCCTGTGGGTTAAGATCGTTGATCAAACAGCGGCGCACGCTCTGGCGCTTTTCCGGCGACAGCGCCAGGTAATCCAGCACCTCATCAACCAGTAGTTGCCCTTCGCGGTCCGGGTCACCGGCATGAACCACTTCGTCCGCTTCCGTCAGCAGTCTTTTTATCGCATTTAACTGTTTGCTGACCGAAGGACGCGGCTGCAACAGCCACTTTTGGGGGATAATCGGCAAATCCGCCAACGACCAACGCGCATAACGGCTGTCGTAAGCATCCGGCTGCGCCTGCTCCAATAAGTGGCCGACACACCAGGTCACCACATCGTTGCTGCCACAGGCAATATACCCATCACCCCGGCGATGGGGTTTAGGTAACACATCAGCAATGGCGCGAGCCAAACTCGGTTTTTCGGCAATAAACAGTCGCATTATTCACCGTTATTCAGGCTGTACGTCATCAAAAACTCTCTCACTTCAGCATAGTTACCACGGAAGATCATCCGCTGGGTTTTCTTCTCTAACTGATAGCGATACATCGGATCGTAATAGTGTTGCAACAGCGGCACCAACCACTGTTGGTGAGCATCGCTGTTGCCATGGGATTGCTGCAACTGCAACGCCTGAGCCAGCCATTGCGTCAGTTGCTGGAAACGCTCCAGCCCCAAGCGGCGGCGAATGGCAAACAGGCCGTGATGCAAATACTCAACATATTTCTGCCAGCCTTCCTGTTCACCATAAGCGTGCTCGAAGGCAATGCGCATCTGATCGATGTATTCAGCCTGCAGGCGGGCCAAACGTACCTCAAACGGATCGTCGATCACCACCAAAGGCGCTTGCTGCATACCGTTAAACAACGCCAACGGTAGATTGTTTGAGCCAATAATCCGGCTTTCATCTTCCAGCACCCAATGGCGGCAACCGTTATGCTGTTTTTTCAACATCAGTACGGCCAAACAATTCTCAAAATCAATCTGCGTATGCTGTTCCACCAAGGTTCGGCCAAAAGACGAGCCGCGATGATGCGCCACACCTTCCAGATCAATGCCTGCTTGCAGTTCATTGATCAATAAAGTTTTACCACAACCGGTATTGCCACCCACAACCACCATCGGCAGTGCAGAGCAGGATTCCAGGGTCTCCAGCAGGAAGGTACGCAACGCCTTATAGCCACCGAGAACTCGCGGATAATCCACCCCGGCTTCCCGTAGCCATTGCTGCACCAGTTGTGAGCGCAACCCACCGCGGAAACAATAAATATATCCCTGCGGCTGCCGGGCACATTGCGCGATCCAGGCCTGAGTACGCTGTTCACGCAGTTGGCCATTAACCAGACGATGCCCAAGTTCGATCGCCGCTTGCTGGCCGTGCTGCTTGTAACAGGTTCCCACCGCCTGGCGTTCGCTATCGTTCATCAACGGCAGGTTAATCGCTGAGGGGAATGCCCCTTGCTGAAATTCTATTGGCGCACGAACATCAATCAGTGGCATATCTTGCAGAAAAATACGCCGATAATCGTTGGTGTCCTGCCTAGTCTGCATAGTTGACACTAGACAACCTCAATCAGCGGTTTACCCGGCTGAGCGGTATGCAGTTCACCAATGGCCTTCAGCGTGATGCCATGGCGCGCAGCAATCGCCTGCACCTCGGCTTCGGCTTCCGGCAATACCGCCAGCAGTAAACCACCAGAAGTCTGCGGATCGCATAATAGCTGGCGCTGCAAATCACTCATAGCACCGACCAGATGACCATAGCTGTCGAAATTACGATCCGTTCCGCCCGGCACACAGCCTTCGCTGATATAGCGCTCGATGTCAGGGAGTTTCGGCACCTGATCGAACCACACCGTCGCCTGCAATTCAGAACCCTGGCACATTTCACTGAGGTGCCCCAATAAGCCAAAACCGGTCACATCGGTCATCGCGGTGACACCCGCCACATCGGCAAAGTCCGCACCGGGTTTATTCAATTGACACATCACCTGCGTTGCCAGCCCTTGGTGCTCTGGCCGCAGTTTGCTTTTTTTCTCGGCCGTGGTCAGCACGCCAATACCCAGTGGTTTGGTCAGGAACAATTTCGTCCCGGCCTGCGCAGCACTGTTTTTCTTCACTCGCTCGGTGCTGACAATGCCAGTGACGGCCAAGCCGAAGATCGGTTCAGGCGCATCGATCGAATGCCCCCCCGCCAAAGCGATGCCCGCCTGCTGGCAGGCATAGCGCCCGCCGTCAATCACCTGCTGCGCCACTTCCGCTGGCAGCGTGGCAATCGGCCAGCCCAGGATCGCAATCGCCATGATCGGCTTACCACCCATCGCATACACATCGCTGATGGCATTGGTGGCCGCAATGCGGCCAAAATCAAACGGATTATCGACGATCGGCATAAAGAAATCCGTGGTGCTGATAATGCCAACACCATTGCCAATGTCATACACCGCCGCATCATCACGAGTTTCATTACCCACCAGCAAACGCGGATCAACAAACTTTTCCTGTTCGCTATGCAGTATCGTTTCGAGAACTTTCGGTGAGATTTTGCAGCCGCAGCCAGCGCCATGGCTGTACTGGGTTAAACGGATGACCGACGATGCCATAAATCCACTCCCTTTGGGTAACGAGCTTCAGAATATCACAATGGGCTATAGGGTAACGCTTGCCGAGGGGATTGGTAAGAGCAGGCTGGCATTATGCCGTTAGCCTGCTCAGAAACAGTACAAAACTGCGGGATATCGCGCATTTTCTGCTAAAACCCTGCGGGCGGGATCAGAAATAGCGGACGAAAGAAGTACTGTCGGGGGGCACCACTTTGGTGGCTGCTTTTAACTGTGGAGTGCCGAGATAAAGGAAACCCACGATCTCATCCTGCTCACGGCAGGCAAAAGCCTCACGCACCAGCGGATGCTCCGTCCAGGCACCGGTACGCCAGATGCCGTTGAACCCTTGCGCCAATGCCGCCATCTGCATCGCCTGCACGGCACAACCAGCGGAAATCACCTGTTCCCAACGAGGTACTTTCGGATTTTCGCTGCAATGAGCCACCACGGTAATGATCAACGGTGCGCGGAATGGCGCTTGTTTTGCTTTTTCGACGGCAGCCTCATCAAGCTCATCATGCTTTGCCGCCGCCTGTAACAAGGCGCTGAAACGCTCCAGACCCTGCTCCTCAATCAGCACAAAACGCCATGGCTGCAACGCGCCATGATCGGGCGCGCGTAACCCGGCATTGATGATATTCTGCCGCACTTCACCGGTTGGCGCAGGAGCCGCCAGCCGCGACGCCGAACGGCGATTCAGTAAAAGATCCAGTGCATCCATTGTAACCTCCTGATAACATTTTTCATTTAGATCACGTTAACATAGCTCCACAAGGAGTTACAGCCTCTGCAATACTGTATATAGCTCACGATTTAAAGCTGACATTTCTTCGGCCGCTCATTAGGATAGCGGAACATTCTCGACTCTTGTTGGAGAGCACATGCGCACATTGTGGCGATTCATTGCCGGTATATTCAGGTGGACGTGGCGTCTGCTGAATTTTATCAGGGAATTTATCCTGAACTTATTCTTTATTCTGCTGATCCTGGTTGGGGTAGGTATCTATCTTTCTTTCCAAAGCAGCACTACTCCGGTAGAGACGCCACGTGGCGCGCTGCTGGTGAACCTCAGCGGCATCGTGGTCGATCAGCCATCGATGAACAGCCGCGTTCGCCAATGGGGCCGTGAACTGCTAGGGGCTTCTAGCAATCGTCTGCAGGAAAACTCGCTGTTTGACCTGGTGGACATGATTCGCAAGGCCAAAGACGACCAAAACATTACTGGCATGGTGTTGCAGTTGAATGACTTCGCCGGTGCCGATCAGCCTTCTCTGCAATATATTGGCAAAGCGCTGCGCGAATTCCGTGACAGCGGCAAACCGATCTTTGCGATTGGCGACAGCTATAATCAGACGCAATATTATCTGGCCAGCTATGCCAATAAGGTCTATCTGTCACCACAAGGCGTGGTAGATCTTCACGGTTTTGCGACCAACGGTTTGTATTACAAAGCCTTGCTGGAAAAACTGAAGATCACCACCAATATTTTCCGGGTCGGCACCTATAAATCCGCCGTGGAACCGCTGATCCGCAACGATATGTCTCCAGAAGCCCGCGAGGCCGACAGCCTTTGGGTCGGCGGTCTGTGGCAGAATTACCTGAATACCGTGGCGGCCAACCGCCAACTGACGCCGGAACAACTGTTCCCAGGGGCTGCGGCGATCCTCAGTGGCCTGCAAGCGGCGGGAGGCGACACGGCCAAGTTTGCGCTGGACAGCAAGCAGGTTGATGAGTTGGCATCCCGTACCGTGATTGAAGAGCAACTGGTTAAGGTCTTCGGCTGGGATAAGCAGAACAATAATTTCAATGCGATCAGCATCTACGATTACCAGCCAAAATCAGCGCCGGATCAGGGTGGTGAAATCGCCGTCATCTTCGCTAACGGTGCCATTATGGATGGCCAGCAAACCCCTGGAACCGTGGGCGGTGATAGCACGGCGACGCAACTACGCCAGGCGCGTCTGGATCCCAAAATCAAAGCGGTGGTGTTCCGTGTGAACAGCCCCGGCGGCAGCGTGACTGCCTCTGAGGTGATCCGTTCCGAGCTGGCGGCCGTGCGGGCTGCCGGAAAGCCGGTGGTCGTCTCCATGGGCGGCATGGCCGCTTCCGGTGGTTACTGGGTTTCGACGCCTGCGGATTACATCATCGCCAGCCCGAGCACCCTCACCGGTTCTATCGGCATATTCGGCATCATCAACACCTTTGAGAACACGCTGGACAGCATTGGCGTGCATACCGATGGGGTAGCTACTTCACCGTTGGCCGATCTGGCCGTTACCAAGGCATTGCCCGCCGAGTTCTCGCAGATGATGCAGTTGAACATCGAGAACGGTTATAAGAACTTTATCAACCTGGTGGCTAAAGCACGGAAAATAACGCCGGAACAGGTTGATCAGATCGCTCAGGGCCGCGTCTGGCTTGGTAATGATGCCAAGAAAAATGGCCTGGTCGACCAATTGGGTGACTTTGATGACGCCGTGAAGAAAGCCGCTGAATTGGCCAAACTGCCACAGTGGCAGCTTAACTGGTTCGTGGATAGCCCAAGCTTGGCGGATATGATCCTCAGCCAGTTTGGCGTTTCCATCCATGCGATGTTACCCGCCGCTATCCAATCGATGCTGCCAGCACCGCTGGCTTCCGTCGCTTTAGCGGTGAAAGATCAACCGGGCCTGTTTAATAATCTGAACGATCCACAGCACCGTTATGCTCTCTGCCTAACCTGCGGAGAAGTCCGTTAACGCATTAATCTCTGGCCCGGCATCCGCCGGGCTTTTTTCCCCTATAATTCAGCTCATCTGAAAATCCATTAAGATTTATGCTATGCACAAGAAATCCATTTACGTCGCTTATACCGGTGGGACGATCGGCATGCAACGTTCCGAGCACGGCTATATCCCGGTTTCTGGCCATTTGCAGCGCCAACTGTCACTGATGCCCGAATTCCATCGCCCGGAAATGCCAGACTTCACCATTCATGAATATGCACCGCTGATCGACTCTTCCGATATGACGCCGGAGGACTGGCAACATATCGCTGATGATATTAAACAGCATTACGACCAATATGACGGCTTCGTCATCCTGCACGGCACCGACACCATGGCTTTTACCGCCTCGGCGCTGTCGTTTATGTTGGAGAACCTGGACAAGCCGGTTATTGTGACAGGGTCACAGATTCCATTGGCAGAACTACGCTCCGACGGCCAGACCAACCTGCTGAATGCGCTGTATCTGGCCGCTAATCATCCGGTCAATGAAGTCAGCCTGTTCTTCAATAACAAACTGTTTCGTGGCAATCGCACCACCAAAGCCCATGCTGATGGCTTTGACGCTTTCGCTTCGCCAAACCTGCCGCCATTATTGGAGGCTGGGATCCATATCCGCCGCCAAACCGGTATCGCTTCACCAGTATGTAATGGCGAGTTAAAAGTGCATAACATCACACCGCAACCGATCGGCGTGGTCACCATTTATCCAGGGATTTCCGGGGCGGTGGTGCGTAACTTCTTGCTGCAACCGGTAAAAGCACTGATCCTGCGCTCCTACGGTGTCGGCAATGCGCCACAAAAAGCGGAACTGGTGGATGAATTGCGCGATGCTTCTGCACGTGGCATCGTAGTGGTCAACCTGACTCAGTGCATTTCTGGCCGGGTCAACATGGGGGGATATGCCACTGGCAATGCCCTGGCCCATGCTGGCGTTATCAGCGGCTTTGATATGACGGTAGAAGCTGCTCTGACCAAACTGCATTACCTGCTGAGCCAACCGCTGACGCCAGAAGATATCCGCAGCCAGATGCAACAGGATCTACGTGGTGAACTGACTGCGGGCTAACCCATCGGAGTTGAAATGAAAACTGCCCTGCTGTTGATTGATTTGCAAACCGATTTTTGCCCCGGCGGCGCACTGGCCGTTGCCGAAGGCGATCAAACCATCGCCATTGCCAATCAGGTCATCGAAGCCTGTTTAGCTCGACATGAACTAGTGATTGCCAGCCAGGATTGGCACCCGGCCAATCATCGCAGCTTTGCGGTAAACTCTCATGCCACCGTCGGCACGCTTGGTGAGCTAGAAGGATTACCGCAAGTCTGGTGGCCGGTACACTGCGTTCAAGGCACCCAAGGAGCGGCATTTCATCCGCAACTCCGGCAGCAAGCGCTGACCGCCGTGTTTCGTAAAGGTGAAAACCCGGACATCGACAGCTACAGCGCGTTTTTTGATAACGGCCACCGCACGCAAACAGCTCTCGATAGCTGGCTGAAATCTCAGGGGATCACCCATCTTGCCGTGATGGGCTTGGCGACGGATTATTGTGTGAAATTCAGCGTGCTGGATGCCTTGCATCTGGGCTACCAAACCATGGTGATCACGGAAGGATGCCGCGGCGTCAATTTACAACCGGAAGATAGCCAACAGGCACTGCTAGAAATGCAGCAGGCTGGAGCACAATTAGTGACACTGTCACAATTTATTCAGCGCTGATTAAGCGGGCGATGTTCTGGGAATTATGGTGCCGACACTAATCACCATCTGGCCCAGACGTTAACTGAAATTTCATTACGCTAAAGAGTAAAGCAGCCAGGGCGATGCTGGCATCGCCCTACTTGAGAAGTTATTGCGGTTTCAGTTTGATCAGGGGCTCGGCAGCGAACTGCTGTTTCAGTTCCTGTTTGCTTTTCATCACAATCTGCCCATCGGTCCCAATGCTCATATGTTGCGGATCGGCATTGTGCATCGACTGCCATAGCATTACTGCTTGCAGGCTATTCTCTTTCTGCTCCGGCGTCAGGGCAACACCGTCTGGCCACTTGCCCAACTCCACCGCCTGCATCAACCGCTGGTAAATTTCTGGCGTCATGGCCGAAATCAGATCTTTCACTTCCATCAATGCGTTTCCTCACTCAAAGATGAATAATTAGCTGAATCGATTTTGTTGATCAATTTACTACTTAACCCGCCGTTTTCTCACCATTCTCACCATCGGTGAAACTCAATGACGCTGAGTTAACGCAGTAGCGTTCACCTGTTGGCTGCGGGCCGTCTGGGAACACATGCCCCAGATGTGCATCACAATGACCGCAACGGATCTCGACACGATGCATATTATGCGAGTTATCATCAAGATAAAGAATCGCATCATCAGAAACCGGTTGGTAGAAACTGGGCCATCCGCAACCAGAATCATATTTGCTATCGGAGTAGAACAGCGGTGCATTACAGCACAGGCAATGGTAGACCCCTTCACGCTGGTTGTGCAGCAACTTGCCGGAATACGGTGCCTCTGTGCCACGCTCCTGTGTCACATAGCGTTGGATTTCATTCAGTTCCGTGGCTGGTTGGTTAGGGGTTGTCTCTTTAGCCATTTGTGCGATTCCCGGAATGTGGATAATATCAACGAAAACAATGAGTAATAATAACAAAAAATTAACACCGCTGCAGGCCTTTTTGGCCTAAACTGTACGGCATAAAGGTTACGCCGCAGTCATATGTGATCAAAATCACATATTTTGCACGTATGGACTTTATACTTAGCAGTTTGCCCCCATATCCTTGTGAGGACAAACGTGAATGGAATGTGCAATAAGCGTGCAAAACCAGTTCTGTGGTTTGATTTGCCGCAAGAATTGACACGATTCCGCTTGACGCTTGGTAAGGTTTTTGTAATTTTACAACCAACCTTTTATTCACTAACAAATAGCTGGTGGAATATATGACTATCAAAGTAGGTATCAACGGTTTTGGCCGTATCGGTCGCATTGTTTTCCGTGCTGCTCAGGAACGTTCTGACATCGAAATCGTTGCAATCAACGATCTGTTAGACGCAGAGTACATGGCTTACATGCTGAAGTACGACTCTACCCATGGCCGTTTCAACGGTACTGTAGAAGTTAAAGACGGCCACTTGGTTGTTAACGGTAAAACCATCCGTTGTACCTCAGAAAGAGACCCGGCTAACCTGAAGTGGAACGAAGTCAACGTTGACGTCGTTGCTGAAGCGACTGGTCTGTTCCTGACTGACGAAACTGCACGTAAACACATTACTGCAGGCGCTAAGAAAGTGGTTCTGACTGGCCCATCCAAAGATGACACCCCAATGTTCGTTATGGGCGTGAACCATAAATCTTACGCTGGCCAAGAAATCGTTTCTAACGCTTCTTGCACCACCAACTGCCTGGCACCACTGGCTAAAGTGATCAACGACAAGTTCGGTATCGTTGAAGCACTGATGACCACTGTTCATGCGACTACCGCAACTCAGAAAACCGTTGATGGCCCGTCTCATAAAGACTGGCGCGGCGGCCGCGGCGCAGCTCAGAACATCATCCCTTCTTCTACCGGTGCGGCTAAAGCTGTAGGTAAAGTTATCCCAGAACTGAACGGCAAACTGACCGGTATGGCGTTCCGCGTTCCTACTCCGAACGTGTCTGTGGTTGATCTGACTGCCCGTCTGGCAAAACCCGCTTCTTACAAAGAAATCTGTGCTGCTATCAAAGCCGCTTCTGAAGGCGAGCTGAAAGGCGTGCTGGGCTATACCGAAGATGAAGTGGTTTCTACCGATTTCAACGGCGAAAAACTGACTTCCGTATTCGATGCGAAAGCCGGTATCGCGTTGAGCGACACCTTTGTGAAACTGGTTTCTTGGTACGATAACGAAACGGGTTACTCTAACAAAGTGCTGGACCTGATCTCTCACATCTCCAAATAATATGGCATGATGTGTGTAGTTGATGACGAGGGCGACATTATTGTCGCCCTTTTTACTGGTTTTTTGCGGCGAAAAGAAGGCAATTTACGTGTACGAAAAAATCTTCACCCTACCCGTTACCGAACAAATCACTCCCTTTATCAGCCAGCGACAGCTGGATGAACTGCCGGTCGTGGTAGTTACCCACCCTAAAGTCCATGCCGCCATTACTTTACAGGGTGCACATTTGCTGGCCTGGCAACCCAACGGCGATGAACCGGTGATCTGGCTAAGCGACAATACGCCGTTCAAAGAAGGCATCGCGATCCGCGGCGGCGTTCCGATTTGCTGGCCCTGGTTCGGTACAGCAGGTACACCATCCCATGGTTTCGCACGCAATCAGCCGTGGGTCCTGACGGCCCATGATGAAGACGAAAACGGAGTGATCCTGACCTTCACGCTGCAAGATAACGTACAAACTCGTGCACAATGGCCTCACGCCTTTACGCTAATCGCTCGTTTCAAACTGGGTGAAGAGTGTGAGATTGAATTGGAGTCTCACGGCGACTACCAGGCAACTGCCGCACTGCATACATATTTCGAGATCGGCGATATTGCCCGCGTCAGCGTTGCTGGCCTCGGTGAACACTATATCGATAAAGTGGCACATATCAGCGAAGCTCGTCAGGTGGGGGATCTGGTATTTGTCGGCCAGACCGATCGGGTCTATACCCAACCAGCAACCTGTAGCCTGATCAACGATCCGGTGTTACAACGCACTATTGAAGTAAATCATCAGCATATGAGCGATGTCATTGCTTGGAACCCAGGTGCCGAACTGTCCGCCAAAATGGTAGATATGCCGGATGAGGGGTATAAAACCATGGTTTGTGTGGAAACCGGCCGTGTGACTGCACCGCTGGTTGCTACCGCTGAACAACCTGCCCGCCTGGCGGTAACGTTCCGCAGCCGTAAAAACGGTTAAATTCTGTATCCACATGCACTGCACCGCAATATAGCAAAAGGGGCGGTATCGCCCCTTTTTAGTGCAGCTCATGCACGATTATCGTGCAATTTGGTTCAGAAGCTGTAACTCACTCCTGTCAACAAAATAGCCGTATATGATTTATCGACCATCGGGCTGTCCTTAACTTCGTTAGACAGACTGATGTAACGACCGGTCATAAACGCATTCCAATTTGAATTGAATTTGTAATTCGCCGTCAGTTCCACATAAGGCGCAAAACTATTGCCTGCCGTATAGCTGTTCAGCCCACTACGGCGAGATTCATTGTCACTAATCCCATAGTAATAATCTGTTTGATTCTTACTACTCCACGTCACACCCACGCCCGGCACTAGCGTCCAGTTATCCAGCATAAAACGATGGAGGTAGGTCACATCCCCCAACATACCATTGCTGTTATTCAGCGTATCAGCGGACAATGCCGTACGGATGGTCCCCCACTCTACATTATGTGAATACGCCACCCCGGCCATCAGCGTGCTGCGGCGTCTATCTAAGCGCTTCATGCGTTCATCATCGCTATCGCCAGGCTTAAAATGCTGAGGAAGGTAGTACGCCATAATACTCAGTTGGTTCTGCCGATCGTTCCACAGATAATAACCGGCTGTCAGGCTACGAAAATAGAAATTATCATCTTCATAGTTAATGATTGGTGCTGGATAAACACGGGTTTGATAGCCACGATACGGCTCTGGCGTAACCAGCACACCTGCTCCAAGCGACCAGTTTCCTGCTTGAGCGCTGTGCGCACAAACCATTGCAGAAGCGATAATGGCTAGCGTTTTGAGATGAGATATCTTCACTGGTTTTTTCCATAAATAACAGAGTAAACGATAGGACATAGTTTATGTGAAAATGTAACCGCTTGCTGAATCTTTACAATATAAAATGGCTAAAATCGAATAGCTTAGAACGAAAGCATTAATTATCGATGGCAGAACCATGACATATTCTGCCGCAACCCGCACCAGACAAGGCATTTGGCCAGGCTCAATAACTGAGTCATTGATATGACTTAAAAAAGCTGTTTTTCATGCAGGAAATTTTTCAGTAAGCAACTACGCTTAAATCAGAAGGTGAATTTATCCTGAGCTCAGTGGCAATACAGCGCAACTCGCGATAATAAGCGCACCAAGTTGGCATACGAGTTGCTGTACTCAGATATAACTTCTCTCTTTCGGGAGCCAGAATACAAATACCAGCTCCCTTTAACCTGTGCTAATAACGAAAGGACGGGCATCACCATGAACATATTTGACCACTATCGCCAGCGCTACGAAGCTGCCAAGGACGAAGAGTTCACACTGCAGGAATTTCTTACCATTTGCCGGCAAGATCGCAGTGCATATGCCAATGCGGCGGAACGTCTGCTCATGGCTATCGGTGAACCAGTCATGGTGGACACCGCGCTTGAGTCTCGCATGTCTCGCCTGTTCTCTAACAGAGTGATCGCGCGCTACCCGGCATTTGAGGAATTCTACGGCATGGAAGAAGCTATCGAACAGATAGTCTCCTACCTGAAACACGCCGCTCAAGGCCTCGAAGAGAAGAAACAGATCCTTTACCTGCTGGGCCCGGTGGGCGGCGGTAAGTCATCGCTTGCAGAACGCTTGAAAGCGCTGATGCAACGCGTGCCTATTTATACCCTAAGCGCCAACGGTGAGCGCAGCCCGGTCAACGACCATCCGCTGTGCCTGTTCAACCCGCAGGAAGATGCCAATATTCTGGAAAAAGAATACAACATCCCAACGCGTTATCTCGGCACCATTATGTCGCCGTGGGCAGCGAAGCGCCTGCATGAGTTCGGTGGTGACATCACCAAATTCAAAGTCGTGAAGGTTCGCCCTTCCATACTTGATCAGATTGCCATCGCCAAAACCGAACCGGGCGATGAGAACAACCAGGATATCTCCGCGCTGGTGGGTAAAGTGGATATCCGTAAACTGGAAAACCACGCGCAGAACGATCCTGATGCCTATGGCTATTCCGGTGCTCTGTGCCGGGCCAACCAAGGGATCATGGAGTTCGTCGAGATGTTTAAAGCGCCGATCAAGGTGCTGCATCCTCTGCTGACTGCCACCCAGGAAGGTAACTACAACGGGACTGAGGGGATTTCTGCCCTGCCGTTCAGCGGTATTATTCTGGCGCACTCGAACGAATCGGAATGGGTCACCTTCCGTAACAACAAAAACAACGAGGCTTTCCTCGACCGTGTTTACATCGTCAAGGTGCCTTACTGCCTGCGGGTGTCGGAAGAGATCAAAATCTACGACAAACTGCTGGATCACAGTGAGCTGACCCATGCGCCGTGCGCCCCTGGCACACTGGAAACGCTGGCTCGCTTTACCGTGCTCTCGCGGCTGAAAGAGCCTGAAAACTCGAGCATCTACTCGAAGATGCGGGTTTATGACGGTGAAAGCCTGAAAGACACCGATCCGAAGGCCAAGTCGTATCAGGAATACCGCGACTATGCCGGGGTTGATGAAGGGATGAACGGTCTGTCGACCCGCTTCGCCTTCAAAATCCTGTCTCGGGTATTCAACTTTGATCATGTTGAAGTGGCTGCCAACCCGGTTCATCTGTTCTATGTGTTGGAACAGCAGATCGAGCGCGAACAGTTCCCACAAGATCAGGCTGAAAAATACCTGGAGCACCTGAAAGGCTATCTGATCCCGAAATACGCCGAGTTTATCGGCAAGGAAATTCAGACCGCCTATCTGGAATCTTACTCCGAATACGGTCAGAACATTTTTGACCGCTACGTGACCTATGCTGACTTCTGGATCCAGGATCAGGAGTACCGTGACCCAGATACCGGCCAACTGTTTGACCGTGAATCTTTGAATGCTGAACTGGAGAAAATCGAAAAACCGGCGGGTATCAGCAACCCGAAAGATTTCCGCAACGAGATCGTCAACTTTGTTCTGCGTGCCCGTGCCAATAACAGCGGCCGGAATCCGAACTGGACCAGTTACGAGAAGTTGCGCACGGTTATCGAGAAGAAAATGTTCTCGAACACCGAAGAGTTGCTGCCGGTCATTTCCTTTAATGCTAAAACCTCAACGGATGAGCAGAAGAAACACGATGACTTCGTCGACCGTATGATGGAGAAAGGCTATACCCGTAAACAAGTTCGCCTGCTGTGCGAATGGTATCTGCGGGTGAGAAAATCCTCATAACGTCTAATGCAGGTTAGCGTTATATACCCTGAATAATGCAAGTTGCAGGCAAGCGGCAAGTGTGTGAGTCCCCAGTCACTTAGACGAATAAGTGGCTGGGGTTAGCCCATAAACTCTCTATGCTGCGGCTTGAAAGTAAAGGGTACGAAAGTTGGCAACGTCGTTTGGGGGAACTATGGCCTATTTCATTGACCGACGGCTGAATGGCAAAAACAAGAGCATGGTGAATCGCCAGCGTTTCTTGCGCCGTTATAAGTCGCAAATCAAACAGTCGATTGCCGAAGCCATCAATAAGCGTTCGGTCACCGATGTAGACAGCGGAGAATCGGTTTCGATTCCTGCTGGGGATATCAACGAACCAATGTTTCATCAAGGACGCGGCGGAACACGTCACCGCGTTCATCCGGGCAACGATCACTTCGTACAAAATGACCGCATCGAACGTCCACAAGGTGGCGGCGGTGGCGGCGGTAGCGGGCAAGGTAACGCCAGCCAGGATGGGGAAGGCGAAGATGAGTTCGTCTTCCAGATCTCCAAAGATGAGTATCTCGATCTGTTATTTGAAGATTTGGCGCTGCCAAACCTGAAGAAAAATCAGTATAAGCAGTTAACTGAATACAAAACCCATCGTGCTGGTTTCACCGCTAACGGTGTGCCAGCCAATATCAGCGTTGTGCGCTCGTTGCAGAATTCATTGGCGCGGCGAACCGCCATGACTGCCGGTAAACGGCGGGCACTGCATGAGCTTGAAGACACCCTCACCCAGTTGGAAAACACCGAACCGGTGCAACTGTTGGAAGAGGAGCGTCTGCGGAAAGAAATTGCCGAACTGCGCAAGAAAATCGCCAGCGTGCCATTTATCGACACCTTCGATCTGCGCTACAAAAACTATGAGCGTCGCCCGGAGCCTTCCAGCCAGGCGGTCATGTTCTGCCTGATGGACGTTTCGGGTTCAATGGATCAGGCCACCAAAGATATGGCCAAACGTTTTTATATTTTGCTCTATTTGTTCCTGAGCCGAACTTATAAGAACGTTGAGGTGGTGTACATCCGCCACCATACGCAGGCCAAAGAGGTCGACGAGCAGGAATTTTTCTACTCGCAAGAGACCGGCGGGACCATTGTTTCCAGCGCGCTGAAGCTGATGGCGGAAGTGGTTGAGGAGCGCTACGACCCGGCACAGTGGAACATCTATGCCGCACAGGCTTCAGATGGCGATAACTGGGCGGATGACTCACCGCTGTGTCATGAACTGCTGGCGAAACAGATCCTGCCAATGGTGCGTTACTACAGCTACATCGAGATCACACGCCGCGCCCATCAAACGCTGTGGCGCGAATACGAAAACTTGCAGGCAACGTTTGAAAACTTTGCTATGCAGCATATCCGTGAACCAGAGGATATTTATCCGGTATTCCGGGAGTTGTTCCACAAACAAACGGCGTGAAACCGATCTTAATTTTATCAATCAGCCAGATAACTCAGGTTTCTGGCTGATTTTATTTCTAACTGAATATCTCAACCTACAGTTAGAAATAATAAACCCCGGCGCCAAGGCCAGGGTCGTAATGTTTGCCGGTCGCTTTCCCGGCTGTCATGGTGTGGTGTAAGCGTTCATCGAACACTCCGGCGTTACACGGCCTGAGCACGGCCCTTTCACAACAGAAAAAACTACTTTTTCAATAAACTTTTCTGTTGCTGAAGTATTGAATATTTTGGTGAGTGCTTTCGAGGGAGGTGATATTCAACCCCGGTATAGTACCGGGATTAAATAGGTAGTGCGGATTATCGCTTGTCTGCTCCGGTCTTTGCCATCATCGCTATTGCAAGGTTCAACCGCCCTACTTACTGGCTCAGATTACAGCGCGGTAACGTTGCCTGCTGAAGGGCCTTTAGCACCATTTTCAATGGTGAATTCAACCTTCTGACCTTCATCAAGGGTTTTGTAATCGTTACCCTGAATGGCGGAAAAATGCACAAACACATCTTTGCTGCCATCAGCAGGTGAAATAAAACCAAAACCTTTACCAGCGTCAAACCATTTTACTAAACCAGTCATTTTATTAGACATAGATACTTCCTTCATTATTTTTTAGGCCGCCATAGTGGCGAATGAGGTCTGCTAATCAGTGGAAACTTATGGGGCACTAAAGAAGAGAATTCGCGGAAGAAGAGGTATCTGTCGGATATCACTAATACTGAGAACTGCTTTACTAAAACTGCTTTCATAAGGTCTGTGCTACAAACCGATGACGCTATTTACTCATAACCATCTGTTATTAGCAAACTATATTTATAATTATTTTTGATAAGCACTTTAAAGCCATCTTCTAAAACGCACTGAGGGGCTTCATAAGCCCGAGCAAAGCGTTGCTTGTCGCGGGTTAACCCCCTAAAATGCGCGGCTGAAAAAACAACTAGGATCGGTTTAATGTCATCGCTGTGGGTAACAATGCAATATATTTACTTAATTGGCCTGTTAATTTCTATGATTTTTACCTACTTGGTCAGTCGAGACACCATTAAAATTCGCTGCATAAGTGCGATAGCCATCGGCCTGACTTGGCCACTGAGCCTACCCGTCGTCTTGCTATTTGCCTTGTTCTAGCGATGTAAAAACGCACTTCCTTGACGTCACCCTACCTCTGAATATGAGGCTCAGAGATATCTACCATGCGGCAAATCTTACTGAAATTATTGGATTTCTCGCAGATTTTATCGGTGACAAAAGCACCAAGGTAACCCAGTACCAGCAGATAACCGATCATGCATAAAATGAAGATAAGTGTTCTCAACGCTAGCTACCAAGCCGACAAAATGACGGTGAACATCATACCGTGACTCACTGGCTTTCACCTATTTCAAAGTATGAGCAGAATCTACCGGATTGCACCATGATGGTTCCACAGAGGCGTTTGAGATTGCTGCCGAGCATCTATCAGACAGCGTTAACGGTGACCCGCGCCGCCAATCCGGTCAGCAATTCGTAACCCAGCGTGCCAGCCGCAGCCGCAACCTTGTCCACTGGCAGGTTCCGCCCCCATAACTCCACCTGGGTGCCAATAGTGGCCTGTGGGCAAGGTGTCAGATCCACCATCATCATATCCATCGAAACGGTACCCAATGTGCCTGTCAGTACGCCATCTACCCACACTGGCGTACCGGTTGGTGCATGGCGTGGATAACCATCGGCATAGCCACAAGCCACGATCCCGATACGCTGCGGCCCAGCTGCGGCATAGCGGCCACCATAACCAACGCGATCGCCCTGCTTCAACGTCTGAATACCAATAATCTCACTACTCAGTGTCATCGTCGGTTGCAGGCCCGTGTCAGCAATGTCACGCCAGTGCCCGGTGGGTGACGCACCATAAAGAATAATTCCCGGCCTCACCCAACTGCCATGAGTGGCTGGGTGCCACAAAGTGGCGGCAGAGTTCGCCAGGCAGCGTGGCAGCGAGATTGCCGCCGACGCACGCTCAACCGTTGCCATCTGTTGCACCACGCCTTCGGCGCTGTCAGCCGTGGCAAAATGGCTCATCAACGTCATCGAACCGATATTGCGCAGTTCCTGTGCTTGCAGCCAAACGTTGTGCAAACGCTCTGGAGCAAACCCCAAGCGATTCATCCCGCTATTCAACTTCAGATAAACATCCACAGGTGCTTGCAGGCGAGCTTCAGCCAGTGCCTGCAACTGCCAGTCACTGTTCACGGCGGTAGTTAATCGATAACGATCGATCAACAATAAATCCGCTGGCTGGAAAAAACCCTCCAACAGCAGAATCGGGCCGTTCCAGCCGGATTCACGCAGCAACACAGCCTCGGCCAGATCGAGCAAGGCAAAACCATCAGTCTGTGCCAGGCTACGCCAGACATGCTTCAAACCATGACCATAGGCATTAGCCTTAACAACCGACCAGACCTTAGCGGTGAGAGCAAAACGGCGAACGACCTGTAAATTATTGGCAAATGCGTCTAAATGCAGCGTGGCAGTAATCGGGCGTGGCATCGGTTCTCCTTCGGCCTCCATGGCAACAGCCGCAGGCAGTACCTGCGGCATTCATCAATTTCTAGCGTGCCGGGTGCACATCGTTCAAAGGGATAGTTGGCCCCTGGCGAAAACCGGCACTGTAACGCGCCACCGCCAAATCGTCAGACGGAATAGCCGGTGTGGTGCCAGAAATCAGGTCGGCAAGCAACTGCCCAGAACCACAGGCCATGGTCCAGCCCAAGGTGCCATGCCCGGTATTCAGGTAGAGATTTTTCAGCGCAGTACGGCCAACGATCGGTGTACCATCGGGCGTCATCGGGCGCAAACCGGTCCAGAATGTGGCATCTTCAACCCTGCCACCGTTTGGATACAGATCGCGTACCACCATCTCCAGCGTTTCGCGCCGTTTCTGTTCCAGCTCGGTATTGAAGCCCACAATCTCGGCCATGCCACCCACGCGGATACGCTGGTCAAAACGGGTAATGGCGATTTTATAGGTTTCATCCAGCACGGTAGAGAAAGGCGCGGCGGCCTCATCCGTGATCGGGATCGTCAATGAATAGCCTTTCAGCGGATAAACCGGTATGGAAACCAGATCGCGCAATAATGCGGTGGAATAAGCACCAAACGCGACCACATAGCAGTCTGCCTGGATCACTTCGCCATCACATTGCACCCCGGTGATTTTATCCCCCTCCACCAGCAGGCGGTCAACGCTGCGGTTGAACAAGAAATTGACGCCAGCCTGTTGAGCCAGCTTCACCAATTGCTGCGTAAACAACTGGCAATCCCCGGTTTCATCATTGGGCAACTGCAAACCGCCGGTCAGCTTGTGTGCAACCTGCGCCAGTGCTGGCTCAACCGTGGCCAATTGGCTGGCTTCCAGCAGTTTATAAGGCACCCCAGCATCTTCCAGCACGGCGATATCTTTGGCGGCATTCTCAAACTGCTGCTGAGTACGGAATAGCTGCAACGTGCCGCCTTGACGGCCTTCGTATTGAATACCGGTTTCCTGACGCAGCATTTTGATACAGTCACGGCTGTACTCCGCCAAGCGCACCATACGGCCTTTGTTGGTCATGTAGTGGGCGGTGTCGCAGTTTCTCAACATCTGCCACATCCAGCGTAACTGGAAGCTGCTGCCGTCAAGACGTATCGCCAGCGGCGCATGGCGCTGGAACATCCATTTTATCGCTTTCAGCGGCACACCCGGTGCGGCCCACGGCGCGGCATAGCCCGGTGAGATCTGCCCAGCGTTGGCCGCACTGGTTTCCATTGCTGGCCCCGCTTGACGATCGATAACCGTGACCTCATGACCGGCTTTTGCCAAATACCAGGCACTGGCAACCCCGACCACTCCACTCCCTAAAATGACCACACGCATCATTGACTCCAGCTCAAATTCCCGAAAAGCATAATCATCTGTTCACAAGAAATTAACCCAGCGTAAAAAACTAGCAAACAACTTGATCGTTAATCGTGACAACATCCACAGTTAATTTATCATTCAAGTGGGTATCTTTTGCAATAGCCACCTATAAATAGCGATAAGCTGTGGCAATAAAGGGCATAAAAGAAGAAAACGCACCTTTCACGCTGATATTGACAGCATTGATAGCACCACAACAACCTTTGCTGGCAACATTTATTTAACGGCATGTAAATATAAGCCCAAGGATAAATGCGGAATTTAACACCAGAAAAACGCCATTAATTCGAAATATAGTATTGTGAAAACCTCACACCTATACAGCAGAAAAAACTCGCTGCCAAAGAACAACCTCTCTTATGCCACCAGTTGCACAGCCTTTTGGCCAGACTATACTCGAAAGAGAGAAGAAGCATTTAGCCCAGCACCTTCTCGGCTATAAATCAGCAGCAATAACCGCAGGCTATCAGGATGATCGCGGTAACGAGTAGGTTGAAACCTAAGCCGGTGATAAATCGATAGTGATATGTTGATTTTACTTTGCTGATATATAACGGTTTATTTCAACTTGAACTATGATTGATACAAGGCCTGCCGAAACGAGCAGAGTCCGCTAATAAATGAGGGTGCGCTGATGACTACTTCGACACATAAAAAGGTTAAGGAAGATAAACGTCTGAGCGATGGACCGGACTGGACGTTCGAACTGCTACAGGTCTATCTGGAGCAGGTTGACCGGGTAGCCAAACATTACCGGCTCGACACCTATCCGCATCAAATCGAGGTCATTACCTCCGAACAGATGATGGACGCCTACTCCAGCGTCGGCATGCCGATTAACTATACACACTGGTCATTCGGTAAAAAATTCATTGAAACCGAGCAGCGCTATAAGCAAGGTCAGCAAGGCTTGGCCTATGAAATCGTGATCAACTCAAACCCGTGCATCGCCTATCTGATGGAAGAAAATACCATCACCATGCAGGCACTGGTGATGGCACATGCCTGCTATGGCCACAACTCGTTTTTCAAGAATAACTATCTGTTCCGCAGTTGGACCGATGCCAGTTCCATCGTGGATTATCTGCTGTTTGCCCGCCACTACATCAGCCAGTGCGAAGAACGCTATGGCGTTGAGGAAGTGGAAAAACTGCTCGATTCCTGCCATGCATTGATGAATTACGGCGTCGACCGCTACAAGCGTCCGCAAAAAATCTCGCTGCTGGAAGAGAAAGCACGGCAGAAAAACCGTGAGGAATATCTGCAAAGCCAGGTTAACTCGCTGTGGAAAACCCTGCCACGTGTAGACCGTGAAGCCCTGCCAGAAGAAGCTCTGCGTTACCCACGTGAACCACAGGAAAATATTCTCTATTTTATGGAGAAAAACGCCCCGCTGCTGGAACCATGGCAGCGAGAAGTGTTACGCATTGTGCGCAAGGTAAGCCAGTATTTTTATCCGCAAAAACAGACGCAGGTGATGAACGAAGGCTGGGCAACGTTCTGGCATTACACCATTCTTAATCATCTTTATGATGAAGGGCGTGTGACGGATCGCTTTATGATGGAGTTCCTGCACAGCCATACCAACGTGGTGTTCCAGCCGCCGTACAACAGCCCCTATTACAACGGCATTAACCCTTACGCACTGGGCTTTGCCATGTTCCAGGACATCAAACGTATCTGCCAGTCACCGACTGAGGAAGATCGTTACTGGTTCCCTGACATCGCGGGCAAAGACTGGCTGGACACGCTGCATTTCGCCATGCGTGATTTTAAGGATGAGAGCTTTATCAGCCAGTTCCTGTCGCCGAAAGTCATGCGTGATTTCCGCTTGTTCACCGTGCTGGATGACGATCGTAACAATTATCTGGAGATCTCGGCGATCCACAACGAAGAGGGTTACCGCGCGATACGCCAGGAGTTGTCAGCCCAGTACAACCTGAGCAATCATGAACCGAATATTCAGATTTGGAATGTTGATCTGCGCGGCGATCGCTCGCTGACGCTGCGCTATATTCCGCAGGATCGCGCGCCACTGGATAAGGGCCGCAGGGAAGTGATGAAGCACCTGCATCGCCTGTGGGGTTTCGATATCATTCTGGAGCAGAAAAACGAAGATGGCAGCGTCGAACTGCTCGATCGCTGCCCGCCAAGACCCACAACGTTATAAACTGCTAAAACAACAAAGGGGCGCATCGAGCGCCCCTTTGACTTGACGTGAAACCGGCTAGCGGCGAGCCTCTGCCAAATCACTCGGCATCGCACCCTGCATGCTGTGCCAGATCGCACCACTCTCTTTACCGTAGTTACGTACACAATCCATCACCTGATCGTACATTTTTTCATGGCACAGGGTAGAAAGTTTGTTGTAGAAGCTGAGCGCCAGTTTGCGCGCCTCTGGGTTAGAGAAATAATAACGGCCAACACGTGTGTACAACCCTTTCAACCCATTGAGAATCAAGCCATAAATCGGGTTGCCCGAAGCAAACGCCAACCCACGGAAGATCTCATAGTCAAGGTGATTGAATGCATCCGCCTTATCTTCAACCTGGGTGGCTTTCGCCAGCACTTCCTGCGCCTGTTCTGGGTAGTTGCGCACGGCAGCACGGATAAAGATCGAGGCAATATTGGTGCGCACAGCTAACAGGTTGTCGATCAGTTGCGGCACGCTGTTGTGATCGAGGCGTGCCAAGGTTTCCAGGATATTAAGGCCTGAGGTTTCCCAAAAATTATTTACTTTGGTGGGTTTGCCATGCTGAATCGTCAGCCAGCCATCACGGGCCAATCGCTGTAACACTTCACGTAATGTGGTGCGCGTAACACCAATCAGTTCTGAAAGCTCACGCTCCGCGGGCAAAATAGAGCCAGGGGGGAAGCGATTATTCCAAATACTTTCAATAATATATTCTTCCGCGAAACCGGCAGGACTCTGCGCCTTTATAACCATGTGTTTGACGTTCCGTAGCGACGATAAGCAGTAATAGTAGTCGGCTGATCATACCAGATCGCCGGGGTATCACATAGCGGGAGCAAAAAACATTAAACGAAAGTGTGCATAACCTGGCAAAAAATATGCGAAAACACCGAGTTGCAGAAATATCCCCCGTAAAGCAAAGCTTGGATTGCATCATACCCATGGCCGTTGCTAGGGTATAGCGCGTTAACTCTTTTGAAGGTTTTGTGAAAACAGCATGGATATGACAATACGCTCGGCATTGATAAAAAATTTTCTCGGGTCATCTCCCGACTGGTACAAATTAGCCATCATCAGTTTTCTGGTGATTAATCCGTTAGTGTTCTTCCTGATCACCCCCTTTGTGGCTGGCTGGTTGCTAGTGATTGAGTTTATCTTCACGCTGGCCATGGCGCTGAAGTGTTACCCATTACAGCCGGGTGGTCTGTTGGCCATTGAGGCCGTTCTAATTGGAATGACCAGCCCCGCGCACGTCAGTGAGGAGATCAGCAACAATCTTGAAGTGCTGCTGCTGTTAGTGTTTATGGTGGCCGGTATCTATTTCATGAAGCAGTTGCTGCTGTTTGTATTTACCAAATTGCTGCTTAATATCCGCTCAAAAATGCTGCTCTCACTGGCCTTTTGCGTTGCGGCAGCTTTGCTTTCCGCCTTCCTTGATGCCCTGACGGTAGTTGCCGTCGTTATCAGCGTCGGCACCGGTTTCTATTCGATCTACCACAATGTCGCATCCAAAGGGGCCGACAATAATCTTGACGTCAGCGATGACAGCGGTATTGACAACCCAGACCATAAACAGACGCTGGAACAGTTCCGGGCCTTTTTACGCAGCCTGCTGATGCACGCTGGCGTCGGTACTGCTCTCGGTGGCGTCATGACCATGGTCGGTGAACCACAGAACCTGATCATCGCCAAAAGCGCCGGGTGGGGCTTTGGTGAGTTTTTCCTGCGGATGGCACCGGTAACACTGCCAGTGTTTGTCTGCGGCCTGGTGGTCTGTCTGTTGGTTGAACGTTTTGCGGTATTTGGTTACGGCACCAAGTTGCCCGAACGCGTGCGTGAAGTGTTGAAGGAGTTCGATCGGAAAGCTACCGCTAAACGTAACCGCCAGGAAAAGCTGAAACTGGTAATGCAGGCATTGATTGGCGTCTGGTTGGTGATTGCATTGGCTTTCCATTTGGCGGAGGTTGGGTTGATTGGCCTTTCGGTGATCATCTTGGCCACCTCGCTGTGCGGCATCACCGATGAGCACGCCATCGGCAAAGCATTTCAGGAAGCCCTGCCCTTTACTGCCCTGTTGACGGTGTTCTTTACCATCGTGGCGGTGATCGTTGAACAACGGCTGTTTACTCCGGTGATTGAGTTTGTCTTGCAGGCAGAACCTTCCGCGCAGCTTTCGCTGTTCTATCTGTTTAACGGCCTGCTTTCGTCGGTTTCTGACAACGTTTTTGTCGGCACGGTCTATATTAACGAAGCGCGTGTGGCGCTGGAAAACGGGACCATTTCACTCAAACAATTCGAAATGCTGGCGGTGGCCATCAATACTGGCACTAATCTGCCTTCGGTGGCGACACCCAATGGTCAGGCCGCTTTCCTGTTTCTGCTGACTTCTGCATTAGCACCATTAGTACGTCTGTCATACAGCCGTATGGTCTGGATGGCGCTGCCTTACACGCTGGTACTGACGCTGGTCGGCCTGTTATGCGTGCAGCATACGCTAGCTCCAGCCACCGATTTGCTGACCCAATGGCACTGGTTAACGCTGCCATCGCTTGACGCGGTGGCCCCAATCACGGCACATTAACCACCATAACAACCCCGCAGCCAATGACTATTTTTCACGGAATAGCGTCTAGATAGCTGGCAGCGGGGATGAATTGGTTTACACTGCCGGTTCAATTGCTTACTGCATGGAAGAACAAATATATGTTGCAATTCTTTAACCGTTGCTCACAGGGGCGCGGTGCTTGGCTGCTGCTGGTCCTGACTGCATTGGTACTGGAGTTGGTTGCTCTCTATTTTCAGCACGTAATGCTGCTGGAACCTTGTGTGATGTGTATCTACGAACGCGTCGCGCTGTTCGGGATCCTCGGGGCTGGGCTGATAGGTGCAATAGCACCCAAAACGCCGCTGCGCTATGCGGCTATCTTGCTGTGGATCTACAGTGCCTGGGCGGGCGTACAGCTGGCCTGGAAGCACACCATGATCCAATTACATCCATCGCCGTTCAACACCTGTGATTTTTTCGTCAATTTCCCATCCTGGCTGCCGCTCAACAAATGGTTGCCCGCCGTGTTCCACGCATCAGGCGACTGTTCCGAGCGCCAATGGCAATTCCTGTCATTAGAAATGCCGCAGTGGTTAGTGGGGATCTTCGCTGCCTACCTGTTAGTCGGTGTGCTGGTGTTAATCAGCCAATTTGTTCGTCAGCGCCGGCGTGACCTGTTTGGCCGCTAACAACTCATCTGGCAAAAATGGCGCCCTCTGGCGTAATGCT
>NZ_JBXUGP010000027.1:0-92640 GCF_057180605.1 Serratia sp. HNCC26DJ206
AGAGGGGTTCGAACCCTCGATACACTTACGCGTATACACACTTTCCAGGCGTGCTCCTTCAGCCACTCAGACACCTCACCGTTTCGTTGCGCGTTACTCAGTGCAACGGGGCGCTACTATAGGGAGTGACGGTGATCCGGTCAAGAATATTTTCTCGGTTTTAGTATAGGTGGTTAAGCTGTGTTCGCATTGCTGCAAACTCAGGCGGAAATAGCCGCTAGCCAGAATCCGAGCGTCACAAGCCAATCCTCAGAACGCAACGTTAACCAAAACCTCTCAGCCGCGTACAGCTCATCATATAACTCTTATTAGGTATTTGATTTCCAAGCACGTTCAGCGGTTTTGCGTCACTTCGCAAAAATCAATCGAAGTTGCGAATTAGCCCCTCTTAACTTGATTAAAGACAACAATTTTTATGTGGTCTATGTTATCCCTAGCGAGCGTGCAATACCGATGATATGTCCTTCGTGGATCAAATAACTAATAAGCCGCTGCTACCAAGCAGGTTAAATGGATGGGATGCTTATGACTAAGGTAAGCAATATATTGGCACTCTTTCTGACAGGGATCTGGGCCGGTTTCGTCTCGTTTTCGCTACAAGCCGACGCAACCAATACCGCAGCACCGCAGAAGATCGAAGCCAAAAACGAAAAGTTCGCTACGCCTCACCCCGATCAATACCAATCATGGAAAGCAACATCAGAGCAGTCTGAACAGACTGATGCGTTGGCAGAAGACCCGCGCCTGGTGATTTTGTGGGCCGGATATCCTTTTGCTAAAGACTACAAAAAACCGCGCGGTCACTCCTATGCGCTGACGGATGTGCGTGAAACGCTGCGCACCGGTGCGCCAAAAACGGCCGAAGATGGGCCATTGCCGATGGCCTGCTGGAGCTGCAAAAGCCCAGACGTCGCCAGAATGATCACCGAACAGGGGGAAGAGGGCTACTTCCATGGCAAATGGGCGCGCGGCGGCCCGGAAATTGTCAACAATCTCGGCTGTGCGGATTGTCATAACACCGCTTCAGCGGAGTTCGCCGAGGGTAAACCGGCGTTGACGCTTTCCCGCCCTTATGCGGCCAGGGCGATGGAGGCGATCGGTAAACCCTTTGATAAAGCAGGGCGGCTCGATCAGCAAGCCATGGTGTGCGGGCAGTGCCACGTTGAATACTATTTTGATGGCAAAGATAAAGCGGTGAAATTCCCTTGGGATAAAGGGACCACCGTCGATGATATGGAAGTTTATTACGACAATATCGCTTTCTCCGACTGGACCAATCCACTGTCCAAAGCGCCGATGATCAAAGCCCAGCATCCAGAATATGAAACCTGGCGCGCAGGCATTCACGGCCAGAACAATGTGACCTGTATCGATTGCCACATGCCGAAAGTGCAAAACGCCCAGGGCAAAATCTATACCGATCATAAGATTGGCAACCCATTCGATAACTTCGAAAAAACCTGTGCCACCTGCCACACGCAGGATAAAGCCAGCCTGCAAGGGATCGTGGCCAAGCGTAAGCAAGATATCACTGAGATCAAACTGAAGGTGGAAGACCAACTGGTGCGTGCACACTTCGAGGCGAAAGCCGCGTGGGATGCCGGTGCAACAGAAGCAGAGATGAAACCGATCCTGATGGATATCCGCCATGCGCAGTGGCGCTGGGATTATGCGATTGCGTCGCACGGTATCCAAATGCATGCACCGGACGTTGCGCTGCGGGTGTTGGGCACCGCGCTCGATCAGGCCGCTCAGGCGCGCACCAAACTGGCGCGTTTGCTGGCCACCAAAGGTATCAGCCACGAAATCCCGTTGCCGGATATCTCCACCAAGCAAAAGGCGCAGTTGGCCTTAGGCATGGATATGCCACAGCTCAATGCGGAAAAGCAGGAATTCCTCAAAACGGTGGTACCGCAGTGGGATGAGCAGGCGCGCAAAGCCGGGCGGCTAAGCCAATAACCCCTCCGCCCCGTGCGCGGGGCGTAAAAACATGGAGTGAATATGAGCGTACTGCGTTCGTTATTAACTACCGGGGTGCTGGCCTGCAGCCTTTGGCTGACAGTGTTACCGGTATCAGCTCAGACTGATAGCCCCACGGTGCAACAGAAAACCGCTGACGTGGCGTTGCAGCGTAACCCCGATGATGCCTGTTTGCGCTGCCATAAGCCGCAGCAAAGTGCGATGCATGGCAAACATGAGGGTGCTATCAACCCGAATAATCAGTTGCCGGTCACCTGTACCAACTGCCACGGTAACCCTTCACCGCTGCACCGTGAAGGGGTGAAAGATGTTATGCGCTTTAATGAGCCGATGTATGGCGTGGAAGCACAAAATAGCGTCTGTATGTCTTGCCATCTGCCAGAGGCGTTGCAAAAAGCCTTTTGGCCGCACGATGTGCACTTGGCCAAAGTCACCTGTGCCAGTTGCCATCAGCTTCATCCTCAGCAGGATAAAATGCAGGGGCTGAGTGATAAAGGGCGGATACAGATCTGCGTGGATTGCCACCGTCAGCAACAGGATGATCCGGCGTTTAATCCAGCAGCCGTGCGGCTGGGTAAGGAGCAGCCATGAGCTGCTCACGTCGCCGTTTTATAACCGGTATCGGCGTTTTGGCGGTGACCTCGGTGGCCGTTGAAAAAGTGCTGGCGCGCACCATGAACGTGAATGGCGTGCGCTATGGCATGGTGCATGACGAGTCGCGCTGTATCGGTTGCACCGCCTGTATGGATGCCTGCCGGGAAGTCAATCAGGTGCCCGAGGGCGTTTCGCGCCTGACCATCATCCGCAGCGAGCCGATCGGCAGTTTCCCCGACGTGAAGTACCGGTTTTTCCGCCACTCCTGCCAGCATTGCGATGATGCACCCTGCGTAGATGTCTGCCCGACCGGCGCTTCATTCCGTGATGCGGCCAGCGGGATTGTGGACGTTAACCCCGATCTTTGCGTCGGTTGCCAGTACTGCATTGCCGCGTGCCCGTATCGGGTGCGATTTATTCACCCGATCAGCAAAACGGCAGATAAGTGCGATTTTTGCCGCAAGACCAACCTCAGTCAGGGCAAGCAGCCCGCTTGCGTGCTGTCCTGCCCGACTCAGGCGCTGACCTTTGGCAATCTCGACGATCCTGGCAGTGATATCTCGCGCCTGCTGAGGCAGACCACGACTTACCGCTACAAAATTGCGCTGGGTACCCGGCCCAAAGTGTATCGCGTGCCTTTTAAATATGGGGAGATAAGTCAATGACCTCTGCGTTTCATTTTGACTCTCTAGTCTGGGATTGGCCGATCGCGATTTACCTGTTTCTGATTGGGATCTCTGCCGGGCTGGTGACCCTGAGCATTCTGCTGCGTCGCTATCATCCGGCAGAAGGCACCTCCCACAGCCGCATCATGCGCACCACGCTGTTTATTGCCCCCAGTTCGATCGTGCTGGGGCTGGTGATCCTGATTTTCCATCTGACGCGCCCGTGGACCTTCTGGAAGCTGATGTTTCATTACAGTTTCACCTCGGTAATGTCGATGGGGGTGATGCTGTTTCAGGTGTATACGTTGGTGCTGGTGGTCTGGCTGGCGTTGATTTTCCGTGACGAAGTCGCTGCGCTACAGCAGCGCTGGCTGCCGAAGCTGACGCTGATCTCCACGCTGCTGGCGCGGCTTCTGCCGTTTCTGCGCCCGATTGAAACGCTGATGATGCTGCTGGCGGTACTGCTGGGGGCTTATACCGGGTTTCTGCTGTCTGCGTTGAAATCTTACCCGATGCTCAATAACCCGCTGTTACCGGCGCTGTTCCTGTTCTCGGGCGTTTCCTCCGGGATCGCGGTGGCGCTGTTAGCCTTTGTGTTCGGCCCCAAAGGCGATCTGCACAGCAAAGAAATGCATTTTCTGCACCGGGTAGAAACGCCGGTGGTCTGGCTGGAAATTTTCCTGCTGGCCGCCTTCTTTATCGGCCTGTGGCTGGGGGATGACGGCAAGTTACGCGCGCTGTCGGCGGCGCTGGGCGGTGGGTTCTGGGCCTGGTGGTTCTGGCTGGGCGTGGTCGGTGTCGGGCTGTTCCTGCCGCTGTTGTTGAAGGCGTTGGGCTGGGGCAAGGCGCATGTTCATATCCTGCTGATCAGCGGTAGCAGCCTGTGCGGGGTGTTGCTGTTGCGCTATTTCATTCTGTATGCCGGGCAAATGACGGTAGCCTGAATGACATTAGCAGCGAAATAAGGCGGTAAGCGTGCTGTTGTGGTTACCCGAATTGGGGTTTGGTGCACTGTTGTTGGCGTGTACGGCGTCATTGCTGATGTCTGGCGTGACGCTGTTCACGCGCCACCGGTTACCGCTGTTGCCGGTCCGTGGCTGGACCTTGGCGATATTTGCGCTGGTCGCGCTGGCATTCGTTATCCTGCTGCTGCTGTTTTTACGCGATGATTTTTCTGTGCTGTATGTTGCCCAGCACGGGCACCGCCAATTATCGGGCTTGCTTAAAGCTGGGGCATTGTGGGGCGGCCATGAAGGATCATTGTTGCTTTGGCTGCTGTGCCTGTCCGGCTGGGCCGCCGCTTTTGCCCTGCGCAGTAAAACAGAAGAGGCAACGGCTTCCATCACGCTGGCGATTCTGGCGCTGATCGTCGGTTGTTTTCTGATCTTCATTCTGTGCTTCTCCGATCCTTTTGTTCGGGTTTTCCCCCCAGCGGTTGAAGGGCGTGATTTGAACCCGATGCTGCAACATATCGGGCTGATCCTGCATCCTCCTCTGTTGTATCTCGGCTATGCCGGGTTTGCCGTCTGTAGCGCCTTGATGCTGGCCGCGTTACTCAACGGGGAATTCAACGCCCAGATTGCCGGGCAATGCCAGCGTTGGGCTGCTCCAGCATGGTGTTTTCTCACCGCCGGGATCATCCTGGGTTCCTGGTGGGCTTACAGCGAATTGGGCTGGGGCGGCTGGTGGTTCTGGGATCCGGTCGAGAATGCTTCTTTGCTACCCTGGTTGACCGCAACGGCATTGCTGCACAGCTTGGCCGCTAGCCAGCGTACCGGTGGGCTGCGGCACTGGTCGCTGCTGCTGACGTTGGGAACCTTTGTACTCAGCTTGCTGGGAACCCTGATCGTGCGTTCCGGTGTGCTGCTCTCGGTACATGCCTTCGCGCTGGACGAACAGCGGGCATTACCGTTATTCGTGCTGTTTGCCTTCCTGAGCGGGGCTTCTTTTTTGATTTACGCCCTGCGTGCGAACCGGGGTGAACAGCCGGTGCAACCCGCTAAACCCGTACTGCTTGTGACATTGCTGCTGTTCAGTTCGGCTGCGCTGATTGTGTTGATTGGCACGCTCTACCCGATGCTGTATCGGCTGATGGGGTGGGGGCAAATTTCTGTCGGTGCGCCTTACTTCAATCTGGTTCTGCTGCCTTTTGGGCTGTTGGCGCTGATCTTGATGTGTGTTGGTGGCTTTCGCCGCCAGCTTGCGCCGTGGATTGCGCATTCCGGCGTGCTGCTGGTCGCCTTGGGCATTCTGTGTTCATCGTTGCAACGGCATGAGGTCAGCCTGAATGTGGCCGTTGGGGAAAGCGTGACGCTGGCCGGTTACGAGTTCTCGTTCCGCTCGATCGAACTCCAGGCGCAGGGTAACTTCACCAGCGAGCAGGCGGTGATTGACGTTTCACGGCAAGGGAAGGTGGTGACGCAGCTTAGGCCGGAGCGGCGCTTTTACAGCGCGCGTCGGCAGCAGATGTTTGAACCGGGTATCGACTGGAACCTGCTGCATGACTGGTACGTGGTGATGGGCGAAAAGAGCGGCGAAAATCGCTACGCCATGCGGTTTTATGTGCAGACCGGTATCCGTTGGATCTGGTGGGGTGGCGCACTGATGATGATCGGCGTGCTGGTCGCCGGTTGGCAAAGGAGAAAACCATGCGCAGATTAGCCATTGTGCTGCTGTGGTGTACGCTGGCATGGCCGTTGCAGGCGCAGGTGGTGGATACCTGGGCATTTTCCTCGCCCGCGGTGCAAGAACAGGCCCTGTCGGTGGCAGCCAAAATACGCTGCCCGCAATGCCAGAATCAGAACCTGTTGGAGTCCAATGCGCCAGCGGCAGTGGCTATGCGTCACGAGGTATTTGCCATGACGGAGCAGGGCAAAACGGAAAGCGAAATCATGAATTTCATGACCGCGCGTTACGGCAATTTTGTGCGCTATCAACCCGCGTTAGAGGCTTCAACGGTGGTGCTTTGGGGGCTGCCGCCGCTGCTGTTGGTGCTGATCGGTATCGTGCTGTGGCGCGGCAGGAGCAAGCCATGACGCCGCGCCGTTTTCACCTGCTGTTGATCGGCTTGGTACTGACGATCGCAACTGGCCTGTATCTGGCTAGCGGCCGCCCGGCAAGCCTACTGGCCCAGCAGCAGGTGCAGAATTTAACCCTGGCACAGCAGGCCGATAACAGGCTGATGCGGCTACAGCAAAAACTTCGTCAGACTCCGCAGGACAGCGTGCTGTGGGCAGAATTGGGCGAATATTATCTCTACACCGATAATTTTGACTCAGCGCTACAAGCCTATCAGCAGGCGCTGGCGCTGCGGGGCAGCAATGCAGAGCTGTATTCTGCCTTGGCGACGGTGCTCTATTATCAGGCCGGGCAGCATCTTACGCCGCAGGCGGCAGGCTATATAGAACAAGCCTTGCAGATGGATAAAGACGAAGTCTCAGCCTTGATGCTGCTGGCAGCAGATGCCTTTATGCAGGCGGATTACCCGCGGGCGATCGGTCTGTGGCAGCGCCTGTTAGACAGCAATTCGCCACGCGTGAATCGCCAGCAGCTTATCGAGGCGATTAATATGGCTAACCTGCTGGTGCGGCAGCCATAAACCGCCTCAGGCCCGCAGAAAATCGTGCCAGCGGCGCACCAGATAATTATGCTCGTCCATCACGGAGTTCCAAACCGCGATATGGCTCATCCGCTGCTCATAGCTGCCACCATCGCGGGTTTCACCTTGTGGGATCAGCGGGTTGCCATAGGCATCCGGCAGATCTTCGCTGGCGGCTTTACCGGCGTACCAGTAGTCCCATTCGGCTGGCGACAGGTAAGGGCGGCTGCGCTGCGGGTTGGAAATGTAGTAGCCCTGTTTCGCCATCATGGCGCCCGGCCAGCCGGATTGCCACCAGTTGAGGTAGGCATAGGCGGCATCCAGCGTTCTACCGCTGGCGCAGCGAGATAAAGACAGCCCGCCATACCAGGCTCGGTAACCCTCGCGCGGGGTAGCCAATTTATAGCCCTTCTGTTGGTAATGATGGCGGAAATAGGTGGGTGCCCACAGGCTCTGAATGCTGATGCGTGGATCGTCGATCAATCGATAGGCTTCATCCTGGCTGGCCCAGAACGCGGCAAAATGCCCTTGGCGTTGCAAAGCTGAGAGCTCGTTGGTCAGATTATCAATCTCTTCCAGATTCAGATTGCCGACGTTGGCAAAGCGCATCAGCCCGGCCCCTTGCGCCGCCAGTGCCGCATCTAACCCCCCCATGGCGGCATCGTTTTGCAGTGCCACTTGCCCGCTAAAGCCGGGGTGCAACAGCCAGCCCCAGCTCTCTTCCTGATCGTGTAAGACCTGGGGCAAACGGGCGGTATGGTAGGCAAAGCTGTCGGCGTTATGCGTCAACGGCAACATACTGATGTGGTCGGTGGGGTGACTGCTCAGGCTGTGATCGTGCTGAACATACAGGCGTTCTACCGGCACGCTGCCGTCGCCCAACCGCCCGCCGGGGAACAGTGTGCCAAACTTGGGCAGATCGTTGATCTCATCCCAATAGCTCAGCCGTTTGATATCCAACGGCTGAATCGCCTGTGCTGGCCAGACGAAATCCACGTTGTGAAACCACTGATCGTAAAGATCGTAACGCTCAGGGTGCATCACGGCAATACGCTGTGCATCCTGCACATCGCAGATCTGGTATTCGATACGCAACCCAAGGTCTTGCTCTGCACGCTGGCGCAGAAGCTCCAGCAGAGTGACCGAGGTGCCCAAGACTCGCAGGGTGATCGGGTTTACAGCGGTAGCGCTTGATTTCATGGCGTTCTTGCTCCGGCAGCGGTGGTTTCTGTCGTGTAAGGTTGCAGAAAATGGCTAAAGGCATTTTGCAGGCATGAAGCGGAAATGCCACGCATGATAAACACTAATTGCGATTGTCGCCGCACTTCTGGCCAAGCCGAAAGATGAATTGGGGGATGCAGGCTGTGCTGCACCCCGTGGATCACCACCGGGGTGGCGCTCTCGGCTACGTTTAACAGCCCTTTGATGCGCAGTATAGACTGGCCATGGCAATGCAGCAGCATGGAGAGCCAGACGGCGAAGGCTGACCAGTTAATCTGCTGGTCAAACGTAATAACGCAGGTGGTGGTGGCCGGATGTTCCGCGTGGGTGGCGGGCGCCTTCATCGGCAGCGCTATTTCCCCCAGCCAACGCCGGAAGCGTTGCGGAGCCTGCGGATTGAATGGGGTAGCAAACAGGCTGAGATCGCCATCGGCCAACTCACGGCTATAGGCGATCTGCGCCAGCGGATTCAACCGTTGCAGATAGTCCCGCAGCGCGGGCAATTCCTCCGGCGGAATGCGATCGGTTTTACTCAGCAGCAGCCAGTCAGCCGCGGTGACCTGCGCTAACCATTCCGGCTGCTGTTCTGCCTGCTGCCAGCCGTGTTCGCTATCGACCAGTGTGACCAGCATCCCCTGAGAAAAATGGTGCTGAAGCTGTCGATCGTGCAGCAAGGTGGCGAGAATAGGGGCCGGATCTGCCAGCCCGGTGGTTTCCAGTATGACCTTGCTGAACGGTGGAAGCTGGCCGCGTTGGCGGCGCTCATACAAATCCAGCAGGGCCTGCTTCAACTCACCGCGAATGGCGCAGCACAGACAGCCCCCCGGCAGCAGGACAATATCGGGCGCCACCTCGTTCAGCAGCAGGTGATCGATACCCACTTCGCCGAACTCATTAACCAGCAGCGCCACATCGTGCAAATCCGGCCCGGCCAGTAAACGCTTTAGCAGCGTGGTTTTGCCGCTGCCGAGAAAGCCGCTCAGGACGTGTACCGGCAGTTTAGTTTCCTGAGTCATGGTGCCTCCGCAAGTTTCAGGGCGGCGAGATAGTCCGGGTCCAGAGGGTCGATCGGATGCTTCAGCAAGCGTTCTGCCTCAACCCACAGTTGCTCCAGGCGGGTGATCACCTGTTGCTGACCGGTGGGGCTCGCCAACAGCCATGCGCTGCCGTGCACATCACTCAGTTTTAACCTGAAGGGTGCCAAGGCTCGGTTTAACACCGCCAACTGTTGCAGCCGAAGCTGGCGCACTGGCAGGGACTGTTGCTGTAGCGGATCGCTCCACTGCGGTGCATCATTCAATAATCCACAAAGTCCGCACATCATCCGTGCTCCTCAAGTCAGGGCATGACATCACCGGAATTCGGGCCCAGCGTCTGGCCCACGTAGAGGTTGCCGCCCGGTTCACTGGCCAGCAGCAATGCCGTGGGGGCGATCTCGTCGGCATCGCCAAAACGGCCGAGCGGCAGTTCAGCGGCTTTGGCAGCCCTCCAGGCGCTGCTGATCCCGGCTACCAGCGGCGTCTCGATCGGCCCAGGGGCAATGGCGTTCACCAGCACGTTGTGGCTGGCGACTTCCAGCGCCAGTGATTTGGTAAAGCCGATCACGCCCGCTTTGGCCGCTGCGTAGTGGCAAAGCTCGGCACCGCCTTTGATCCCCAGTTGCGAGGCAATATTAATGATGCGCCCCCAGCGTTGTTGCAGCATGTAAGGCAAGGCGCGTTGTGCTGCGATAAAGACGCTGCGCAGGTCAACTGCCATCATCTCATCCCACATTTCCAGCGTCAGTTCGGTGCAGCGCGCCTGTGTCAGCATACCGGCATTATTCACCAGAATATCGATGCCACCCAGCAGATGTACACATTCATCCACGCCGCGCTGGGCACCCGCAGGGTCGCCAACGTCAGCGACTACCCCATAGCAGGTTGCGCCCAGCGAGCGGCAGTGGCTGACCATGGCCTCCAGCCCGCTGGCGTTATGGTCGCTCAGCACCAAGGCGCTGCCCTCGACAGCAAACAGGCGGGCAATGGCGGCACCAATACCGCTGGCCGCGCCGGTGATCAGCGTGCGACGATGTTGCAGTAACATTTTGGCTCCTTGGTGGTGGTTAGTCAGGCCAACGGATGGTCAAGCCACCGTCGATAATCAGGCTCTGGCCGGTAATGTAAGAGGCATCTTCGCTGCAAAGAAAACGGATCAGCCTGGCCACTTCTTCAGGCCGCCCGACTCGCCCTAACGGAATGCTGCGTGCGGCTTTGGCTAACCCCTCCGGGCCCAGTGAGTTCTGCTTGTCCAGCGATTGCGGGGTTTCGATCAGGCCGGGGATCACCGCATTACAGCGAATGCCGCGTGGTGCCAGTTCTACCGCCATGGAGCGGCAGATGCCGGGAACCCCAGCTTTGGCGGCGGCGTAGTGGGCATGATCCTGCCAGCCATAGACGCCCCCGGCGATCGAAGAGATCGCCACCATGCTGCCGGCCCTTGGCATATGGTTGGACGCGGCGCGGAACAGCCGCATCACGCCGCTTAAATCCACATTGAGCATTTCATTCCACTGATCGTCACTCATCTCACCGATCGGCGAGCGGCGCAGTAAACCGGCGTTGGCCACGGCGTAATCGATGCAACCAAAGTGTTCGGCTGCACGCTGGGTGAAAGCATTCACCGACGGGGTTGAGGTGACATCCAGCTCTAACCACAGCGCCTCACCGCCAATGGCTGCGACCTGAGCGGCGGCTTGCCGATAATCATGTGGATCCTGAGGGAAATAGCCTGCGGCGACGCGCACGCCACAGCGGGCGAACTCCAGCGCTAAGGCTAGGCCGATACCGCTGGCCGCACCGCTGATCAGTGCCACCGGGCGTGAGGTTGCATGTTCAATCATGATTAACTCCTTATCCATAAAGTAGGGGGAGCCAACTCCCCCGTGTGAACTATTTCACGCTGTGGGGGGCCACATGGCGGGCAAACAGCATAATGATGCCCGAGGCAAAGCAGGGGAGCGCGCCGAAGAACAGCGCGGCGCTCTGCCAGTTGCCGCCGTTGCTGAGAATGGTGGTGCTGCCAATCCCGGCAATAATGGCACCAACCGGCCCCATGGCACCGATCAAGGCACCGGCGGTGGCGCGGATAGCGGTCGGGAAGCTTTCACTGATAAAGAACAGGGCGGCGGCATAGGGCCCAATCAGGAAGAACAGGCCAACGCTGTACAGGATGACAATGATGGCGAAATTGCTCGGGCAAAACAGCATAGCGGCAAAGGCCAAGCCGCCCAGTATCCAGCCGACGGCAATGGTGTTGCGCCTGCCGAAGCGATCGCCCAACCAGCCATGCACCAGATAGCCGCAGTAGCCAACCAGGTTGGAGAGCACCAGAATCAACAGCGAGTTGGCAAAAGAGACGTTGTGAACTTTGGTGATCACCGTGGTGCCAAGCACGCTGAAAATCTGAATGGCAAACCAGTTGATCAGCACCGCACAGCCCAGCACCAAGGTGGCGCGTAGCGAAGTTCCGCGAAACGTCGCCGCCAGACCGGCGCTCTGATGATCGCCGTAATCGATATGGTAATCCTCCGCTACCTGCCGGGCTTTATCCGCCTGATTGGTGTTACGCAGCCGGTGAATATGCTGGTGGATTTGAAACTGCGGGGTTTCTTTCAGCTTTAGCGCCAGCAAGGCGATGATAAACGAAGGGATGGCGGCAAAGATAAAACTGCCTTGCCAGCCGATAAGCGGCATCAACAGCGCGGTCAGCGCCGAGGCGACTAACGCGCCGACCGGCCAGCCACCCTGCACCAGGCTGTAGATAAAGCCTTTGCGCCGGTTCAGCTTTGGGTCGTTGATGGCGGCATACAGCTCGGTGAGATAGGTCGCGTTTACGGTCTGTTCGGCATAACCTAACCCGGCCACCGAACGGATGCCGATCAAGGCTCCTTTGCCCCAGGCTCCCCCTACGGCGGTTAACAGCGAACAGACAGCGGCACCGGTGACGGTCACGATAATGCCGAGCCTGCGGCCCAGCCTGTCCACCAGCGGGCCGACGCCAAGGGCCACAACGGCACCGCCAACCGCCACCCAGGTTGCCAGCTTGGCCTGTTCAACTTCATTCCAGTTGAAATGATTACCGATCTCCGGCAGCAGCGTGCCGAACAGAATAAAGTCGTAAACGGCGAATACCCAGGCGAAGAACGCGATCCAGGTGGCGAATTTGACATCTTTCAAGGTTAATTGCTGTGGCTGCCAGCCATCGACCGTGGTTTTTTTATAGATGCTCATGTTTGCTGTCACTCATTCAATAGGGGGAGTCAGGATTAGACTTTGCGCGGTACGCGGCGCAGGTAGTCGTCAGCAATTTCATCAAAGGTCACGAAGCGCACGCCCTGATGGCTTTGGATGTGTTTGATCAACCGCTCCAGCATCAGTAACACCTGTGGGCGGCCGGACACGTCGGGATGGATGGTCATGGTAAACACCGCGTAGTCGTTCTCGCGGTACACCCAGTCAAACTGATCGCGCCACATCTCCTCCAGATGACGAGGGTTGACGAAGCCGTGGCTGTTAGGGGATTTTTTGATGAACATCATCGGCGGCAGATCGTCCAGGTACCAGTTGGCCGGGATCTCTACCAGGTCGGTTTCCTCGCCGCGCTGCAACGGTTTCATCCAACTGTCGGGGTGTTTGCTGTAGTCAATGCGGGTCCAACTGTCGCCAACGCGCACATAGTAAGGATGGAAATCGTTGTGCATCAGGCTGTGGTCATACTTGATGCCTTTCTTCAGCAACAGCTCGTTAGTGACGTTGCTGAACTCCCACCAGGGGGCGACATAACCGGTCGGGCGCTTACCCGCTAACTCGGTCACCAAATCGATGCAGCGATCCAGAATGGCCTCTTCCTGCGCGGGCGTCATGGCGATTGGGTTTTCGTGGCTGTAGCCATGCACGCCAATTTCGTGCCCGGCGGCGGCCACCGCCTGCATCTGCTCAGGGAAGGTTTCGATCGAGTGGCCCGGAATAAACCAGGTAGTGCGCAGGTTATGATCGGCAAACAGCTTCAGCAACCGTGGCGCGCCGACTTCACCGGCAAACAGACCGCGTGAAATATCGTCCGGTGAGTCTTCACCGCCATAGGATCCTAACCAGCCAGCAACGGCATCCACATCAACGCCAAACGCACAGAGTATTTCTTTAGCCATGATAATTGCTCCTAGGTTTGCGAGTTATCGCAGGTAAACCGGTGGCCAGATGGCCTGCCGGGGTGGTCAGGTGGCGATCAAGCAAGGAGTGCCACCTTATTCTTGTCGGGCCATGTGTTGTTCTATGTTGAGCGCCAGACTCAGCAGGCGTTGATCGTCCCCGTTGGGCAACGACAGCAGCAGGCTGGTGGCTAATCCGTTGGCATCCTGGCCGGTTGGCAGCGTGATGCCGGGCATATCCAGCAGGCTGCCCGGCATGGTCAGGCGTAAGGTCGCCAGATTGGTTTGAGCGAACAGTTCGGCATCGTTTTCCAGCGGAGCCAGAACAGGGGCGACGTGTGCGACGGTTGGAGTAACCAGCACCGCGCCGTTCAGCTCGGTGCGCATTTGCTGCTGCCAGCCGGCGCGTTGTTGTAAAAAGCGCGGCAGCAGATCGGCGGGTAACGCCTTGGCGGCCATCAGGCGGGTACGGACACGGGCGTCCATTTGTGCCGCCTGCGGACTTTCAAGCAACGTGTGGTGCAAGGTTAAGGCTTCAACGGCACCCGGCCAGCCCTCTTGGGCTATCCATTGCAGGCTGTGGTGCAATGCGGCAACCGGACGCCGGTCGATCAGCATGCCCGCCGCAGTGAGCTTGCCCAGCATATTCAGCAGATTTTGCCGCACGCTAGGCTCAACGCGATCGTCGTTGAGGATCTCATCATCAACCCGCAGCACCAGGCCACGCAGTGCTACCGCAGTTGGCGTTGAAGAAGCGCCGGTCAGCAGTTGATCCAGCGTGATAGCATCACGCACGCTGTGGCAGAGGGGGCCGAGGGTATCCAAGCTCTGTGCCAGTGGGAACACTCCGTGGCGGCTGTAACGCTGGCTGCTGCTGCGATAACCGACCAAACCGTTGAATGCGGCCGGGATACGGATGGAGCCAGCGGTATCGGTACCCAACGCGATAGGGACGACGCCGCGCGCGACGGCGCAGGCCGATCCGCTGGAGGAACCGCCCGGCGCGTGCGCTATGCCGTGACGATCGTAAGTTGCCGGAGTACCGAAATGTGGGTTAAGGCCCAGCCCGGAATAGGCGAGCTCGCTGAGGTTGGTTTTGCCCAGGCTGACCATTCCGGCTGCCTGTAGCCGGGCTACGAGGGCGGCATCCAGCGTGGCTAATGGGGAATCGAGGCGCGTCGCGGAACCGGCAGTGGTGAGCGAACCGGCCAGATCAAACAGATCTTTCCAGGCGATAGGAATGCCATCCAGTGGGCTTAACGGGGCTCTGCATTGCCAGCGCCGTGTCGCTTCAACCGCTTCACGGCGTGCGCGCTCGGGGGTTAGGCTGATAAAAACCTCGGGCATCGACTCTGCCAGAGCTAATGCTTGCTCAGTCAGTTCGCTTGGGGTCAAGGTTCCCTGGTGGAAGCGTTCGGCAAAATAGTGGGCATCGCGAATGTTGCCATCGTGATTACCAGAGGATTTCAACAGCTTGTTGTCCATAACGCCTCTAAAATGTATTTTTTATTTAAATATACATTTTAAACTAGCAACAGAGATGCCAACCTTCCAGCCCTGTAGGTTATTTTTTATGCTTTTATGTGATCGATATGCTTATTAAATGTTAAATAAAGGAGGGGTTAAATCAAAGTTATGTGACTTGCATAAAGAAAATGGCGTAGGAATAACCCGGTAAAATGAATTTTATCTAAAATAATTCATTGGTGGGCAGGGGAAATGACAATTTGCACCGCTGAAGGGCAAAGTGGCGAGCACGGGTGGTGGCTGCATCAACTTAGCGGCCGCGATGTGTAATAATAACCTTCATTCAGCTGAGAACGGTTGCAGAGTTACATGCAGATGGAAAAAACGATCGCGGATAAGAACAGCGGCGAAATGCGCGTTGGTGCGCGTTATGAAATGATCAGGCAGGTACTGGAAGACGCGATCCAATCTGGTGCAGTCCCTACGGGGTTAGTGTTGCTGGAGGGGCCACTGGCGGAGGTTTTTGGTACCAGCCGGGTGCCGGTTCGTCGGGCACTAGGGCTGCTGCATGAAAAAGGGGTGATTGCACGTTTTGAAGGGCGCGGTTTCATCGTTGCTGCCGAAGGACAAGACGTAGAACCGCAGCGTTTACCTCTCAACCGTTCCGTGTTGGGCTTGCGCCAGCGTGAAGAACTGGTGGATACGCGTAGCGCCGGTGAAAAGGTGCTTGGCTATTTGCAGGAGGCGCTCTCTACCTGCATGGTATTTGGTCACTATCAGGTCAATGAAGGCGCAGCCGCAGAATTTCACAACGTGAGCCGCAATATTATCCGTGAATCACTGATGCGCCTGCGCGATCGCGGCTTGGTGGAAAAAGAGTCCTATGCCCAGTGGCTGGTGGGGCCTTTGACAGCACGTGAAATTGCCGATCATTATGAAATCCGCGCCAGCCTGGAACCGGTTGCTCTGCGTAAAGCCGCACCTTATCTGCCTCGCCAACTGTTGTTGGATAGCCTGGATCGGCTGATGCAGTTGGAAAATAGCGGTTTTTCACTGGCTGCCCTGGAGCAGGCGGAAGAAGATCTGCATATCCATTGCCTGGAGCCATCGGGTAATAAAGCCATGCAGGCCGTGCTGCGACAAAGCCAGTCTCCTCTTATCGTCACGCGGATTTTCTACGACATGTTGGGGATTAAGGTGGATGAAATGATGCTGAATGAGCACCGGATGGTGTTGCAGATGCTGCTGCAAGGGGCTTATGACTCTGCGGCATTTGGCTTACGGGATCATCTCAACCGTTCCCAAGCCCGTACGCTGCAACGGCTGAAAGTCATTTCTGTACTGCCTGAACCTGAACTGCCCCCCTATTTATTGCGTTTGAGCTAACAAACGACGTAGATGTGACACCTCTCTAGTTTTTACTTTTCTTGCGTTGATCTTTATATTCATTTTTATGAATATAAAAACCAGTGAAGCGACGAAGTGCAAAATGAACCATAAATTTATAAAAAAAGAGGGGATTGCCCAGTCGTTTTTGGCCCGCTATCTGTTGACAGAGCAGATAGGCAGCAGGCTGAAAACCATTGACGCCCTGGCGAAAGAGAGTGGTTTATCCGTGGGGTTGATGCAGGGGGCGTTAAAAAGCCTTGAGCAGACGGGCGCTATTGACGTAGAGCGCCGTGGGCGTAATGGCAGTTTTATCATCGCCGCCGACCATAAGGCACTGCTCAAACACGCCAATATCGGCAATGTGGTGTGCGCGATGCCGCTGCCTTATACCCGGATGTATGAAGGGCTGGCTAGCGGACTAAAAGCTCAGTTTGTGGAGATTCCCTTTTATTTTGCCCATATGCGGGGGTCGGATATCCGGATTGAGTGCTTGCTGAACGGCCTCTACGATCTGGCAGTGACATCAAGACTGGCGGCGGAAAGTTACGTGAAACAGCACCAGGTGCAGATCGCGCTGTCGCTTGGGGAGCATAGCTACACCGAGCAGCACCGGCTGATTTATCGTCTTGGTGAACGGGATCGCATACGCAAGGTGGGGATAGACAGCGCCTCTGCGGATCAGAAAATTATGACTTCTGTCTTTTTTGCCGGGCAGGCCATCACCTTGGTTGAGATCTCTTACCATGAATGCCTGAAACAGATTATCTGCGGTGACATTGATGCAGCCATCTGGAACGTGAGCGACGATGAAGAATTGGCCCGCCTGGGGTTGATGACGGAATCCCTCAGCGGCGATGATTGTTTTATCAGTGCGTCGGAGGCGGTGATCCTGACCCGTCACCATGATGCACAGGCACAGCAGTTGTTACACACCATGGTGGATCGTCAGAGCCTGTTGCTCCACCAGCAACGCGTCGTTGCCGGTGAGATAAGGCCGGTTTATTGAGGGATGAATATGGAACAAAGATTGCACCTGCTCTGCCAAGGCGGCGTGATTGATAGCGAAGTGCGTGATGGCATGCTGAGAGTGCTTGATGCGCTGGATAACCGCTGGTCTATTCCGGTGCGCAATGAGCAGGGCGTGATGGCATTGACCCACATGGCCAGTGCGCTGATGCGCTCAAAGCAAAATATCGTTATTCAGGCCTTGGATGAAGAGCTGCAACGCGAGGTCTGCGAGGCAGACATTTATCCGCAACTTTTGCAGATTCATCAGGATCTGTTGCAGGTATCTGGCCATCAAACCCATCCCAATGAAGAAGGGTACCTGCTGGCTAATCTCTATAGTTTGCTACAGAGACCAAGCCAGCACTGATGCGTTATTTCATGGCTTAAATATTCATATTACTGAAGATATAGAGATCTTCGTCAGGGCGGCAGAAGAGAAGATATGTTTATTAACGCACTGCAAAAGCAAAACCCCAAGATGATTGGTGTCGCCAGGGAGTTATGGGCCCTAGGGCTTATCCTGCCGGACACTTATATTATTGATGTTGATAGGGTTATTTCCAATGCCCGCCTGCTGTTGCAGGTCGCTCAGGCATGCGGTATTGAGCTCTACCTGATGACCAAGCAGATTGGCCGTAACCCTTGGCTGGCCGAGCGTTTGGTTGCGCTGGGTTACCGTGGCGTGGTGGCGGTGGATTTTCGCGAGGCCCAGAGCCTTGCCGCGGCTGGGATCCCGTTGTGCCACGTCGGGCATCTTGTCCAGATCCCGGATAAATTGATCCCGCAGATAGTGGCGCAGCGGCCAGAGGTCATCACCGTTTTCTCCCTGGAGAAGGCCGCAAAAATTGCTGAACATGCACAGCGGTTAGGCTACGTGCAACCGGTGATGCTGAAAGTGTTTGCGCCGGGCGATCTGCTCTATCCCGGCCAAGAGGCGGGTTTTGTACTGGAGCAACTGCCTGAGATTGCGGCGAAAATCGCTGCCATGCCGGGGCTGTTGCTACAAGGCTTGACTCATTTCCCATGTTTACTCTGGGATCCACAGCAGCAACAAACCTTACCTACGCATAACTTACAGACGCTGTTGCAGGCCAGCCAACAGCTACGGCAACGCGGTTGGGAGATCCGGCAAATCAATGCCCCTTCGGCGGCCAGTTGTACCACGCTGCCGCTGCTGGCGCAGCATGGTGCTACCCATACTGAACCTGGCCATGCTCTAACCGGCACCATGCCAGCCAATATCGCGGGTGACCAGCCGGAGCAGATTGCCATGCTCTATCTCACCGAGGTTTCCCATCATTTCGCCGGTAACAGCTATTGCTATGGTGGCGGTTATTATCGCCGGGGCCATGTCCTTCATGCGCTGGTTGCCGCAGAGAAGGGGGGGCCACTGTTGACCGCAAGCGTTCAGCCGCAGAATGAATCCAGTATCGATTATCACATTGGTTTGCACGGGATATATCCCGTGGGTAGCCCGGTGTTCATGTGCTTCCGCACCCAGATTTTTGTTACCCGCAGCGATGTGGCACTGGTATCCGGCATTGCCACCGGTGAACCCAAGTTGGAAGGGATTTATGACAGCCAGGGCCGTGTGAAAAAAGGGGGCTGCAATGGCTAAGTTTCTGGTACTGGTGATCGACAGTTTTGGCGTTGGTGCGATGGATGACGTGGCGCAGAAGCGGCCTCAGGACCTGGGCGCCAATACCTGCGGCCATATTTTGCAGGCTTACCCTGAAGTACGTCTACCGGCGCTGGAACGGCTTGGGCTGATCAATGCCTTGGGGTATCAAGCCAATATCATGAAACCTTCGGCCAGCGCGGTGTTTGGCACCGTCAACCTCCAGCATGAAGGTGGCGATACCTTTATGGGGCACCAGGAAATCATGGGTACTGAGCCACAAACGCCGGTGTGTATTCCCTTTTCATCGGTGATTGATGAGGTGGAGGCGGCCTTGAAACGAGCGGGCTACCCAGTGACGCGCATGGGGGACGGTTTGCAATACCTGTGGGTGAATGATGCGGTAGCGGTGGGGGACAATATCGAGGCCGATCTGGGGCTGGTATTTAACGTTACCGCCAATCTGACGCAGATCCCTTTCGACGAGGTCAAGAAAATTGGCCGCATCGTGCGCGAGCAGGTCAAGGTGGCGCGAGTGATCGCCTTTGGTGGGTTGATTGGCGATAGCCAGCGTATTCACCAGGCGGCAGAAAGCAGGCTGGATAAGTACATCGGCATTAACGCTCCTGCGTCCGGTGCCTATGAAAACGGCTTTCAGGTGCAGCACATGGGGTATGGCGTGAATGCCGCCGTACAGGTGCCACAGCAGTTGCATCAGATGGGCATCAGCACGGTCCTGATCGGCAAAGTTGCCGATATTGTGGAGAACCCGCATGGCACCCGCTACCAGGATTTGGTGGATAGCCAGACTATTTTGGATATCACCTTAAGCGAATTGCAAAAGCCGGGGGCGAGCTTCATCTGCACCAATATTCAGGAGACCGATCTGGCTGGCCATGCCCAGAGTACGGAGCGTTATCTCGATCGCCTGCAACTGGTGGATCGCAACCTGGAGAAAATCTTACGCAGTTTGGCTGCGGAGGATTGCCTGATCGTCACCGCCGATCACGGTAATGATCCAACGATTGGTCACAGCAAACATACGCGGGAAAAGGTACCGCTGCTGGTTTATCTCCCAGGCGCGCCTGCGGGGGATTTGGGATTACGCAGCACGCTGTCGGATATCGGTGCCACCGTATGCGATTTCTTTCACGCCCCCGCACCGCAGAATGGCCGTTCATTTATTCCCCTAATCAGGCCGCATAACCCGCATTGGAGCACGCTATGACAAGCGCGAAACCGCTTACCCGCTGGATTGATGACTCCGGTTACACCTATGTGCATGAGCATCTGCATGTCGATCTCTCCGGGGGAAAAAACGATATCGACTGCAAGTTGGATCAATATGATCTGATCTGCCAGGAAATGCGAGAACTGTTCGCGCTTGGGGTGCGCAACATTGTGGAGATGACCAACCGCTATATGGGGCGCAATGCCGAATTTTTGCAGGCGCTGATGCGCGATAGCGGGATGAACATCATCGCTTCCACCGGTTATTACCAGCAGGCGTTCTATCCCGCCCACCTTGCCCAGCTCAGCGAAGCCCAAATTGCGGCGGAGATGTGCAGCGAAATTGAACAAGGCATTGATGGCACGACGATGAAAGCGGGAGTGATTGCCGAGATTGGCTCCAGCCGGGGGAAAATCACTGACGATGAGCGCCGGGTGTTTGCCGCTGCCGCTTTGGCCCATCAGCGCACCGGCAGGCCGATCTCGACCCATACCACCCTCAGCACCATGGGCTACGAGCAGCTACGGCTGTTGCAAAGTTTTGGCGTGCCTGCGGAGCATATTGTCATCGGGCACTGCGATCTGACCGATAACCTTGACACCATTTTGCCGATCTTGGATCAGGGCGCTTGGGTGCAGTTCGATACCATCGGCAAAAACAACTATTACCCCGACAGCAAACGGGTCGCGATGTTGCGAGCGATTGCGGATCGCAAGCAGCTTGGGCAGGTGATGCTCTCAATGGATATTACCCGGCGCTCCCATTTAAAAGCCAACGGCGGGATCGGTTTTGCCTATCTGCTGAACACCTTCGTGCCGATGTTGCTTGAGGCTGGTTTGTCTCAACGTGATGTGGATCTGATGCTGCGCAATAACCCAGCGCGATTTTTTAACTGATACCTACCCTGCGTTATGCAAGCCGTAACGGACATTTTTTAGGACACTGCTAGTTAACTGAATAAAAAGGAAAAAAAGATGAAATTTGTTATTGGTGGCCAGATCGAAAAAGAAAAAATTGCTGACGCTGTGCGCCGCCTGGCTGGCGAGAAAGCAACGTCTATCAACATTATGAATGATATCGAGGCCGCGATGAGCATCAAAAGCGGCCAGGCCGATATCTATCTGGGTGCCTGCAATACCGGTGGTGGCGGCGCGCTTGCCATGGCCATTGCCATTATCGGCATGGATAAATGCGCCACCGTGGGCATGCCTGGCAAGATCCTGTCCGACGACGAGATCGCCGCCTGCATCAAAGCGGGCAAGATCGCCTTCGGCTTTACCGGGCAGGACATTGATATGGTGGTACCGGTGATCATTAACACGTTGTTCTCTCTGTGAGGCTGTTGCCATGGAACATTCATTCTTAATGCGATTGCTTGAGATCGACCCCACGAAGGCCGGGTTATTGGCACTGATCGGGGCGATTTCCGCCATGATGGCTAACCGAGGGATTGCGGTCTTTCATGACGGGTTACGCCCGCTGATGCCTGAATATCTGGAAGGGCGCATGAGCCGCAAGGCGCTTGGCGCAACCAGCTTCGCTCTGAGTTTCGGGTTGATTATCGGTTTCGGGCTGCCTTTTTCCCTCACTGCGCCGATTATTCTGGTGCACAGTTTATTGCTGGGCACCGACGTGATCGGCGTTTGGAGTGCCGACAGCCGCAAGGGTTTGGTGCTGTCTGGTGTGATCGGCGCGCTGTATGCGATCGCCCTGCTGACCGGGCTACGTTCGGTGGTCGAGCTGTTCAGCCATATGCCGGTAAACTTTATGAGTAATTTGGGGAAAGTGGGCGATCCTATTGTGGCTTGCTTTGCTCTCTTCCCAGCTATTGTGGTGGGCTATCAATATGGTTACCGCAAAGGGATCTGGGTGCTGGTCGCAACGCTAGTGGGATATCTCGCCACCCAGGCTGTCGGCAACCTCAGCTTTGGGGGTTTGCTCGCCACACCGGTCAAACTTGATCCCAATGGCAGTGCGCTGTTGCTTTCCATGATCGCCATGTTCTACTTTGCCATGCAAGAGCGCCCGGCACCGTCAACCAACGGCCAGCAGCCGGGGGCGAATGAAATGCTGGTGGGGCTGTTTTCCAGCCGTATCGAGCGTATCCAGAAGAATAAATGGTTGCTGGTGTTAAGCGGCGGGCTGACGGCGGTGGCGGCAACCATGTCTTTCAGCCTGTTGGCAGAAGGCCCGGTTTCACTGCAACTGATGGCTCATGGTGAACAAACCAGCGCCATGTTGGTGGCGCTGGCGCGTGCCATCAGCTTTGTGCCATTGGTGGGCATGACGGCCATTGCGACCGGTGTTTACAGCCCGGACGGCATGAAGTTTGTGTTCGTTGCCGGCCTGGCCACCAATAACCCGTGGATAGCCTTTATCGCGGGTTGCGTCATCATGCTGATGGAGATCCAATTACTGACCAAAATCGCGATCGGGTTGGATAAATACCCTGGCGTCAAAGCCTGTGGTGACCACATTCGTACCGCGATCACCCGGATGCTGGAAGTGTCGCTGCTGGTTGGGGGAATGATCGCCTCGAATGCCATCTTGCCGGGAATGGGCTTTATGGTGGTGGCGGGGCTTTACCTGCTCAACCGTACATCGAAACGACCACTGGTTGAGATGGCTATCGGCCCGATCGCGACCATTGTGGTGGGGATATTGGCCAACATTATTCAGATTGTCGGCATTGGCTGATACCGCTGTGGGGTGAACCATGATCAGAACTTTTCCACTTGCCAGCATGGATATGGAGCAGGCCCAGCAGGCTCAATTCCGGCTGGTGGATACTATCTGCCGTCATTTCCCTGGCGCTGAGTTTTTGACTCAGGGGGATTTGGGGCTCTCTCCGGGGCTTAATCAGCCGCGAATTACCCGTCAGGTTGAGGCGGTTATCGCTCAGTTTTTTTCCGCCGAAGCGGCCGCGCTGGTGAGTGGTGCGGGGACGGGGGCGATCCGTTGTGGGCTGGCTGAGTTGCTCAAATGCGGCGAGAGCCTGTTGATCCACGATGCGCCGATTTATCCCACCAGCAAGGTGATTGCTGAACAAATGGGATTACGCTTGATTCGTGCAGATTTCAATCAGCCGGAACAGATTGCCCAAGCGGTACGTGAGCACCGTCCAGTGGCGGCATTGGTGCAACATACCCGCCAGAAAATTGATGATAGTTATGATTTGGGCGCGGTTATCCACCAGTTGAACCAACTGGCCATTCCGTCGCTAGTCGATGATAACTACGCGGTGATGAAAGTAGCGAAGATAGGCTGTGAGCAGGGGGCAACATTATCAACCTTCTCCAGCTTTAAGCTGTTTGGCCCGGAGGGCGTTGGCGTGGTAGTCGGTAAGCAGCAGGCAATCAGCGCCATTCGCAGCAGCATGTATTCTGGCGGTAGCCAGATCCAGGGTTTTCAGGCGATGGCGGTATTGCGTGGGCTGACGTTTGCTCCGGTCATGCACGCGGTTCAGGCGCGGGTGAATGAGGAGTTGGTGCGCCGCTTGAATCAGGGCGAGATAGCGCAGATAAAGCAGGTGTTACTGGCTAATGCGCAATCCAAAGTGCTGCTGGTGGAGTTTCATCAACCGATCGCTGAGGCGGTGTTGTTGCAGGCGCAGGCATTAGGGGCATTGCCTTATCCGGTTGGCGCTGAATCCAAGTATGAGATCCCACCGCTGTTCTACCGCGTTTCCGGCACCTTCCGCCAGGCGGATCCCAGCCTGGAACAGCGTATGATCAGGATAAACCCTAATCGCAGCGGTGCAGACAGCATTATCCGTATACTGCGGGAAAGCTGCCTGGCGGTTAGCGCGGGCCGGTAGCTCAGGGTGCGGGGAATGTAAAAGCAAAAAAGCCTGAACGTGAATTCAGGCTTTCTCTCGAATATGGCGGTGAGGGAGGGCTTGATTCGCTGCGCTCACCCTTCGGGCGGCCTGCGGCCGTCCAAAATGGCAGGCCATTTTGTCGAACCCTGTCGAGGATTCTCACCCCTCCCTGAGCGGGGAATATAAAAGCAAAAAAGCCTGAGTGTGAATTCAGGCTTTCTCTTTGAATATGGCGGTGAGGTCGGGCTTGATTCGCTGCGCTCACCCTTCGGGCGGCCTGCGGCCGTCCAAAATGGCAGGCCATTTTGTCGAACCCTGTCGAGGATTCTCGCCCCTCCCTGTGCGGGGAATGTAAAAGCAAAAAAGCCTGAACGTGAATTCAGGCTTTCTCTTCGAATATGGCGGTGAGGGAGGGGTTCGAACCCTCGATACACTTACGCGTATACACACTTTCCAGGCGTGCTCCTTCAGCCACTCAGACACCTCACCATATTGTTATCGGCAACGCTTTACGCTGCCAATGGGCGCTAATGTAGGAGAATCTATTCCCAGCGTCAATACTCTTCTTACATCGCCGAGCGCGTTTAGTTAAACTTGCAGCAATCTGCTGATTTGACGAACGATCATCTGTAATTTGACCCGCCCAACAGAGCGCAGGGCTCTCTGGATGAAGAAAATAAACAGCAATAATTAAAGGACAGGCAATGAATATTATCTTTTACCATCCATTCTTCGCGGCTGAAGATTGGCTGGCGGGAATGGCGCAGCGTTTACCGCAGGCTAACATTCGGGCATGGCAGCCAGGAGATAACGCTCAGGCAGATTACGCGCTGGTATGGCGGCCGCCGTATGAGATGCTGGTCAACCGCCACGATCTGAAAGGCGTATTCGCCTTGGGGGCTGGGGTTGATGCCATCCTTGAGCAGGAACGCCAGCACCCTGGCACCTTGCCAACCGGCGTGCCACTGATGCGGTTGGAAGACAGCGGTATGGCCCAGCAGATGCAGGAATATGCGCTGGCTTGCGTATTGCGCTATTTCCGCCGTTTCGATGAGTATCAGGTGCAGCAACAGCAGCAACGCTGGTTGCCACTGGCACCCCATCAGCAGAGTGATTTCACTATCGGCATTCTCGGTGCGGGTGTGCTGGGTAAAAGCGTGGCGCAAAAACTGGTCGAGTTTGGTTTTAACGTGCGTTGCTGGAGCCGTAGCGCCAAGCAGATCCACGGCGTGCAGAGCTTTGCTGGCAACGGGCAGCAGGCCGCGTTTCTGCATGGCACACGTTTACTGATCAATCTGTTGCCTAATACGCCGGAAACTGCCGGGATCCTCAACCGCCAACTGTTTGCCCAGCTTGCCCCGAAGGCTTACTTGCTCAACCTGGCCCGCGGTGCGCATCTGGTGGAAGACGATCTGCTACAGGCGCTTGAACAAGGGCAAATCGCTGCGGCAACGCTCGATGTGTTCGTCAACGAACCCTTACCACAGGCGCATCCGTTCTGGCGTCATCCGCGAGTCACTATCACCCCGCATATTTCTGCCATTACCTTACCCGAGCAGGCAATGGATCAAATTGCTGCTAATATTCTGGCGCTTGAAGCGGGTAAAGCACCCACCGGCCTGGTGGATATCCAGCTCGGCTATTGATGACGCAGCACTGCTGATGGCAGCGTTAACTGCTATCATGAAACATGTCGGCTTACCGTGCCTCATATGGCATGGGTAGGCACATAAAAGGAGAAATAATGTACCCCGTTGATTTACATATGCATACCGTCGCCAGTACTCATGCTTACAGTACTCTGCACGACTATATTGCAGAGGCGAAACAAAAAGGCATCACGTTGTTTGCCATCACCGACCATGGGCCGGATATGGCCGATGCCCCCCATTACTGGCACTTTATGAATATGCGAGTCTGGCCACGTCTGGTAGATGGGGTCGGTATCCTGCGAGGCATTGAAGCCAATATCAAAAATCTGGCGGGTGATATCGACTGCACCGGCCCGATGCTTAATGAGATCGACCTGATTATTGCCGGATTCCATGAGCCGGTATTTGCCCCACAGGGCAAGGCCGCTAATACCGAGGCCATGATTGCCGCTATGGCGCAGGGGGATGTGCACATCATCAGCCATCCTGGTAACCCTAAATATCCTATCGATATTGCTGCGGTGGCTGCTGCTGCCGCGAAGTATCAGGTGGCGTTGGAGCTGAATAACTCCTCGTTCACCCATTCGCGTAAGGGCAGTGAGGCCAACTGCCGGGCAGTAGCGGCAGCGGTGCGTGATGCCGGGGGCTGGCTGGCGCTGGGTTCTGACTCACATATTGCTTTCTCCCTTGGCAATTTGGAGAACTGTGAACGCATTATCAAAGAGGTGGATTTCCCACCGGAGCGTATTTTGAATGTGTCACCGCGTCGCTTGCTGGATTTTCTTGAGCAGCGTGGCAAGCCGGCGATTGCGGAACTGGCCGATCTGTGACATCGTCACGGCAAATTTTCCGTATTGAATAGGGCTTGATTATGAATGAGTTTTCCGTTGTCTGCCGGGTGCTGGGGACGCTGTTTTACCGCCAGCCGCAGGATCCGTTGTTGGTGCCGCTGTTTACCCTGATCAAAGAGGGCAAGCTTCAGCAGCATTGGCCACTGGAGCAGGACGAACTGCTGGCGCGCTTGCAGCAGCAGTGTGAGGCTCATCTGCTGGCCGCTGATTTCAACGCGATGTTTGTCGGCAGTGAGTGCAGCGTACCGCCGTTCCGTTCTGCCTACGTTGAAGGGCGCACCGAAGCTGAAGTGCGCGTTTTCCTGCAACAGCGCGGGATGCCGCTGAGTGAAGCGCCAGCCGATCATTTCGGTTCGTTGCTGCTGGCGGCCTCATGGCTGGAAGATCAGTCGCAGGAGGATGAAGCTCAGGCGCAAATTACCTTGTTTGATGAATTCCTGCTGCCATGGTGTGGGCGTTTTCTGGGCAAGGTTGAAGCTCATGCCACCAGCGGTTTCTACCGTACTCTGGCATTGATTACCCGTGATGCCATTGCGGCGATGCGTGATGAGTTGGCGGAGTATGAGCAGGAAGAAGCCGGGCCGGACGCAGAAGAGTAAGTTTTAGAGGGCGCAGTCAAGGTTACTACTGCGCCCAATAAGGTCAGTCGGTAAACGGGATCACCAATTGGCCGGGCTTCACTTCCAACCCTTTCGCCAGTTTGCGCGCCAGCGCTTCTGTTTTACTGTTATCCGGGTTCAGGACATAAACCGGTTGCAGTTCGAAATAGGCTTTCAGCGATTGATTCAGATAAGGCGTTAGCGCTTTCATCACCGTATCCATTTTCTCCGGCTGAACTTTATAGTCCACCAGTTCCATTTCTTTCAGGAAGATAGCGCCTTTTTCGCGGTCATAAACCGGCTGCGCCTTCAGCGTCAGTTGCAGTTCGGCGGCCTGCGGGCCAAGAATCGAGGTGATATTGACTTTGGCATTGCCAGAAAGCATCACTTTGCCCGGCTCACTGCGGCCAATCTGGCTTTGCAACTGCGTTAAAACGATATTGGCATCGACCAACCCAGGCACACCGATCTGTTTCTGATAATCGTTGTGCTTTTGCAGATAATCATTCACTTCTTGTTCACTGACGCTGTATTGAGTCAGTTGGTTACAACCGGCAAGCATACCGGCAAGTATCAGGGCAGTAACGCCCAGCAGGATCTTCTTCATTCGTGCCTCGTAAAACTGCTAACGGAAATGCTACAGATAATAATGATAAACAACTGACTGTCAGCAAAGAAATGTTTGCTCAGGCGGCAGGATAGCAGATGATGCGGCAAAAAGGGCGGGCGACCTATCGGATAACGCTGAAACCTAGCGCAAAAAGGCATGCCAAAATGCTGGCATGCCTGAGAGATGGACTACTGTTCCATATCGAGCAACAGCGGGATATCACAGCGCTGCGCCATACGGTTACGGTAAGCCTCGACGTTGTCTGGCAATGTGACGCCAGCGACGATCGACAGCGAACGCAACAGCGGGAACAGGTGGATATCATCGGTAGAGAGAGTGCCATTAACCGCATCAGGCGACTGGATCAGCGTAGCAAGCTTTTCCAGATCGCTTTCCAACTGAGCAATTAAATCCGCACTGTCTGCCAGATGGGTGGCGAAGTCGCCTATCGCTACCTGTTTTTTATCGCTGAAATAACGGCGCGCATTGTCAGTGGCGAACTCTTCGAAATCGGCATTGGCAAAACGCGGCAGCAACAGTTTGCCGGTATAGCTGTTGGCTTGCTGCAACCAGTCGGCAATTGCCGGGTTGGTGTTGCCGGTCAGCAGCGGTTTCCCCTCAAGATTATCGACGTAGTGCACAATATCCATGCTTTCTGGCATGTAGCTTCCGTCGTCCTTTTGCAGGATTGGTGCCATTTTCTTGCCGATCATACTGATGGGCGTAGCTTCGTCATCGCTGAGCAGGGTAACCAGACGTACTGATAAATTTTTCAGGCCGAAAATCATGCGGGCCTTCACGCAGAATGGGCAATGATCATAAATAAACAGTTTCATGCTTGCTCCCGTTATCAGGTTTTAACAGCAATAGTTATCACAGCCTAGGTAGGCTGCCGCGCAAAGTTCTTGTTATATACCCTTCATACTTCAAGTTGCTTGGGTGTTGGCTGCACTCTGTCGCCTACAAGCCACTCGGATTATTTTGGGTAAATAATGCATTGATATGCACTTTCTTGCGCTCGTTTTTGCACTACCAGGACAACCGCCACTGTTGAGTTATGAGTTAGCCCTCATTCACGCTGGGTGCCGGAGCAATGGCGCGCGGGTTGAACTGCCAGTATAAGGCAAACAGCGTGATGAATCCCACCAACCCCAGCAGGAACCAGGGCAATTCCGGCCGGCCTAGTGCATGGCCGGTATCATACATCCAGCCACCGCCGGTATAACCCAGCGCACCGCCCAAAGCCAGACCTAAGCGGCTGAAACCCATATAACTGCCACGCGCCCGTGGATCGGCCAGCGAAGCGCTCAGGGTTTCACGCGCGGGTTCGGCAATGATCGAACCCAGATAGAAACAGCAAATCAGGGTAAAGACGGCCTGCAAACTGGTTGCCAGCCCCACCGGTATCAGGCTGAGGGTCATCAGCAACAAACCGGCCATCAGGCGCTGTTCCAGCCGGAAGTGTTTTTCGCTCCAGCGCGCCAAAGGATAAAGCAGCGACAGCGACAGCGCCGCTTCAATGGCATACATCCATTTCACCGCCGCCGGTGAACCAGCAATTTCATTCACAATGATTGGCAGCATCAGCATAACCTGTACCGACAGCATGTAATAACCGGTCAGGGTCAGTACATAGGTCAGGAAACGGCGGTCACGCAACACGCGCATCATGCCCTCTTTCATTGGCGCACGAATGGTGGAGATGCGATAGGCGGGCAGTAACCAGGCATTCCAACCGGCGGCCAGTACGAAAATACCGGCACCCGTCCAGCAAACAAAGTGGAAGTCGTATTGCAGCAACCAACTGCCGATCAGTGCACCGACCACCGCACCGGCGCTGTCTTGCATCATCAGCAGGGAATAGAAACGGCTACGCTCGTGCGGACGGGTTAATTTGATCACCAGCGCGGTACGCGGCGGATCGAACAGCGTGCCGCCAATCGCCGAAAGCGCACAGGAAAACCACAGCAGCCAAGGCTGATCCGCCATCGCCATGGTGGCAAAGCCCGCGGCGCGCAACAGCATACCGGTGACAATCATCGGTTTGGCACCGAAACGATCGGCAATGGCACCGCCAAAAATCCCCAGCCCTTGTTGCACCAGTTGGCGCAGGCCCAGCGCGATGCCCACCACCACGGCTGCCCAGCCAAGCTGATCGACAAAGCGGATAGAAATCAGTGGGAAGACCACGAAAAAGCCTAAAACCACTAACAGATTATCAAACAATAAGAAATATTTACCCAAGCTCCGAGCTTGCGATACCAGTGACATGCTTCACCACGAGCAATTAAGAGGAGAAAACTACAACTCATTCATTCTCCGCTCAATATTCCCATTCTGATAGAGGGTGAATAGATAATATTTTTTTATCGTCAATACGTTACGTGAGTGGCAAAACTGGCCAAAAAAACGGACAAAATGGTTGATTGCTTATTTACTGAACGACAGGGGTTTTACCTGTGGGGCAGGCTACGGTTATATTAAACACGGGGAAGTGCGGTTCTGCGTTGGCTGTTGAACATTAATGGCACCGGCGGTGAAGACAAGAACGGTAATAATTCAGACGCTCACCCAATCAATACTTCTTATCGAACCGTCCTGACCGCGGGGGAAATGATGTTTGGCTATCGCTCTGCATCACCAAAAGTACGCCTTACCACTGACCGGCTGGTCGTCCGACTCGTTCATGAGCGTGATGCCTATCGCCTGGCGGAATACTACGCTGCCAATCGTGTGTTCCTCAAACCTTGGGAACCGCTGCGGGATGAAAGCCACTGCTATCCTTCCGGCTGGCAGGCGCGGTTAAGCATGATTATGGATCTGCAAAAGCAGGGCAGTGCCTACTATTTTATCCTGCTGGATCCTGAGGAACATGAAGTGCGCGGCGTGGCCAATTTCAGCAATGTGCTGCGCGGTTCGTTCCACGCCTGTTTTCTGGGGTATTCCCTGGGGGAAAAATGGCAAGGGCAAGGGCTGATGTATGAAGCGCTGCAAACTGCCATCCGTTATATGCTGCGTCAGCAGCGGATACACCGCATCATGGCCAACTATATGCCGCATAACCAGCGCAGCGGTGCGCTGCTTGCCCGGCTCGGTTTTGAACGCGAAGGTTATGCTAAAGATTATCTGCTGATCGACGGAAAATGGCAGGATCACGTTCTCACCGCATTAACCAATAAAGAATGGCTACCATCGCCACACTGAGGCCATAAATGAAATATGAATTGAGTGCTAAAGAAGCCCGAGTGATTGGTTGCCTGCTGGAAAAACAGGTCACTACGCCCGATCAATATCCGCTTTCCCTGAATGCCATCACCTTGGCGTGCAACCAGAAAACTAACCGCGAGCCGGTTATGGACCTGCCGGAAAGCGAAGTTCAGCAGATCCTTGATTTGCTGCTGAGAAAACACTTTTTGCGTACGCTGAGCGGTTTCGGTAACCGGGTGGTGAAATATGAACACCGCTTCTGCAATTCGGAGTTCGGCCAACTGAAACTCTCCCCGGCCGAGTTGGCAGTGATTGCAACGCTATTACTGCGGGGTGCGCAGACGCCAGGCGAACTGCGTACCCGCACCAACCGTATGCACGAATTCAGCGATGTTAGCGAGGTTGAAGATGTTTTACAGCAACTGACCGTGCGTGAGGATGGCCCGTTTGTGGTGCGTTTGCCGCGTGAACCCGGCAAGCGTGAAAGCCGGTTTATGCACTTATTCAGCGGCCAGATCGAAGAAGCGCCCGCCGAGATTGAACCCGCTACTGGCGCTGAGCTGGGCGAGCGGGTGGCTGTTTTGGAAGCTGAAGTGGCCGAACTGAAACAGCAATTGGCACAGCTGCTGGCGCGGGGGCAACATGAGTAAATTACGTATCGGTGTCGTTGGGCTTGGGGGGATCGCGCAAAAAGCCTATCTGCCGATCCTCAGCCATGCGGTGGACTGGCAACTGGTCGGCGGTTTTTCACCGAATCAGCAAAAGGCGCAGCCGGTGTGCGATAGCTATCGTATGGCCTGCTTTTCACGGCTCGACAGCCTGGCCCGGCAATGTGACGCGGTGTTTGTACACAGCAGCACCGCCAGCCATTTTGCCGTGGTGACTGAGCTACTTGAACTTGGCGTCCATGTCTATGTGGATAAACCGCTGGCAGAAACGTTGGAACAGGCGGAACAACTGATCGCGCTGGCTGACAAACGTGGCAAAGCCCTGATGGTCGGTTTTAACCGGCGTTTTGCGCCGCTGTATCGCCAACTGAAACAGCAAATGCATCTGCCAGCCTCGATCCGCATGGACAAACACCGTGCGGACAGCGTCGGGCCACAGGATCTGCGCTTTACCCTGTTGGATGATTATCTGCACGTGGTGGATACGGCGCTGTGGTTGAGTGGCGGCACGGGGAATCTACTGAGCGGCAGCCTGCGCGCCAACGAAGCCGGTGCCATGCTTTATGCTGAGCATCACTTTGCCTGCGGGGAAACGCTGGTCACCACCAGTATGCACCGCCGTGCCGGTAGCCAGCGCGAAAGCGTGCAGGCGGTGAGCGACGGGGCGGTTTATCAGGTGAATGATATGCGCCAGTGGCTGCGTGAGGATCCGCAGGGCGTGGTTGAGCAACCGGCAGCGGGTTGGCAGACCACGCTCGCTCAGCGCGGTTTTACCGGTGCCGTGCAGCACTTTATTCAGTCGGTTAGCAATCAGACTACCCCGGAAACTGCGGGTGAGCAGGCGATCTACGCGCAGCGCCTGATCGAGCAAATGCTGCGTGATGTCGGATAACCCCCTGTAACCTATGGCGGTAGCTATTATTTCTGTGGATCCGTAGACTATACCCAACGTACTTGGCGTTGCAGGTAGGCGGCAACTGAGAGAACCCGATGAGCTTACTTAAGTAAGTGATTCGGGTGAGTGAAGGCAGCCAACACCCCTGCAGCTTCAAGTAATAAGGGGATATCGCGATTCAACTGACGCCTGCTGTTGCAGGCGTTGATATTTACACATCGTACTCATCAGAAAAACCACATGAATCTACTGAAATCACTGGCAGCCGTTAGTTCGATGACCATGTTCTCGCGGGTGCTGGGCTTTGTGCGTGATGCCATAGTGGCACGCGTTTTTGGGGCTGGGATGGCCACGGATGCCTTCTTTGTGGCGTTCAAATTGCCGAACCTGCTGCGGCGCATTTTCGCCGAAGGGGCATTCTCTCAGGCGTTTGTGCCTATTTTGGCCGAGTACAAAAGCCAGCAGGGGGAAGAGGCGACGCGCACCTTTGTGGCTTATGTGTCCGGCTTGCTGACGCTGGTGTTGGCGGTAGTCACCGTGCTGGGGATGCTGGCCGCGCCGTGGGTGATCGTCATCACCGCGCCGGGCTTTACCGACACGCCGGATAAGTTCGCTTTGACCTCAGCGCTGCTGCGTATTACGTTCCCCTATATTCTGTTGATCTCGCTGGCATCGCTGGTGGGGGCGATCCTCAACACCTGGAACCGTTTCTCTATTCCGGCTTTTGCGCCAACGCTGCTGAACGTCAGCATGATCGGCTTTGCGCTGTTTGCCGCACCTTATTTCCATCCGCCGGTGCTGGCATTGGCCTGGGCGGTGGTGGTCGGCGGCGTGCTGCAACTGGGTTATCAGCTACCGCACCTCAAAAAGATCGGCATGCTGGTGCTGCCGCGCCTGAAGCTGGGTGACGCAGGGGTTTGGCGAGTAATGCGCCAGATGGGCCCGGCGATCCTCGGGGTGTCGGTCAGTCAGATCTCGCTGATTATCAATACCATTTTTGCCTCATTCCTGGTGTCTGGCTCGGTGTCATGGATGTATTATGCCGATCGTCTGATGGAATTTCCTTCCGGTGTGCTGGGCGTGGCGCTGGGAACCATCCTGCTGCCTTCACTGGCGAAAAGCTTCTCCAGCGGTAATCAGGATGAATACAATCGCCTGATGGATTGGGGCCTGCGTCTTTGCTTTGTTTTGGCGCTGCCGAGTGCGATTGCGCTTGGGATCTTGGCCAAGCCATTGACCGTTTCTCTGTTCCAGTACGGTAAATTCACCGCCTTCGACGCGGCGATGACGCAACGGGCGTTGGTAGCCTATTCCGTTGGCCTGATGGGGTTGATCGTGGTGAAAGTATTGGCACCGGGTTTCTATTCCCGCCAGGACATCAAAACCCCGGTCAAGATTGCCATCATTACCCTGATCATGACGCAGGTGATGAACCTGATGTTTATTGGGCCGCTGAAGCATGCCGGGCTTTCACTGTCGATCGGTCTGGGTGCCTGCCTGAACGCCTCACTGCTGTATTGGCAATTGCGTAAACAGAAAATCTTCCAGCCGCAGCCGGGATGGGCGATGTTCCTGATCAAGCTGGTGGTAGCTGTGCTGGCGATGTCCGTGGTGTTGTTGGGGATTATGTGGCTGATGCCCGCCTGGGATCAGGGCAATATGCTGGCTCGTTTGCTGCGGTTGGCAGTGGTGGTCGTGGCAGGCGTAGTGACCTATTTTGCGGTGTTGGGGGTACTGGGTTTCCGGCCGCGAGATTTTGTCCGCCGGGTAGCGTAATTCTCCCTCTCGGGTTGTAAATAAAAAAGGTCGCTAACGAAAAGCGACCTTTGAGGTTGATTTTAAGCCCGAGATACTCTGGCCTAGCGCACCGAGGGGCTATGATGGGACACATCCTTGTGTCCCACCCTGCGGGCCGACTTAACGTCGTTCAAATTTGCTCCCGGCAAATTTGTCGGCGGCTTACGCCGCTACGACCCCTTCGGCACGCTCTCCCTAATATCTGGCTTTGTCAGCAGTCTGAAAGGTCGCTAACGAAAAGCGACCTTTTTTGCATTCTGCATCTGGCTTACATGCGTTCGACGGTTTCGATCCCTAGGGTTTCCAGGCCGGTTTTCAGCGTTTTGGCGGTCAGCAGCGCCAACTTCAGGCGGCTTTGACGGGCCTCCTCGCTCTCGGCGTTCAGGATCTGGCAATGCTCGTAGAAACCGGAGAACAACCCGGCCAGATCGTACAGGTAAGTACACATCACGTGCGGTGTGCCTTCACGAGCTACCACGGTGAGGGTTTCTTCGAACTGCAACAGGCGAGTCGCCAGCGCAATTTCACGCTCTTCGGTCATTACCAGCGGCAGAGTCAGATCACTTTCATCGACGCCAGCGCGTTTGAACACCGAAGCCACGCGGGTATAGGCATATTGCATATAAGGGGCGGTGTTGCCTTCGAAGGCCAACATGCTGTCCCAATCGAAGATGTAATCGGTGGTGCGGCTTTTCGACAGGTCGGCATATTTCACCGCGCCGATGCCGACGATATTCGCCACATTTTGCATTTCGTCAGCCGACATGTCCGGGTTCTTGTCAGCAATCAGCTTACTGGCGCGCTCAATGGCTTCATCCAGCAGATCCGACAGTTTGATGGTGCCGCCAGCGCGGGTCTTGAACGGCTTACCGTCTTTACCCAGCATCATGCCGAACATGTGATGTTCCAGCGTTACCGCATCTGGCACGTAACCGGCTTTACGCACGATCGTCCAGGCTTGCATCAGGTGCTGATGCTGGCGCGAATCGATGTAATACAGCACGCGATCGGCACCCAGCGTTTCATAGCGATATTTGGCACAGGCAATATCGGTGGTGGTATACAGATAGCCGCCGTCTTTTTTCTGGATGATGACGCCCATCGGGTCACCGTCTTTATTTTTGTATTCGTCGAGGAAGACCACGGTGGCGCCTTCGCTCTCTACCGCCAGCCCTTTGGCTTTGAGATCGGCGACGATGTTTGGCAGCATGGCGTTGTACAGGCTTTCACCCATCACATCATCTTCGGTCAGAGTGACGTTCAGACGATCGTAGGTGATCTGGTTTTGCGCCATGGTGATGTCCACCAGTTTGCGCCACATCTTCAGGCAGTAGTCGTCACCGCCTTGCAGTTTCACCACGTAGCCACGGGCGCGCAGGGCGAAATCTTCGTCTTCGTCGTAGTTTTTCTTCGCTTCACGATAGAATTGCTCGAGATCGGACAGGCCCATCTCGCTGGCATGCTCGTTCTGCATTTTTTCCAGATAGGCGATCAGCATACCGAACTGGGTGCCCCAGTCGCCGACGTGGTTGGCGCGGATCACATTATGACCAAGGAATTCCTGGGTGCGGGCTGCGGCATCACCGATGATGGTGGAGCGCAAGTGGCCAACGTGCATCTCTTTCGCCACGTTTGGCGCAGAGTAATCGATAACAATGGTCTGCTGCTCAACCGGGGCAACGCCGAGTTTGGGCGCGCTCAGAACCCAATCGGTCTGACGGGCAACCCAGTCACTGTTCAGGAAAATATTGATAAAACCGGGGCCTGCGATCTCGACTTTGTTGGCGATATCACCCAGTTCCAGCAGTTGCACCACTTTTTCTGCCAACTGCCGTGGTGGCATGCCGAGTTTTTTCGCCACGGACATGACACCGTTAGCCTGATAATCACCAAACTGCGCTTTCGCTGACTGACGAACCTGAGCTTCGCAATCGGCAGGTGCGCCTGCGGCAATCAGCGCCTGGCTGACTTTATCTGATAGAAGAGCCTGAATATTCACCGGGTTACCTTAATACAAACGAGGGCCGTGCAACACGTCCCTCCGGATTCAAAGGTGGTTTTTGTGCCAACCCGCGGGCGGATGGCTAACCACAAAACAGCCCGTAATTGTATCTGATTAGAGGCGCCGCGTCAGCAGTTGACGCGGGCAGGGGGAACGAAAAACGAGGAAAAACGAAGCTGTGAATACTCTAAAAGTGGTTAACGTCTTTTATTGTGACGACCTGAGCGCAGCATGCCGCTTCGACGTGTCTTGTAATGACGATAGATGGCATAACCTGCGATAATTATCAGAACAATAGCGATGCCTAGAAGAATCATATTTACCTACTCGCAGTTAAATACGCGTTCACGTTATCGCAATAAATTAGTACAGGCAATTAAACCTATAATGATTAAGATAAACCCTACAATAAATTCAGTTTTTTCATGATGAAATCATCGCGATAATTTTTATGTTATCAAAATTGAGGAGGTAATATTCAATCATCTTGTTGTATAGGATAAGACAAAATTTCTATTAAATAAATTTAACAATCTTGTTATTTATAAACGAAGATTAAACAAGAAAAACCGATTTTTTGTTAGCGTGAAATAATGCATGTTTTTAATAAAATAAAACTCTGTGTCAAAAAAGATCATGAATCATCGATTTCCGCGGTTTTTTACTGTGCAAGCCATAGCCTGTGTTGCATCCGACGTGTAAATTATCGCACCCCTTACCCGTATTTGGAGAAGTTGAGCATCCTATGGTCCCTTTGTCATCCATCACCGAACTTAACGATCTGGCGCAGGATTTACCGCGCTTTGAGCAGGCGCTGAACCAGTTGGCGGAAAAACTGCATCTCGATCTGTCACAATTCAGCGCCGACCATATTTCGGTGCGTTGCCATCAGAACAGTACGGCCGATCGCTGGCGCCTGGGATTATTGCAATGCGGTGCATTACTGTCGGAGTCGGTGATCAACGGTCGGCCAATTTGCCTGTTCGATCTGGCAGTGCCATTAAAGATCGGCCCGTGGCTCATCGACTGTGTTGAACTGCCTTATCCGGGTGAAAAGCGTTATCCGCATGAAGGCTGGGAGCATGTTGAACTGGTGCTGAGTGGCGATCCGGCCACCCTTTATGCGCGAGCGCTGAGCTGCTTGGCGGATGAAGCACTGCTGCTGCCGGGGATCAAACTGAAGCAGAGTGCGCCAAAAGGCGAGGGCGAACGTCTGCCGAACCCGACGCTGGCACTGACGGATGGCAATATCACCATCAAATTTCATCCGTATCATATCCGCGATATTGTGGCCAGCGAGCGGGGTTAACCCGCACTGATCGCCTGCGCCATGCGATCCAGCGCTTCAGTCAGCAGTTCGCGTCGGCAGCCAAAGTTAAGGCGCACAAAACGGCGGTCGCCAAAGTCCAGCCCAGGGCTCAGGCCAACACCGGCCTGCTCAAAGAAAGCGTGCGGGTTGTCTACCGCCAAACCGCTACAGTCGATCCAGGCCAGGTAGGTGGCTTCCACCGGATGCAATTGCAAGCCGGGCATCTGGTTAATACGCCCGATCACCAAATCACGATTGGCGCGTAAGTAATCCAGCTGTTCGTCCAGCCACTGTTGCCCACCGCTGTAGGCTGCCTGCGCGGCAACCAGCGCCAGGATGTCCACTTCCGGCACAATGCCACTGCGCGCCCGGCATAGCTGCAAGCGCAATTCGTTGTCAGGGATGATGGCCAGCGAAGCCCCCAATCCAGCGATGTTGAAGGTCTTGGAGGGGGACATCAGCGTGATACTGCGCTGCGCCGCATCGTCATTCAGGCTGGCAAACGGAATGTGCTGCAAGCCGGGCTCCAACAACAGATCGCAATGGATCTCGTCCGAACAGACGATCAGATCGTGACGGCGGGCGAACTCGTGCTGCTCCAACAGTTCCTCACGCCGATACACGGTGCCGCCTGGATTCTGCGGGTTGCACAGCATCAGTAGTCGCTCATTACCTTCAAGCAACGGCTCTGCGCTATTGAGGTCCAGCACCCAACGCTGATTTTCCAGCCGTAGCGGGATTTGCCGTTGCGCGCGGCCAGCGAATTTCGCAGCTTTACGAAAAGGGGGATAAATCGGTGAGGGTGCGAGGGTACCTTGGCCTTCAGCGGTAAAAGCACGTACGCATAAGTTCAGTCCGCAGATTAGGCCCGGCAGGAAAACCAGCCATTCCGGCCGAATGTGCCAGCCATAGCGCTCTGCCATGCGCTCGGTAAAAATCTTGCCAAGCTCAGGGGACGGATAGCCGTAGCCGAAAACGCCATGTGCAACGCGCTGTTGCAGTGCGTCGATCACCGAAGGCGGAGAAAGAAAGTCGGTGTCTGCCACCCAGAGTGGAATAACGTCGCGATCACGATATTTGGCCCACTTAACGCTGTCACTGTGACTGCGGTCTATCCATTGATCAAAATTGAATGCCATAGTTAGCCCCTTGAGCCTATGCGATAAATCCTGTAACTATAGCGACTTGTATAACAACTGCTGTAGCATTTTTAGCCGTTCTCTGGGGGTAACAATGATAAAACTGGAAGTTTGTTGCTATAGCGTCGATTGTGCAATGACGGCTGAACAGGCAGGTGCCGATCGTATCGAACTGTGCGCCAGCCAGAGTGAAGGGGGATTAACCCCCAGTTCTGGCTCACTGCTGCTGGCTCGGGAACGGGTGAATATTCCCGTTCACCCGATCGTTCGCCCGCGCGGTGGGGATTTCTGTTACAGCGCGGTCGATTTCGAGATCATGAAAAACGACATTGCTCATATTCGCGATCTGGGATTTGCCGGCGTGGTGGTGGGGATGTTGGATGACGAAGGGCATATTGATCTGCCGCGCATGCGCGAAGTAATGCAATTGAGCGGTGAGATGGCGGTGACTTTCCACCGCGCGTTCGATATGTGTCAAAACCCGCTGGTGGCACTGGATCAATTGACGCAATTAGGGGTGGCGCGCATTCTGACTTCCGGGCAACAGCAAAACGCTGAATTGGGGTTACCGCTGCTGCGCAATCTGCTGCAAGCCAGCCAAGGGCCGGTGATCATGGCCGGGGCTGGGGTGCGGTTAAGCAATCTGCACAAGTTTGTTGATATCGGTATTCAGGAATTGCATAGCTCTTCCGGGCATACGGTGCCATCAACCATGCGTTACCGCAAAGCGGGGGTGACCATGTGTGCTGACAGTGAGTTTGATGAGTTCAGCCATTACTGTGTGGATGGTGAAATGGTAGAGGCAATGAAGAATGCGCTGGCCTTGGTGGATCCCATGACCAAGAGTGCCTGAGTACGCTGCGTGATATCTCGGTTTTCCATTGTCAGGCCCCGATTAGTCGGGGCTTTTTAATTTCAACCACCGAAAATAAAAGCCTATAACGAACAGACAAAAAAAGGCCCTGTTCAGGGATGATCGTACAGGGCGAGGCGTATTAAAGTAGTCAATTATTATTATGTTGGGCGTTACCAACACTTAGAGCTTAGTTTAGAAAAATGTATCTTGTTGGTGCTGCGGATTAAGAATTTTCCGAAAATAAATACGCAGGCTAATGGTATCACTCGGTCGTTCGCCACAAGCTACAGTCTGCTGTTGGTGTGTAGCAGGCTGGCGTAAGCAAGCGGTGACTTTTATTTCATTACAATGGGTTGGCGAGTTTGCTCGCACATCAAAAAAAGCCCTGAGCAGGGTAGAGGTGCTCAGGGCGAAGTTATCAAACTTTCACTGGTGTTGGCGCGATACCAACACTTTTATTTTAGTTAATAATTTGCTAATGCTTATGTTTTAATGTTGCATTAATGTAACTATTGGTTGCGCACGAGAAAATTGAGTGACGTTGTCACTTATTAGGCCTCTAAACCCTTCCTTTGATAAAGCTATCAGCAAGACACTCCGCGTTGAATGGATAGCCACTGAGCTCAATGATTAATGAAATGTTAATTGAATCACATAAGCTCGATGTCTATTTCTATGTCTTGATTTTATAATAATTTGATTTTAAATGAAATTATCAAATCACCAATGCGCATGTGTTCGGTGTTCGCACAGTAATTAATTTAACAATATTGAAACTTTTCAGTGTCGGTGTTTTCCTTTAAAGGCGATTGACGCACTTTCGTCCGATTATCGCACATTAAAGAAGGGATTCTCAGGTTCTTGCCTCGCGTTCCCTTATGGTCACAGTAGCTCAGCCAACCAAGGAAGCGCTCTATGCCACATGAAAACACGATTGATGTTCAAGCACTGATCAATAACAGCCGGTTCTCACCCTATCAGTGGTGGATACTGGCGATGTGCTTTTTAACGGTTGCTCTGGACGGTTTTGACACGGCGATCGTCGGTTATATTGCGGCTTCGCTAGTGCAGGAATGGGGGATTGAAAAAACCTCGCTGGGCCCGGTGATGAGCGCGGCATTGGTTGGCCTTGCCGTCGGTGCATTAACCGCCGGGCCATTGGCGGATCGTATTGGCCGCCGAAAAGTATTGATTCTCTCGCTGCTGGTCTTTGGTGGCTTCAGCCTGCTGACCGCCTTTGCCACCAATCTATCGATGCTGACCTTACTCCGTTTCCTCACCGGATTGGGGTTGGGGGCTGCCATGCCTAACGCTGCGACGTTGATGTCGGAATATGCTCCCGAACGCCGCCGTGCCCTACTGGTGAATCTGATGTTCTGCGGCTTCCCCTTGGGATCTTCACTGGGCGGCTTCGTTTCTGCCTGGTTGATCCCGCATTTTGGCTGGCAAAGCGTGTTTATCCTGGGCGGTGTGGCCCCATTGCTGTTGGCGCTGGTGCTAATTGCCGCATTGCCCGAGTCGGTGCGCTTTATGGTGCTGCACGGTTATGCCGCTGAACGCATTACCGCCGTGCTGCGCCGCATCTCACCGCAACAGTGGATGGCACCGCTGCGTTTTACGCTGAATGAACAGGGCGAAAAAACGGATAAATCCGCGCTGCGAGTGATCTTTTCCCCGCATTACCTGCGCGGCACTCTGATGCTGTGCCTGACCTACTTTATGGGGCTGATGATTTTCTATCTGTTGACCAGTTGGTTGCCGCTGCTGATCCGTGAGACGGGCGCTTCTCTGCGTCAGGCGTCGGTGATTACGGCGTTATTCCCACTAGGGGGCGGTATTGGGGTGTTGGCAATGGGCTGGCTGATGGACCGGATGAATCCACACAAGGTGGTGGCCGTCGGTTATCTCCTCACCGCGCTGTTCGTCTTTGCTATCGGCTTTGTTAATACCAACCCGCTGCTGATGGGGGGCGTGGTGTTTATTGCTGGCGTTTGCATGAACGGTGCGCAGTCATCCATGCCCGCACTGGCCGCCGGTTTTTATCCGACCAACGGCCGTGCCACCGGGGTGGCCTGGATGCTGGGCATTGGGCGCTTTGGCGGCATTCTCGGCGCGATGAGCGGGGGCTTACTGATGCAACTGCAACTGTCGTTCAGCGTGATCTTTACCCTGCTGGCGATCCCGGCACTGCTCGCCGCGCTGGCGTTGATGGTTAAACATTTTTCCCTCAGGGAACCTGCATTGCTGGGCTCTCTGAACAAGGCTCAATAAGGAGAACGTTGTGCATAGACAAACACAAGTAGGGATTGTCGGGGCCGGGCCAGCTGGCCTGATGCTTTCTCATCTGTTGCACTTGCAAGGGATCGAATCTGTGGTGATAGAAACACGCAGCCAGCAAGCGGTTGAGTCAACCATTCGCGCCGGCGTGTTGGAACAGGGAACGGTCGACTTGCTCAACCAGACGGGCCTGGGGGCACGCTTGGCGCGTGAAGGGGCCAAGCATCAAGGTATTCGGCTGGCATTTGACGGGGAACAACACCGTATTGATTTGACTGAACTGACCGACAGAGAAATAACCGTTTACGCCCAGCATGAAGTGTTGAAAGACCTGATCGCCGCACGTCAGGCGGCACAGGGGCAACTGCTGTTTGAAGTGGAACAGGTATCGTTGCAGCAACTGGAGAGCGAACGTCCACAGATCCACTATCGTCATCTTGACGAAGACCACATCATTAGCTGCGATTTTGTCATCGGCTGTGACGGTTTTCACGGCATCTGCCGGGCCGCGATGCCAGGAGGATTGCGTAAGGATTACACCCGCGTCTATCCCTTTGGTTGGTTTGGCATTTTGGTGGAAGCGCCACCTTCCTGCGAAGAGCTGATCTATGCCCGCCATGCGCGTGGTTTTGCTCTGATCAGCACGCGCTCTGCGCAGGTGCAACGCATGTATTTTCAGTGTGATCCGCAGGAGAAGGTAGAAGATTGGTCTGATGACCGGATCTGGAGCGAGCTGGAAGCCCGGTTGGAAAATCGTGATGGCTGGTCGTTACAGCAGGGTAAGATCTTCCAGAGGAACGTGGTGGGCATGCGCAGTTTTGTGACCGAACCGATGCGCTATAAGCGTCTGTTGCTGGCCGGGGATGCCGCGCACATTGTGCCGCCAACCGGAGCGAAAGGGTTAAACCTGGCCATGGCCGATGTACGCCTGCTGGCTCAGGCGCTAGAAAGCCTGTATCGCCAGCGCAACTGGTCGCATCTGGATGCGTACAGCGAACAGGCACTGCAACGGGTATGGCGCGCTGAGCATTTTTCCTGGTGGATGACCAATATGCTGCATACCCAAGGGGAAAGCAGCTCGTTCCAGCAGCGTTTGCAACTGTCTGAACTGCAATATATGGTTAAATCACGCAGCGCTATGACCATGCTGGCAGAAAACTATGTCGGTTTGCCCTTTTAATCACCCACCGCAGCCCGCAAGGGCTGCGATATTTGAAGCTAGGATAACAGTAGCGACAGTTCCTGTGCCCCGTCGCGCAACGCTGGCAGAATGCGCGCGGTCAATTCGCTGACCGGCACCAACCCAGCCTGCACCCCGACGTTCAATGCGGCACCTACGCTGCCGTCTGCTGCCAGGATCGGTACGGCAATCGAACGCAGGCCAATCTCCAACTCCTGATCGTTGATGGCGTAACCTTGCGCCCGCACTTTTTTCAGCTCTTCTTTCAGGTTGCTGATGTTGGCAACGGTGTACTGCGTGTAACGCACCAGGCTGACGCGTTTGAGATAATTATTCAGCGCCTCCGGCGGCAAATGGGCGATCAGTACGCGCCCCATCGAGGTGGCAAAGGCGGGTAACCGGCTGCCGATATCCAGATCGATGCTCATAATGCGTGAGCTAGAAGCGCGGGCAATATACAGAATGTCGTCGCCGTCCAGCGTGGCGATTGAGCAAGACTCATTGAGCATCTGGCTGATGTGTTTCAACACCGGCTGAGTGGCCTTGGCCAGCGGAGTCGAAGCCAGATAAGGGTGACCGAGCGTCAGAATGCGCGGGCGTAGTTCGAAGTTCTTGCCGTCCTGCGCGTAGACAAACCCCAATTTAGTCAGCGTATACAGGCAACGGCGCACCGCGGCGCGCGGGATGCCGGTTTTCTGGCTGATTTGCGAGATCGACATCAACCGCCGCTGCGGCGTAAACGCCTGGATCACCTCCAGGCCGCGCGCCAGCGAAGTCATAAAATTTGGGTCGCCCTTGAACGGATCGTTGCTGCTGCCAGCGACAAAACTGTGCTCTTCGGTGGAGGTGTCGGGGGAGGCGTTGCGCGTCATGGTCAGTTCCCTGTCGGTATCTGCGGATTTCGCACAGTGTATCCGATAATCGCCCACTTCGCGTTGCAGGCAGTAAGTTAGCGCGTGAAAACCGTGTTCTGATCACAGAATCTGATGGCAAATCAATCGGGCTCCAATTGTGTGCGATATACGCACACTATAACGATTATCGCCCTTGACGCTGTTTGGTCAGCAAGGCTAACGTTGACGGGTTGCCCAGAGTGAATAGAGAACAGGAGAGATGATGGAATTATTGACACCGTTGCTACGGCCTTCCGCGATCAATAGCTGCTTTAGCGACGCGGCGGTTTTGCAAGGGATGCTGGATTTCGAGGCGGCATTGGCGCAGGCGCAGGCTGAAGCCGGTGTGATCCCCCCCTCGGCAGCAGAGACCATTGCTCGCTGTTGTCAAAGCGAGCTGTTGGATGCGGGTTCACTGGCGAATGCTGCGGCACTGGCGGGCAATCTGGCGATCCCTTTGGTGCGCCAACTGACCGCGCGGGTGGCCGAACAGGATCCGCAGGCGGCGCGTTTTGTGCATTGGGGCGCAACCAGCCAGGATGCGATTGATACCGGGCTGGTGCTGCAACTGCGCAGCGCATTAACGCAGACCGATAGCCAGTTGACGCAGCTGATCGCGGCGCTGGTGTGCCAGATTGAAATTCACCACGAAACGCTAATGGTGGGGCGAACCTGGATGCAGCAGGCATTGCCGACCACTCTGGGGTTAAAGCTGGCAGGCACGTTGGATGCATTGCTGCGTTATCGCCAGCGGTTGGCACAGATGCTGCCGCGCGTGCTGGTGCTGCAATTTGGCGGTGCCGCCGGTACGCTCAATTCACTGGGGTCAAAGGGCAAAGCGGTGTCGGCTCTGTTGGCGCAGCGCTTGCAGTTGACGGAAGCCGACACCCCTTGGCACAGCCAGCGTGACCGCTTGTTAGAAGTGGCAGGTTGGTATGCCGGGCTGGCAGGAACACTGGGTAAGCTGGCGCGGGATATTTCACTGCTGTGCCAGACCGAAATCGCTGAGGTTGCCGAACCGCAGGCCGAGGGGCGCGGGGGGTCTTCAACCATGCCACACAAACGCAATCCGGTGTCCTGTGCGGTGATTTTGGCGGCGGCCATGCGCGCACCCGCGCTGGTGAGCGGCCTGTATCAGGCGATGCTGCAAGAGCACGAACGCGGCCTGGGTGGCTGGCACGCCGAATGGGAAAGCCTGCCGGAACTGATGATGCTCAGCGCCGGGGCGCTGGCGGCCAGCGTGCCGCTGATTGATGGATTGCAGGTTTTCCCGGCCCGCATGGCGGATAATCTGGCGTTGACCGGCGGGCTGATTCTGGCTGAAGCGGTCACCATGGCGCTGGGTGAACCCATGGGCCGCCTGAATGCTCACCGGCACATTGAGCAAGCCTGCCAACGCGCGCAGGCAGAGAATCTGTCTTTGCTGGCGGTGCTGGAACAGGATGAGCAGGTGCTGAAGTGGCTCGAACGTTCACAGCTGGCCGAACTGCTCGATCCGGCCAACGCGCTGGGCAGCGCATCGGTGTTTATCCAACAGGTTTTGGTACGCGCCAAAGCCACAACATCAACAACCGCTTATAACTGAGGAACAAGCATGGATGATAAACAGCGTTACCAGCAAGGGATCGCGGTGCGTCGCGAAGTGCTGGGGGATGCCCACGTTGATCGCACGCTGAGCAATCTGACGCCGCTCAACCAGGAGTTTCAGGATTTCATCAGCCGTTACGCCTGGGGGGAGATCTGGACTCGCCCCGGTTTAGCGCGCCATACCCGCAGCTTGATCACCATCGCGATGCTGATCGCCCTCAACCGTGAAGCGGAATTGCGCATGCACCTGAAGGCAGCATTCAACAACGGCGTCACCCGCGAAGAACTTAAAGAGGTGTTGATGCAAAGTGCGTTGTATTGCGGTTTACCCGCCGCCAACGCGGCGTTTCATTTGGCCGAAGCGGTATTCGCCGAAATGGATGCGGCAGCAGGCTGAACGGCTAGGGGCGTATTGCCAATGCTTCGCGGCGCACCGCAGCGATAAAGTCTTGCAACGCGCCGCCGGAGTGCTCCTGATTACGCACGATGATCCCCACCGGTTCTGAGGTTCCTGGCCCACTGAACGGCAGCGGCAGCAACCTGCCAGCGGTGAGATCGTCCTGCACCGCGCCGGAAGGCACGAACCACAGATAGTCGTATTGCAGCGTCAGCCGCCGCGCCAGCGAAGGTGACAGGGTTTCTACCCGTTGGGCCGGTAGGGAAAGGCCGCTGGCGGCCAGCAGCGCTTCGGCGTTCTGGCGCGGCACGGTGCCTTTGGGGGCAACAACCAACGGGTAGCGCAAGGCATTTTCCAGCGTCAGGGTTTCACGCAGCAGCGGGTGGGCGGGTTGCGCCACCACCTGCAACTCTTCTAGAAACAGCAATTCAAACAGCAGGCCGCTCATCATCTGTGGATCGGCCATGCGGCCAATCGCCAGATCCAGTTCGCCATTTTGTAACTGTGCCAGCAGCGCCGTATTGTGCGCGGTGGTGACCTGGATGCGCAGATGGGGGTGAAGCTGCTGAAAATGGGCAATTACCGGCGGCAATACGCCCAGCGCGGCAGTGGGCAGAGCACCCACGCGCAGCGGCGGCGGCAGAGCATGGGCCTGCTGCGCCAGCACGTCTCCAGCGTCGGCCAGCGCCGCCATAATGCGCTGCGCATGGGCCAGGAACACCTCGCCCTGCGCGGTCAGCCGTGCGCCGTGGCGGCCGCGATCGAACAGGGTGACGCCGGTCAGGGCTTCTAACTCGCTGAGGGTTTTCGACAGTGCCGGTTGGCTCAGATTCAGGCGTTCCGCCGCCCGGTGTAGGAAGCCTTCCCGGGCGACGGCAACAAAGCAGTGGATATGACGCAGGCGAATACGCTGGGTAAAAACGCTGTTGTTATCTATCACGCGGCCACTCCGTCATCAAGGTTACGGCAGAGTAACTCATCTCTCTGCCGTTATGAACGGGATTGGCCGATCTCTGGATTACAAATCGAAAAATACCGTTTCATTCTCCCCCTGCAGCACAATATCGAACTGATAGAGGGAGCCGTCTGCGGTGCTTTTTTTGTGACCAATCAGCGTATTACGCCGTACTTCCTGTTCGACCAGATTGAGCACCGGATCGGCCTGGTTAGCACTTTCCTCATCGGAAAAATACATGCGGGTATGCAGACCCAGGTTGATGCCACGCGCCACGATCCACAGGTTGACATGCGGTGCCATCAGCCTGCCATCGCGCCCAATGACCGCGCCGGGCTTGATGGTGTCGAAGGTATAAACACCGCTGGTGAAATCGGAGCAGGCTCGCCCCCAACCGCGAAAGTTAGGGTCCAGACTTTTGTCATGCTGGCGATCCTGCGGGTGTTGATAGCGCCCAGCCGCATTGGCCTGCCACATTTCCAGCAGGACGTCACGCAGCGGTGTACCGCTGCCGTCGAACACCCGGCCTTCAATACGGATACGTTCGCCGCGGGTTTCGGCGTTGGTCAGCACCGGGCCGAAGTTGTTTTCGAAAATGTCAAAACCGGCGGCATGGGGGGCCAGGCCGATATGCACGTAGGGGCCAGCGGTTTGTGAAGGCGTTTCCAGCAGATAGGTATCTTTCAACATTAGGCTTTCCCCTGTAAGCGGTTTTCAAACAGCGTGGCGCGATGCCCACGCAGCACCAGATCAAAGCGATAAGCCAGGCTGTCGAGCTGCACGGAGGCGGATTTATCAAGGACCGAGATCAGTGAGCGCACTGCGTCATCGTCATTGATGGAACACACGATCGGGCAGTGTGCAATCAGCGGGTCCCCTTCGAAATACATCTGGGTGATCAAGCGTTGTGCAAAGGCATCGCCGGAGAGAGAGAAGTGGATATGCGCCGGGCGCCAGTCATTGACACGGTTGCGCCAAGGGTAGGGGCCGGGCTTAATGGTGCGGAAAACGTAGTAGCCCTTGTCGTCGGTGAGCATGCGCCCACAGCCGCCAAAGTTGGGGTCGATCGGTGCCAGATACTGATCTTTTTTGTGGCGGTAACGGCCACCGGCGTTGGCCTGCCACACTTCAACCAGCGTATTGCGCATTGGTTGGCCGTTTTCATCTCGCACATAACCATGCACGATAATCCGCTCGCCAATCGGCATACCTTGCTTGGCGTAATTCAGGATCAGATCGTTGTCTAACGCCCCGAGTTCGCTGCTGGAAAATACCGGGCCGGTGATCTCGGAAAGCGAATTCTGCAATGAGATCGGCGCATTACGCGGCGAGCGCAACACACTGCTTTTGTATTCCGGCGAGTAGGCTGGCGGATGGCGATCGCGATTACGTTGATACAGCTCGCTGCTGCTCATAGAGCACTCCTTATCGATAAGGTGAGGGGAATAGGCTTGACCCTCGGCAGTGTATAAGTGGCGAGTTGTTACAATAAAGTGAAATTTACATCTGGTTTACATAGCTAAAAGTAATGTAATGCTACTGTAGCCGGGTAAACGTTAGTGCGACTTACCGCGCCAAATAGCGGGTTGTAGCGACGACCGCCATTTTCCGGTGATGGGTGATCTGTTCTTCTGGCGATTGATTACTTTCAAAAAGCGTATTGAAAGTGTACTGGTTGGAGACGTGGTGGAAACACAGGCTGCTGATCAGACGGTGGACGTCATGGGCGCTCACTTCGTCATTAAACAGTTGCTTGGCTTTGCCACGTGCAAGGATATCTTCCAGCAGCGTCAGGGCACTCTGGTTGAGCGCTCGGATATGCGGGGATTGGCTGATGTATTTACCGCGCATCATGTTTTCCATGCAGATCAACCGAATAAAGTCAGGATGCGTGACGTGGTAATTAAAGCTCTCTTCCACCAGCCTGACGATGGCTTCCGCAGGTGGCAGGGTATCTAAAGCTAACCCAGACTCATGATCGCGGATGTGTTGGTAGACGTGCTCCAGCACCGCCAGATACAGCGTTTCCTTGTTCTTGAAGTGGTAGACCACCATGCGTTTGGTGGTTTCCGCCTGTTGGGCAATATTTTCCAGGCGTGCGCCTTTGAGGCCGTATTCGGCAAATTCCAGCAGTGCACTGGTAAAAATGCGCAGTTTCAAACCCTGGGGATCGTTTTTACGTTTGCCGCTTGGTGAGTCGATAGGATTTAACATCAAGAGGTTGGCAGTTGAGGGAACACCCGACAAGAGTAACTGCCGGACTCTTCCAATACAACCTTCGCTTTCCGGTTGTTTTGTGATCGCTGTTAAAGAGTTGTTACTGCCGCTTTGAACCTGTTTGACAAAATGAACCTTTTGGTACAAAAAAGAGTGGCACCGTGTTTTGCCCGGTGCAGGAGAGTGTCTGGGTTATCAATAGGGGAGTCTCATGCTGCGTTCAATTGCCACGGTATCCATTGCGGGTACCTTACCGGAAAAGCTGGCAGCTATTGCTGCCGCTGGCTTTGATGGTGTAGAAATTTTCGAAAATGATCTGCTCTACTTTCCGGGTAAACCGGCAGAAATACGCCAGCGAGCACAGGATTTGGGCTTAGCCATTACCCTGTATCAGCCGTTTCGCGATTTTGAAGGCGCACCACGTTCACTGATGGCGGGCAATCTGGAACGCGCGCGGCGCAAATTTGCGCTGATGCAGGAGTTAGGGTGCGATCGCATGCTGCTGTGCAGCAATGTGTCGCCAGACAGCTGTGGCCAATTCGAGCAGCAGGTCGAGGATCTGGCGCAGTTGGCTGCCTTGGCGCAGCAGCAGCAGATCGTGGTGGCCTATGAAGCACTGGCCTGGGGCCAGCATGTCAACCGCTATCGGCAGGCCTGGGAGCGGGTGCGGGCGGTTGACAGCCCCGCATTGGGCTTGGCATTGGACAGTTTTCACATCTTAGCGCTGGGCGATAACCTGGATCAGTTGGATGATATTCCACTGGAAAAGATCGCCTTTCTGCAACTGGCAGATGCTCCGTGGTTGAACATGGAGGTGATCGAATGGAGCCGCCATTTCCGCTGCTTCCCCGGTCAAGGGGCGTTACCGCTGGTGGAGTTTGCCGCTGCGCTGTTACGCAAAGGATATCGTGGCCCGTGGTCGCTGGAAGTGTTCAACGATGGTTTCCGCGCAGCACCCAGTGCCGCAACGGCGCAGGATGGCCTGCGCTCGCTATTGCTGTTGGAAGAGCAGGCACAGGCCGCGCTGGGGCAAGTCGAGCGCGGATTGTTCAGCAGTGCCCTGTTGCCACAGCGTCAGGCGATCGAGTTTCTGGAGTTTGCCGTTAATGCCGCAGAAGCTGATGAACTGGCGCGCTGGCTTGGGCAACTGGGGTTCAGCCACTGTGGCGATCATCGCTCCAAGCGCGTGGCACTTTACCAGAATGGTGGGGTCAGAGTCGTGCTTAACCAGCAACCAGACTCCTTTGCCGCTGGTTACCGTGAGCAACACGGCGCGTCGTTGTGCGCTCTGGCCTGCCGCAGCGATCGCCCACAGGCATTGTTACAGCGAGCCAGAGATTTTGCCTATCCGTCTTATCAGGGGCAGGTTGGACCTAATGAGCATGAGATCCCGGCGCTTTGCGCGCCGGATGGCAGCCTGATTTACCTGTTTGGCGAGCAGACCAGCGATGTGTATCAGGATGATTTTCATCTGCAACCACCGGTTGATATTTCAGGGCCGCAGTTGCAGGGGATCGATCATCTGGCCTTGGCGATGCCTGCCGGTTCGCTGGAGAACTGGGTGATGTTCCTGCGCAGCGTTTTAGGGATGCAGGCGGATGGCGAGCAGTTGCTGCCCGATCCTTACGGGCTGGTACGCAGCAAGGCGTTGCATACGCCTTGCTACGGTATCCGTTTACCGCTAAACGTTTCGCAAAGCCTGGGAACGCTTAGTGCGCGCACCGTGGAGGCTTATCATGGCAGCGGGTTGCAGCACGTGGCTTTCTCCACGGCCGATATTTTTCAGGCGGTGGCTAGCGCCAGGCAAAATGGCGTAGCGCTGCTGACCATCTCAGATAACTACTACGACGATCTGGCAACCCGGTTTAGCCTGGATGCGGGATTTGTTGCTCGCCTGCGGCAGCACCATATTCTTTACGATCGCGATCCGGCGGGGGGAGAACTGCTGCATGTTTACACCCAACCGTTTACCGGCGGGTGTTTCTTCTTTGAACTGCTGGAAAGGCGCGGTGGCTATAGCCAGTACGGCGCGGCCAATGGTGCAGCACGCCTTGCGGCGATGCGCCAGGGTTAGCCTTGGTTCACGCAGACCTGCTGAAAAATCTCTAGCATATGTTCGCGGTCTGGTTGCAGGCCGGTGTAAAGCTCAAACGCTTGGGCGGCCTGGAATACCACCATACCGTCGCCGCCAATCGCCTGGCAGCCTTTGGCGCGCGCGCGCAGGACCAACTCCGTTTCCCGTGGAACGTAAATCACATCAGCCACCCAGTGGCGCGGTGTTAACCAATCAATATCGATCGGCATGCCGGGGTGGCCGCTCATGCCGATCGGCGTTGCTTGCACCAGGCCGCTGCTGTTGGCTAATGCCTGCTGCGGGTTGTCAGTAATGCTGACGCGATCGGAGCCAAAATGCAGTAACAACTGCTGGTACAGTGCTTCACTGCGTGCCGTATCGCGATCGTACAACGCCAGATGTTTGACGCCATATTCCAACAGGCCGTAGGCACTGGCGCTGCCTGCGCCGCCAGCGCCAACCTGCAACACGCGCTCAATATTCACGTCCGGCAGATTGCGGCGGAAATGGCTAATAAAACCGGGGCAGTCGGTATTGTGACCGATACGCTGGCCGTGGCGAAACAGGACGGTATTGACCGCACCAATCGCGCTAGCCTGCGGTGAGAGTTGATCCAGATAAGGGATGATTTGCTGTTTGAACGGATGAGTGACGTTACAACCGGTAAAACCGAGGGTTTCCAGGCTGCGCAACACATCCGGCAGGGCTTCTGCGCCCCAGTCACGCTGGGTAAAGTCCAGTAGTTGGTAACTGCAACGCAAGCCTTGGCGACGGGCTTCGTGTTCGTACAACTGGGGGGAAAGAGAGCCTTGAATATCTTTACCTAACAGGGCCAGCAGATAAAGCGGTGGGCGCGAGGCTGCAAAAGTAGTGTTCGCATTCATGATGAGCTCCGATTGTCTCAAGGTGTGGCTAGGTTGCCATTGTCATTATAAAATGAACCATATGGTTCTTTGTGTAAACGTTTGGTATGAGATTTGTGACAGTTGTCAAAGGTGATGCAGAGGTGTGGACTAAGCTGCAAGCCTCTGGATATGATGAACTTCACATATTTGCAACAATATTTTTACCCTTTGAGTAAGTGATAAACAGTGTGAGTAAGATGTTTTATTTCATTTAATTTCAATCTATTAGCTGGGTATTCAGTCGTAAAGCACGCTGAGTTAACCGGAAATAAACGTACCAAACAGTTCGATAACCGCCCAAATTATCGCATTGCCCCATTGCTGGCGCCCGTGCGAATTCTTACATTCTAGGTACGATATACGAATCATCGGGCGATAATCGCCCACTTTATCGTTGTTGTTGCCATCGTTCGCAGGTGTATGACTCGACGACGCGGAGATAGATTCTCCCGTGTTCATGATGAGCAACGCCTGCGGCATAGCCGAATGTACGGAGGGAAATATTGTGGCTGCAAACGAGATAGACGTGAGGGAATTGATTAATCAGCGTCCCTTGGGGCGTTTTCAAAAGCTGATTATCTGCTTGGGATTTATTGTGATTGCCCTGGATGGCTTCGATATTACCCTGATGGGGTTTATTGCGCCGGAGCTGAAAGTGCAATGGGGTGTCGCTAACCAACAGTTGGGTTGGGTGATCAGCGCCGCGCTGGTCGGGTTAACACTCGGGGCGCTGCTCTCTGGCCCGCTGGCGGATCGGCTAGGCCGCCGGGTAATTATTATCAATAGCGTATTTTTCTTCGGGTTCTGGACCATCGTTACAGCCTTTTCGCAGAATATCGATCAGATGATCTTTTTCCGCTTTATGACCGGGCTGGGCATGGGCGCGGCGATGCCCAATGTTGGTACGCTGATCTCCGAATACGCGCCGGAGAAAAAACGGTCGTTCCTGATCACCGTGGTGTTCTGCGGCTTTACCTTTGGTGCGGCGATCGGTGGATTTGCCGCTTCCTGGCTGATCCCGCGCTTCGGTTGGCATTCTCTGCTGCTGTTAGGCGGGATTTTGCCGTTGTTGAGCGTGCCATTGTTGCTGCTGAAATTGCCGGAATCGGTGCGCTTTCTGGTCACTAAACGCGCCAGCGCAAACCGTATTCGCAAAATTGTTGAAAAACTGGCGCCGGGCAGCACCCACCCAGAAACCCGCTTTACGCTACCGCCGCTGGTGGGTGAGGGCAAAGGAGCGGTGCGGATTGTTGTCTCACGTGATTATCGTTTCGGTAGCGTCATGCTGTGGATCGGTTATTTCATGGCGCTGTTTTTGGTCTATCTGTTGGGCAGTTGGTTGCCGACGCTGGTGAAAGAGATCGGCCTTAGCGTTGCACAGGCGGCGGTGATCACGGCGTTGTATCAGGCGGGTGGGACTTTCGGTTCTCTGTTTGCCGGTTGGATGATGGATCGGGTTAACCCGCATCGGGCGCTGGGGTGTATTTATCTGGTGGGAGCGGCCTTTACCTTGTCGATTGGCTTGGCTTCACACAGCGAGATCTTGCTGGGGTTGCTGGCCCTCGGTTGCGGTTTTTGCCTCAACGGTGCCAATACCGGCATGAACGCACTTTCTGCTGGGTATTACCCTACCGAAGCGCGTGCCACCGGTTCCAGTTGGATGCACGGCATTGGCCGTATCGGTGCCATACTGAGCGCCTTTGCCGGAGCGCAAATGTTGGCGCTGGAGTGGGAGTTTTCTCAGGTGTTTGCCATCATTGCGATTCCAGCGTTGATCACCGCCTGTGCCATTTTCGCTAAAGGGATATGGGGATATAACCGGCAACCGGTTATGCCCCAAGAAGAACGGGTGCAGCAGTCAACGGTAGCCTAAGGCAGGCAGCACAGGCGTTGCGTCTGTGCTGCCTTTAGTTTGCGCCAACTGTAAACAGTATTTAAAGCATTTAATTAAAGACTTTCTTTAACAATAATTTTCTCATCTCATAGACATCTTCAGACATGCCAGGTGAGCCTGGTACTACATAGAGTAATATTTCATCTTTTGGGTTTAGAGAAATATTTCTGGTTATTTTTACAATGTTCGGATTAGTGTTTGTTACTATTACCGAATACGCTTTACCTTGCTGAAACTCGCCTAGATACTGCCCATTTTTAGTAAGCACTACTCGGTGATCGCTATAAAACAGGTCGGACGGTAGCGAAACTGTAAAACCTGTTGCAGTCCAATCGAGAGAAATGTTATCCAAAGAAATATCGTCAAACTTTTCTGGCGTAGCCGGTGCTGTTAGCTCTTGCGAAGCCAACAGTACTCCCTCTGATATATTAGTTCGTTCTCCAGGCTGCCCTGGTATTTTATATATCTCTATTTTATCGCCATCATATAATGGATTGCGATTAAAGGTGGTGAGCTTTTGGTTAGTCTTGCTATTGGCAAGATAGTAACTAACGCCATTGTATGTTTCGCCTAGGTACTTGCCGTTATATAAGAAGAGGATTCTTGTTTTACTATTGAATAAACCAATATCCATTGTGCTTTCAAAGCCAGCATCACTGACGTTTAAGCTTATATCACCGGTATGAATTTTGGATATTAAGTGAGTGCTCGCAGAGAAATCAATTGGCTGCCCTGGTGTTCCAGGAACCAGATAGACATCTATCTTATCACCATAAGAGGGTTTGTTTTTTACATACACCACAGTGGTTACATAAGGGTTGGAAGTGTCTTTCTGAGAATAATACTGTTTACCCGCATATGTCTCAAAAGCATATTGACCGTTATGGTAAACAACAAATCGTTGGTTACTGGAGAAAACTTCATTACTCATGGTTAAACTGATTTTATCACCCTGTATACGTAAAGAAGGAACGATCACAGGGTTAGAGTCTGTACTTTTCCAAATTTCTTGTGTCAATATGTCCAGATTCAGTTTTTTAATTTCAGCTTTCGTATCATTAGAGGGCAATAATCCCCACATTGCAAAGAAAGGAGTCAAGTCGTAGCCTGATACTTTTGATGCCATATAGATAAATATTTGTTCTTTGCCATAGATATTGATATCAGTTCGGGGTTTTTCTCGATACTCACGGTGTAAACGTGGATAGAATTGGTCCCCGAAGCTTAATGTCAACTGATGTAACATCCCTAACTTCACGAATAGGTCTTCAATCTGGATATAGTCTTTATCTTGCTGAGGGCGGTCTAAATATTCGAATATTCTAGCGTAAATATCTTCGCTTTCTAATCTCGATATCTGGCCAAGAACTTTTTCTGCAGCTAAACTATAAATATTGACCGTAACTTCACTCATCCCATTGAATTTCATTGCAAAAATTTGCTGCTGATGCCCATTTTCATGCATTGGGCCCCAGGCTTTTGAGAAAAACCCATCTAACACGGCATTTATAGCACTATTTACATAGGCTGTACGGTATATGGTTGCATACATATATAAACTACTTTTTGTATCTTGAATCATATGCCGGTAATGGTGATCTTGTTTGTTTGGGCCATCCTGTTCATCATAGCCAGCGGTATGATCTTGAGCAGCTAAAACAATATCAAGCCTTTCCAGTAAAGTTACCGGGTCGGTTGCATTCCTTTGTAAATAGTATTCGGCGACAGCACCGTAGGTTGCGGTAATTAATCCACGCTCGCTAATAAATTCGACATAAGGAGCATTTTTATATTTATCTAACATGGCTATCAAGTCAGACATTGAGTGATGATATTTTTCGAAGACGGGAATGTGGGAACCCCCCTGTACTGAGATAGAAACATCCCCTGTTTTCTCTTCATTAGAAAGATACAAAATCCCACCTTTTGGTGATGATATTATGTTCTTACCGGGTTGTAGTTTAAATGCCTTTTCATCCCAAGAACTTGCTGTGCCATATAAGGCATAGGATTGAACATAAGCAAATACATTTGCTTTTGATGAAACGTTAATGGTTAATGTTTCATTTTCTTTGACATAGATACCCGTTGGTTCATATCTGCTCCACGTGGCTCCCGAACCACGTAAATTAGAACTCGCTACTTCAGAGGCATTACCTTTGCCTTTTATTTGAAAGTCTCTTTGCTCATAAATATGTGGAACGGGCCAAATAGCCTCATTAGGTTCTAAAGCAGCTGCATTCGCATTTAGAGGTAATATAATATTTAAAACCATTCCCAATACTGAAAAAACGAGTAGCTTTAATATATTCATAACACGCATTATTTCAATTCCTTTTATTGTTCTTGATAAAAGTATCACTTCCACAGGTCACGCTGTAGAGATATGTATTCTTTATTTGTATGTTTGTGATTTCCTTATATGATTTGTTTGTGGTTTAATTCAGTCATTGAGAGTTAGTTGCATTGCCCGACCCTAAAAGATTGAATAATCCTCTGAGGATTAGCTATGTCAGCGCTTTTCTACAACTCTAATTATTCAAGGTGTGAATGAGTTTTAACTTCAGCATAAAATTATTACATTTACATACAGCATGAAGCATCTTGAGTATAAATAATTGGATAAGAACAATCCAAGTAAAAATAGCTTCTATGTGAAAAATACATCAATAAATGTTCTGTATGTAAAGTGCTACTTCTATATGTTGGATAATTTGAATTGCAGAAAGGTGCGGCGTCGTGCAGCGATTTGAACCGCCTACAGAGCGAGCCTCAATAATGAGGCTCGCAGTCGACAGGAGTTTACGGGGGTCTTAACTGGCCGGAGAAAACCCTTGTTCAGGGCTTTCTCGCGGTTAATACCGCACGCAGTGGCGCTGGGTAGCCTTCGATGGTCTTGCTGCGATCGTTTGGATCAAGGAATTCAGCCAAGGATTCGCTGGTCATCCAACCGGTACGGCGCTGCTCTTCGGTGCTGGTGATACACATATCAGCAATCTTGACGTCGACAAAACCACATTTCTCCAGCCAGCATTTCAGCGCTTCTGCGGAAGGGATAAAGTAAACGTTACGCATCTGCGCATAGCGATCGCCCGGTACCAATACCTGATGGCGATCGCCTTCTACCACCAGCGTTTCCAGCACCAGTTCCCCTTCGGCGACCAGCTGGTTTTTCAACTGATACAGATGATCCAGCGGCGAGCGGCGATGATACAGCACGCCCATAGAGAACACGGTATCGAACGCTGCCAGTTCCGGCAGTTGTTCAATACCAAGCGGCAGGACATGAGCGCGTTGATCGCCACCCAACAGTTTGCGCACGGCCTCAAACTGGCAGAGGAATAACTGCATCGGGTCGATACCCACCGCCAGATGCGCACCTTCGCCGATCATCCGCCACAGGTGATAACCACTGCCGCAGCCAACATCGAGAATGGTGCGACCGGCCAGCGGAGCAATGTGGGGCAGAACGCGATCCCATTTCCAGTCGGAATGCCATTCGGTATCGATATCAATGCCATACAGAGAAAATGGCCCTTTGCGCCACGGCATCAGGGTACGCAGCATCTTCTCGATGCCTTCGAGCTGACCAGGCGACAGCGGTTGATCCATGTCGGCGCGTACGCCGTGCAGTAGATCGAGGTGCGTCGGGGTCAGTTCCGGCAAATGTTCTACCGAGTTGAACCACTGTTTGAACTTGCCATGCAGCGATTCACGCTGCCAGGCGCTGATTTGCGCGGGCAGGGTATCCAGCCAATGGCTGAGCGGCCCTTTGGCAATACGTTGATAAAAATCACCAAACTCAATCATGCGGTTTCTCCCGATTTCAGAGCGATCAGCGAACCAAAGTTAAAGCATTGGAACCAGACCTCGGCGTGTTCAAAACCGGCCTGCCGCAGCCGCGCTTTATGGGCTTCAACAGAATCTGTCAGCATCACGTTTTCCAACATGCTGCGTTTTTGGCTGATTTCCAGCTCGCTGTAGCCGTTAGCACGCTTGAAATCATGATGCATATTGAACAGCAGCTCGCCCACGTCGCTATCTTCAAAGCTGAACTTTTCCGACAGCACCAGTGCGCCACCGGGCCGCAGCCCACGGTACACTTGCTGTAGCAGGCGCAGGCGATCGGCTGGCTCAAGGAATTGCAGGGTAAAGTTCAGCACCACCATCGAAGCATTTTCGATGCTGATATCCAGAATATCTGCTTCAACCACCTCGACGGGCGTCTCGGCGCGGAAGGCGTCGATGTGCCGGCGGCAACGTTCGACCATCGCCGGGGAATTATCGACGGCGATAATCTTGCAGCCAGCCACGTTGATGTTCCGCCGCATCGACAGCGTTGCTGCACCGAGTGAACAGCCAAGGTCATACACCTGGCTGCCCGGTTGGACAAAGCGTTCGGCCAGCATGCCAATCATCGAGATGATATTGGAATAGCCCGGAACGGAGCGCTGGATCATGTCAGGGAAAACTTCGGCGACGCGTTCGTCGAAGGTCCAGTCGCCCAATTTGGCGATCGGTGCGGAAAAAAGAGTATCGCGGTTTGGCATAGCGGCAAATCAGGTCAGAATTCGAAGGCGCGTATACTAGCAGAAAAAGACGGGAAATAATGTATACCCGTCGTCTTTCAAACTGTAGCGGTACAGCGGGGTGGATCAATGCAGGCTGAAAACCAGATCCCAGGGTAGATAGACGATATTGGCAATGACCATCAGGATTAACGAGATATAAGTGGCCGCCATTCCTGAACGGCGCCAACTGACCTCGCGGTTACGCAAGCCATAATAGTGCACCAGCCTGCCCGCCATCAGCAGCAGACCACAAAGATGAATCATCCAGACTTCAGCACCGTTCATCTCCATAATCACCAGCAGGACGGTGGCGATAGGGATGTATTCCACGGCATTGCCATGTACACGGATCGCGGTTTGCAGCTCGTAGAAACCCCCGTCGCCGTAGGCGACACGATACTGCATTCTTAATCTAACGACGTCATAAGAGAGTTTGATCAACAACAATGCGCCGAGCACCACATAGAGCGCGCTTACCATTTTTAACTCCATTCCCTAATTAAATCAGGCCACCAGCATGATAACTGCCATTGTGATTACTGTCGCGAGGAAAAAACCGCTGTACCCGTCATACTTCAAGCTGCAGGTGCGTTGGCTTTCCTCGCTCACCCTAGTCACTTACTGATGTAAGCTCCTAGGGATTCGCTGTGTCGCCGCCTTCCTGCAACTCGAATTATTTAGGGTATATAACGGATTAAAACAGGGCATTCTGTTCAGGCCAGTCGGGCGGCGCTGGTAAATTCGGAATAGTCTGGTGCAACTGTTGCCAGATTTTTTGTGCCTGCTGCGGTGAATCAGCGTTATCTGGCGTATGAATGAACAGATAAGGTTGATGCTGTTGCTGCCAGAGCGGGAGCTTCTGCTGCCAGGGCGCAAACCAGCGCAAATTGTCATCCAGCACATCCCCGCCGATAAAGCGCACCAACGGATGGTTGGCGGTGACGATCGCGTGTACCGGTAATTTGGGCTTCTTCTGCTGTGCATCGCGAACGGCTGCGGTGTTTGGCTTGGCATTATGCACCGGGCGGCTGTCAAGGATCACTCGGTTGATGCTGCGCTGATGCAACCCTTGGTTAAGTGCTAACTCGTCCTCGCCTTTGGCGAAAAATGCCGGATGGCGCACTTCCACGCCGTAGGTAAAGGCTTGCGGCAGAGCGTCGAAAAACTGCCACAGCATGGGCAAGTGCTCAGGGCTGAAAGCGGCAGGTAGTTGCAGCCACAATTGCCCAATACGTGAATGGATCGGGCTCAGGCAATCATAAAACGCCTGGATTTCGCTGGCGCAGTTGCGCAGCGCGGCTTTATGACTGATATCCGAAGGGAATTTGAAACAAAAGCGGAAATCATCGCTGGTCATATCGCGCCAACGATGGACTATTTCCAGCTTCGGCAACGCGTAGAAGGTGGTATTGCCTTCCACGCAGTTAAAATAACGGCTGTAATCTGCCAGATCGCGTAGCCCGATGCGGCTCCAGGCTGAGTGTTGCCACTGTGGTAATCCGATATACATCAATCTGTTGTTTTCCTGGTATATCTGTCGTTTTCCAAGCCACAACCTAGCAGGTTTTCAGATTGCGTTACAGTGCCGCCAGGATCTCGCTGGTGCTGCGCACGCGGGCAATGCGCGGGAAGATATGGTCGAAGGCAAACTGGTGCATCTCGGTGCTGTAGGTGCTGCATATGTCTTCGGCGATCACCAGTTCATAACCCAGCTCCCAGGCGTTGCGGGCGGTGGATTCCACGCCGATGTTGGTGGCAATACCGCCCAGCACGACTGATTTGATGCCACGGCGGCGCAGCTGCAGATCGAGATCGGTGCCGTAAAACGCGCCCCATTGGCGCTTAGTGATCAGGATATCGCTGTCACTCACTGCCAATTCTTCTGGGAATTGCCACCAGGAATCAGGCAGGCCGCCGACCGGTGCCGGAGAAGGTTGGTCCACCGGCTGTTTCAGCGCTTCGGCAAAAGAGTCTGACCAACCGACGCGCACCAGGAACACCGGCGCACCCAAGGCACGGAAGCGGCCTGCCAGATGAGCAGCATGGGTGACCACCTGGTTGGCGCTGTGAGGGCCAACGGCGTAAGGCAAAATGCCATCTTGCAGATCGATAAGTACCAAGGCGGTGGATTGGGGGTCAAGTTTCAACATTGGGATCCGTCTCATAGTGGATAAAATTCATGCTGGCAGGCGCATGGTCAATGGCCAGTCAGCAAGCCGTGGCGTGAGGCTACGTGAAAAAACGGTGCTGAGTTAATGGAAAATTTGTTAACTAATGTGTTACCCCTGGTAAAGATGCCCTATATCTACCCAAAATACGTGGAGTTGCAGGTAGGCGGCAACTGAGTGAGTCCCCAGGAACTTACATAAATAAGTGACTGGGGTGAGTGAAAGCAGCCAACAACCTTGCAACTTCACGTATGAAGGGGATAGCGTTGCAACAATGCGGTGTTCGCTCTTATCTGGCGCATGAATTTCCTTTATAATGGCCGCCTTTTTTCACCAATCTTTAATCCAACGACCTATACCAACGGATTTCACGTTTCAGCTCTGGTTGAACACGGGCGATCACGCTGCGACAGGTATAGATAACCGCCGTGCGGACAAGAGCAATAATGCAACACTCCGGCGGAGTCGGCTTAAGTCAAAAGGATAGCGTATGCGTACTGAATATTGCGGGCAGTTGAATCTGGCCCATGTCGGCCAGGAAGTCACTTTATGTGGTTGGGTTAACCGTCGTCGCGATCTGGGCGGCCTGATCTTCATTGATATGCGTGACCGTGAAGGCATCGTGCAGGTGTTTTTCGATCCAGACCAGAAAACGGCGTTCGACAAAGCGTTCGAACTGCGTAACGAGTTCTGCATTCAGATCGTCGGCACCGTTCGCGCTCGCCCGGATAATCAGATCAATAAAGATATGGCCACCGGTGAAATCGAAGTGTTTGCTCATGGCCTGGAGATTATCAACCGTTCCGAGCCGTTGCCGCTGGATTCCAACCAGACCAATACCGAAGAAGCGCGTCTGAAGTACCGCTACTTGGATCTGCGTCGCCCAGAAATGGCCGATCGCCTGAAAACCCGCGCCAAAATTACCAGCTTCGTGCGCCGCTTTATGGATAGCCACGGTTTCCTCGATATCGAAACCCCGATGCTAACCAAAGCCACGCCAGAAGGTGCCCGTGATTATCTGGTGCCGAGCCGCGTGCATAAAGGCAAGTTTTACGCACTGCCGCAGTCCCCGCAGCTGTTCAAACAGTTGCTGATGATGTCCGGTTTCGATCGTTATTATCAGATCGTTAAATGTTTCCGCGACGAAGACCTGCGCGCCGACCGTCAGCCTGAATTCACCCAGATCGACGTAGAAACCTCCTTCATGACCGCCGATCAGGTGCGTGAAGTGATGGAGCAATTGGTGCATGAACTGTGGCTGGATGTGAAGGGTGTGGATCTGGGCAAATTCCCGATCATGACCTTCGCCGAAGCGATGCGCCGTTACGGTTCCGATAAACCCGATCTGCGCAACCCGCTGGAGCTGGTGGACGTCGCCGATCTGGTCAAAGACGTCGAGTTTAAAGTGTTCTCCGGCCCGGCGAACGATGCCAAAGGCCGCGTAGCGGCGATTTGTGTGCCGGGTGGCGCGCAGTTGACCCGCAAGCAGATCGATGAATACGGTGCTTTTGTTAACATCTACGGTGCTAAAGGTTTGGCATGGCTGAAAGTTAACGACCGTGCCGCTGGTATGGAAGGCGTACAAAGCCCAATCGCCAAATTCCTCAGTGCAGAAGTATTGGAAGCGGTGCTGGCGCGTACTAATGCGCAAACCGGCGACATCCTGTTCTTCGGCGCAGACAGCTTCAAGATCGTCACCGATGCGATGGGCGCATTGCGCTTGAAGCTGGGCCGCGATCTGGGGCTGACCAAGCTCGACAGCTGGGCACCGCTGTGGGTGGTGGATTTCCCAATGTTCGAAGAAGACGGCGAAGGCGGCCTGGCGGCGATGCACCATCCGTTCACCGCGCCACGCGATATGAGCCCGGAAGAGTTGGCCAAAGACCCAACGTCTGCCATTGCCAACGCCTACGACATGGTGTTGAACGGCTATGAAGTGGGTGGCGGTTCCGTGCGTATTCACCGTGGTGAAATGCAGCAGACGGTATTTGGCATTCTCGGCATCAACGAGCACGAGCAGCGCGAGAAGTTCGGCTTCCTGCTGGATGCGTTGAAGTACGGTACGCCACCGCACGCCGGTCTGGCTTTCGGCCTGGATCGTTTGGTGATGTTGCTGACCGGTACGGAAAACATCCGTGACGTGATCGCCTTCCCGAAAACCACCGCTGCGGCCTGCCTGATGACCGATGCGCCAAGCTTCGCCAACCCGGCCTCCTTGCAGGAACTGGCGATCAGCGTAGTGAAGAAAGCCTCGGCCGAGCAAGAGAGCGAGTGATGAATTACAAGCGGCCCGAGTCGATTCTGGTGGTGATTTATGCGCAATCCAGTGGTCGGGTGCTGATGTTACAGCGGCGTGATGATACTGAATTCTGGCAGTCGGTGACCGGCAGCCTGGAAGAGGGGGAGTCGCCGCCGCATGCCGCACAGCGTGAAGTCAGAGAAGAAATTGGCATCGACATTGGCGCAGAAGATTTGCCGCTGCTCGATTGCCAACGCTGTGTGGAGTTTGAACTCTTCGTCCATTTGCGGCATCGCTATGCGCCAGGAACCACGCGTAATAAAGAGCACTGGTTTTGCCTGGCGCTGCCCGAAGAGCGTGATCCGGTATTGACCGAGCATCACGCATACCAATGGCTTGAGGCGGCGGACGCCGTCAAACTGACCAAGTCGTGGAGCAATCAGCAGGCGATTGAAGAGTTTGTGATCCATTCTATACCCTAAATAATTCGAGGTGCAGGAAAGCCAACGTACCTGCACCTTGATGTATGAGGGGTATATCCAGTCGTTTTTTTTGGAGATATTTGTATGGCAGGTCATAGTAAATGGGCCAACACCAAACACCGCAAAGCAGCACAAGATTCCAAGCGCGGTAAGATTTTCACCAAGATTATTCGTGAGCTGGTCACCGCAGCCAAACTGGGCGGTGGCGATCCAGGGGCTAACCCGCGTCTGCGTGCGGCCGTCGATAAAGCGCTGTCCAACAACATGACGCGCGATACGCTGAACCGTGCGATTGCGCGCGGTGTGGGTGGTGATGATGATACCAATATGGAAACCATCATTTACGAAGGCTATGGCCCAGGCGGCACGGCGGTAATGATCGAATGCCTGAGTGATAACCGTAACCGTACCGTGGCAGAAGTGCGCCATGCTTTCACCAAGTGCGGTGGCAACCTCGGTACCGACGGTTCCGTTGCTTACCTGTTTACCAAAAAAGGCGTGATCACTTTCGCTTCGGGTCTGGATGAAGACACGGTGATGGAAGCGGCGCTGGAAGCGGGCGCAGAAGATATCGTCACCTATGACGATGGCGTGATTGACGTTTACACCGCTTGGGAAAACCTGGGCGAAGTGAAAGATGCGTTGACCGCTGCTGGTTTTACCGCGGAAGCGGCTGAAGTTTCTATGATCCCATCGACCAAGGCCGATATGGATGCAGAAACGGCACCTAAACTGCTGCGCCTGATCGACATGCTGGAAGATTGCGACGACGTGCAGGAGGTTTACCACAACGGTGAGATCTCCGACGAGATCGCCGCTACGCTGTAATGCAGGTGACTAATGGCGTTGCCTGCCGGCAGCGCCAGGCAAGATTAAACGCAGGGTGGTGGTAGCAATGGCGATCATATTGGGCATCGATCCCGGTTCGCGCGTTACCGGTTATGGCCTGATCCGCCAGCAGGGCCGTCAACTGACCTACGTTGCCAGCGGCTGTATCCGTGCCGTGGTTGACGACATGCCGACGCGGTTAAAGCTGATTTATGCCGGTGTCAGCGAAATTATCACCCAGTTTCGCCCGGACTTCTTCGCCATCGAGCAGGTGTTTATGGCCAAGAACCCGGATTCCGCGCTCAAGCTGGGGCAGGCGCGCGGTGTGGCGATTGTTGCCGCTGTGAACCAGAACCTGGAAGTGTTTGAGTACGCGGCGCGCCAGGTGAAGCAGACGGTGGTGGGCACCGGTGCGGCAGAAAAAGCACAGGTGCAGCATATGGTGCGCGCCTTGCTGAAGCTGCCTGCTAATCCGCAGGCCGACGCCGCCGATGCGCTGGCCATCGCCATAACCCACTGCCATCTCAGCCAAAACGTGCTGCGGATGAACGAAGGGCGGTTGGATCTGGCACGTGGTCGGTTGAAGTAAGGGCGCTACATGTGAGACTCGGGCTGGATATTCATCCAGCCTTTTTTATGGTATAAGCTTTACAGCATTGTGTGGCAGCCAGCCACCACTAAAGGATCCATTCAGGAGGGGTAATGATAGGTCGTCTCAGAGGAATTATTCTGGAAAAGCAGCCACCGCTGGTGTTACTGGAAACCAACGGCGTCGGGTATGAAGTGCATATGCCGATGACCTGCTTTTACGAACTGCCGGAGCTGGGGCAACAGGCGATCGTGTTTACCCAGTTTGTGGTGCGTGAAGACGCGCAATTGCTGTATGGGTTCAATGATAAACAAGAGCGTGCGCTGTTCCGCGAACTGATCAAAGTGAACGGCATAGGGCCGAAATTGGCATTGGCGATCCTCTCTGGGATGTCTGCGCAGCAGTTTGTCAGCGCAGTAGAGCGTGAAGAGGTCACTACGCTGATCAAGTTGCCGGGCGTGGGCAAGAAAACCGCCGAGCGCCTGGTGGTCGAAATGAAAGACCGCTTTAAAGGGCTGAATGGCGATCTGTTCAACAACAGCAGCGAAGTCAACCTGCCAGCCACGGCGGCCAAAGCCGCGGAAATGGATGTTGAAGCCGAAGCGGCTTCTGCGCTGGTGGCTCTGGGCTACAAACCGCAAGAAGCCAGCCGTATGATCGGCAAAATCGCCAAGCCGGGTGCAGATTGCGAAACCTTGATCCGCGACGCGCTGCGTGCCGCACTTTAAGGCCAAAGGGGTAGAAAATGATTGAAGCAGACCGCCTGATTTCTGCCGAGCCGTTCAATGAAGAAGAAGTGCTGGATCGTGCGATCCGTCCCAAGCTGTTGACAGAGTACGTCGGCCAACCGCATGTGCGTGAGCAGATGGAAATCTTTATTCAGGCGGCAAAACAGCGCGGCGATGCTTTGGATCATCTGCTGATCTTCGGCCCGCCGGGGCTGGGTAAAACCACGCTGGCCAATATCGTCGCCAATGAGATGGGCGTTAACCTGCGCACCACCTCTGGCCCGGTGCTGGAAAAAGCTGGCGATCTGGCGGCGATGCTGACTAACCTTGAACCGCACGATGTGCTGTTTATCGATGAAATCCACCGCCTGTCACCGGTGGTGGAAGAAGTGCTGTATCCAGCAATGGAAGATTACCAACTGGATATCATGATCGGCGAAGGCCCGGCCGCGCGTTCGATCAAGCTCGATCTGCCACCGTTCACCCTTGTAGGTGCCACCACCCGGGCGGGCTCGCTGACGGCGCCATTGCGCGATCGTTTCGGTATCGTGCAGCGCCTGGAGTTCTATCAGGTGGCCGATCTGGAATATATTGTATCGCGCAGTGCCAACTGCCTTGGGCTGAATCTGTCTGTGGATGGTGCGCATGAGATTGCACGCCGTGCGCGCGGGACACCGCGTATTGCCAACCGCTTGTTACGCCGGGTGCGTGACTTTGCCGAGGTGCGGGCCAACGGCATGATTAACGGTGAAGTGGCGATGCAGGCGCTGGATATGCTCAACGTTGATGCCGAAGGTTTTGACTATATGGACCGTAAGCTGTTACTGGCGATTATCGACAAGTTCAACGGTGGCCCGGTAGGGTTGGATAATCTGGCGGCGGCGATTGGTGAAGAGCGTGAAACGATCGAAGATGTGATCGAACCTTTCCTGATCCAGCAGGGCTTTATTCAGCGCACGCCGCGTGGCCGCATGGCGACTAACCACGCGTATAGGCACTTTGGCATTGCACGGGAAGAGAGCTAAGGGCGCAGCAATGCGCCCAGATATCGATCTTATGCCTGCTGCTTTTTCGACAGGCTCAGCACAAACAGTACCGCAGCACTGAGCACCACCGAAGGCCCGGCTGGTGTATCGTAAAATGCCGAGAACGTCAGGCCGCCGGTAACCGCAATAATCCCCACCAACACGGCGTAACCGGCCATCTGCTCTGGCGTGCGGGCAAAACGGCGTGCGGTGGCGGCCGGAATGATCAACAGCGAAGTAATGATCAGCGCGCCGACAAACTTCATTGCCAAGCCAATGGTCAACGCGGTCACCAGCATCAGAATGGTGCGCGCACGCGCCAGATTAACACCGTCAACATGGGCCATTTCTGGACTAATGGTCATAGACAACAGATCGCGCCATTGCCACCACAGCACCAGCAGCACAATCACCACGCCAGTACCAATCAGCCAGATATCACTCAGGGTTACCGACAGCAGATCTCCAAACAGGTAAGCCATCAGATCAACGCGCACGTTTGACATCAACGCCACCACCACCAGGCCGAGCGACAGCGCACTGTGCGCCATAATGCCGAGCAGGGTATCGATTGAAAGCTGCGGGCGGCGCTCCAGCCAGACCAACACCAGTGCCAACAGCAGCGTGACGGCGATGACCGCATAGAACGGGTTGATATCCAGCAACAGACCAAAGGCCACGCCAAGCAACGAGGCATGCGCCAAGGTATCGCCGAAGTAAGACATCCTGCGCCAGACCACAAAAGATCCTAACGGGCCCGCCGCGGCGGCCAATAGCGCTCCGGCCAGCCAGCCGGGCAATAACAGTTCAATCATGCCTCACGGCCCCCGGATTTTTTCAGCACAATTCTGCCTTGCAGGTCGTGACGGTGATTATGGTGATGGCGATAAATCGCCAGTTGTTCGGCACCGCGGTTGCCGAACATGGCAATAAATTCCGGGTGCATGGTGACTACTTCTGGCGTACCGGAGCAACAGATGTGCTGATTCAGGCAAAGTACTTCGTCGGTTTTTGCCATCACCAAGTGCAAATCATGGGACACCATCAGCACGGCGCAACCCAATTCTTGGCGCAGTTGGTCGATCAGATCGTACAGCGCCAGTTGACCATTGACGTCAACTCCCTGAGTCGGTTCATCCAACACCAGAAGTTGTGGCTTGTTTAATAGCGCACGCGCCAGCAATACGCGCTGGTTCTCACCACCGGACAGCTTTTGCATCGGCTGATCCAGCAGATGAGCAGCATGGACGCGTTTCAGCGCTGGCAGAATATCGGCCTTCTTCACGCCGGGCTTGAGGCGCATAAAGCGGCTGACGGTCAAGGGCAGCGTGGCATCAAGGTGCAGCTTCTGTGGCACATAGCCGATACGCAGGTTGGGCTGGCACTCAAGGGTGCCCTCTGTGGGTGCGATCAGACCGAGCACCACGCGCACCAACGTAGATTTGCCCGCGCCATTGGGGCCAAGCAGCGTCAGAATACGGCCCGGTTGCAGGCTGAGCGAGATATTCGTCAGAACCCGTCGGGTACCGAATGTAACAGAAATGTTTTTTAGCGTTGTCAGTGTAGACATGTTGTGATTACATTTTGCAGAACTAACCGAATGTTATAATATCACGTTCCTTGGTTGAAAACGACGGGATAACTCATGATGATTCAGAAAAATAAATGGTTACAGCGCGCATTGCTTGCCAGCGCACTGATGGTGGCAGGCCAGGCAACGGCGGCGGTAGTGACTTCGATTCGCCCATTGGGTTTTATCGCCTCAGCCATTGCCGATGGGGTAACGCCAACGGAAGTGTTGTTACCCGATGGCGCATCTCCCCATGATTTCGCCTTACGCCCGTCGGATATTCAACGCCTGCGCGATGCCGAACTGGTGGTGTGGGTCGGCCCGGATATGGAAGCCTTTCTGACCAAATCGCTGACGCAGGTTGCTGCCAATAAGCAGCTATCGATCAGTGAACTGGCCAGCGTGCAACCACTCTTGATGAAAGGCGACGACGATCACGAACATGAGCATGAAGCGAATGAAAGTGGCCATGACCATCATCATGGCGAATATAACATGCATCTCTGGCTGTCGCCGGACGTGGCGAAAGTGACAGCGATCGCGATTCACGACAGATTATTGGAACTTATGCCGCAAAAGAAGGACAAATTAGACGCAAACCTGCGCCAGTTCGAGGATCAGCTAGCGCAAACCGACAAAAATCTTGTTAAGATGCTCACGCCTGTGCAAGGTAGGGGATATTTTGTTTTTCATGATGCTTACGGCTACTTTGAAAAACACTTCGGCTTGAGCCCATTGGGCCATTTTACCGTCAACCCCGAGATTCAGCCTGGAGCGCAGCGCTTACATCAAATTCGAACACAGTTGGTTGAGCAGAAAGCAGTCTGTGTTTTTGCTGAACCACAATTCAGGCCGGCCGTAATCAATGCCGTTGCCAAGGGTACCAAGGTGCGTTCTGGAACGCTGGACCCGTTAGGCACCGGCATCGCACTGGGGAAAGACAGCTACGGGAATTTCCTGACAGCGCTGTCTAACCAGTACGTGAGCTGCCTGAAGTAAAGATCATGAGGATATTATTGAGTGCAGAAGATAGTCCGAACTATCGCTCTGGCGTATAACAACCTGCCTCGGCCCCACCGCGTCATGCTGGGGTCGTTGACCGTTGTCACCTTGGCCGTCGCCGTTTGGCGGCCTTCGGTTTATCACCCAGAACATACCCCAATCGTTAAAAATGTTGAATTAGAGTCCAATCAGGTACGCTCTCTGGCACCAGAGGCCAGTGAACCGATGGATGTTGAACAGCCAACCCCCGATGATGACATCCCGCAGGATGAACTGGACCAGAAGGTCGCCGGTGAGGAAGGTGTGCACGAGTATGTGGTTTCTACCGGCGATACGCTGGGCAGCATTCTGACCCAGTACGGTGTCGAAATGTCGGATGTGTCGCTGCTCTCTTCGCAAAACCGCGATCTGCGTAACCTGAAGATTGGTCAGCAACTGTCATGGACATTGAATGATAATGGAGATCTGCAGCGTCTGACCTGGGAGGTTTCGCGCCGTGAGACGCGTACCTACGAACGCGTGGGTAACAACTTCAAAGAATCTCAGGAAACCCAAAAGGGTGAATGGCGCAACAGCGTGCTGAGCGGCGAGTTGAACGGTAGCTTTGTCAGCAGCGCTTCTGCGGCCGGCCTCAACCGGGCGGAAATCAATGCGGTGACCAAGGCATTGCAATGGCAACTCGATTTCCGCAAGCTGCGCAAGGGCGATCAATTCGCCGTCTTGATGTCGCGCGAAGAGTTTGACGGCAAGAGCGAACAAAGCCAACTGCTGGGTGTGCGTATGCGCAGCGGCGGCAAAGACTACTATGCGATCCGCGCTGACGACGGTAAGTTCTACGATCGTCAGGGCTCCGGTCTGGCGCGTGGCTTTATGCGTTTCCCGACCATGAAACAGTTCCGCATTTCTTCCAACTTCAATCCGCGCCGCTTGAATCCGGTCACCGGGCGTGTGGCACCGCATAGAGGGGTCGATTTCTCGATGCCGGTTGGTACTCCGGTACTGGCCGTGGGCGACGGTGAAGTGGTGGCTGCCAAGTACGGCAGCGATACCGGTAACTATGTTGCTATCCGCCATGGTCGCCAATACACCACCCGTTATATGCACCTCAAGAAGGGGTTGGTTAAGCCAGGGCAAAAAGTTAAGCGTGGCGATCGCATTGGGCTTTCCGGTAACACCGGTCGCTCCACTGGCCCGCACTTGCATTATGAACTGTGGACTAACCAGCAGGCGGTGAACCCGGTGACGGCCAAACTGCCGCGTTCCGAAGGGCTGAGTGGTAAAGACCGCAGTGATTATCTGGCACAAGTGAAAGAAGTGGTGCCACAGTTGCAACTGGATTAACACTTTCTGCCACGTTTGATCCTACATCGGCCTGATTTCGGGCCGATGTTTTTATATTGGCGCCTGTTCGGTGTAAATTGCCTTCTGTAATGAGGGTTATGCCTAACGCGTTAAGTGAAGAGTTAGTACATGCAAAACGAAAAAAAATCGAACGTAGAGTTCATTCCACAATTCCAGAAAGCCTTCTTCCACCCGCGTTACTGGGGGGTGTGGTTGGGAACCGGATTGATGGCAGGGGTTTCTCTGATTCCGGCGCGCATGCGCGATCCGGTGTTGGGCGCTATCGGTAAACTGGCGGGGAAAGTGGCCAAAGGGGCCCGCCGCCGCGCGCGCATCAACCTGCTTTATTGCCTGCCTGAGGTGCCGGAAAACCAGCGTGAACACATTATTGATGAAATGTTCGCGACCGCCCCGCAGTCAATGATCCTGATGGCTGAACTGGCCTGTACCAAACCAGAAAAAGTACTTAAGCGCGTGCGTTGGCACGGTGAAGAAGTGCTGGATAAAATTCGTCAGGAAGGCCGTAACGTGATCTTCCTGGTGCCGCACGGTTGGGCGGTGGATGTGCCTGCCATGCTGATGGCTGCGCGTGGTCAGCCGATGGCCGCCATGTTCCATAATCAGAGCAATCCGCTGGTGGATTATCTGTGGAATACCGTGCGCCGCAAATTTGGTGGCCGTATGCACGCACGCAATGATGGCATCAAACCCTTTATCAGCTCGGTGCGTCAAGGGTACTGGGGGTACTATCTGCCGGATCAGGATCACGGTGCTGAGCACAGTGAGTTTGTCGATTTCTTTGCCACCTATAAAGCCACGCTGCCAGCCGTGGGGCGTTTGATGAAGGTGTGTCGTGCGGCGATTGTGCCGCTGTTCCCGGTGTATGACGGTAAAACCAGCATGCTGGATATCTATATTCGGGAGCCGATGGACGACTTGGCAGAAGCGGACGATAACCGTATTGCCCGCCGGATGAATGAAGAGGTTGAGAATCTGGTTGGCCCGAATCCGGAGCAATACACCTGGATCCTGAAATTGCTGAAAACGCGCAAAGAAGGGGAGATTGAACCTTACTCGCGCGACGATTTATATCGTTAAGTGTCAGCCTGGTTTTATTTGCTGAAAGCCGAATGGGAGGTACCGTTCGGCTTTTTTGTTACTGCAATTACAAATGAACCATACAGCCTTGCTGAATCAGAGGATCGATCACCTGAGGGTAGTGGTTAAAGTCATTCCAGCGTAAATCCAGCCGACGCAGATTTTTCATTTGCGCCATGCTTGATGGCAACTCGCTCAAGTGGTTAGCGCGCAGATCCAATGATACCAGCGAATCCAAAGCACCGAAGTCATCAGGCAGTTGTGCCAGCTTGTTGAAGCGCAGATTCAGCGTGGTTAGGCTAGGCAACTGGCAAAAGGCATCCGGCAAGCGCGAAACGGCATTGTTTTCCAGATCGAGCACCATAAGTTTGCTGAGTTGAGCGATTTCGTCGGGCAGTGTTTCGATACGGTTCTTCATCAGATGTAATTCACGCAACTGGCGCAACATGCCGATATCGGCCGGAATCATAGAGATTTGATTGTTATAAAGGCGAAGTTCCTGCAACGCGTTCAGTGAGAATACGGCAGCCGGTATCATCGCTAGTTGATTATCGGTCAGATTCAGATAGCGCAGCGCTTGCAACTGCCGCACCGAATCAGGCAAATCGCTGAACTTATTGTCGCTCAGATACAGATAGTGTAATCCGCATAACGCCCCTATCTCTGTAGGAACGAGCCGTGCCTGGTTATGGCCGAAATCAAACATCTTTAATTGGGTTAACAGCCCGATCTCCGCTGGCAGTTGGGTGATTTTATTGCAGGAAATGTTCAGCACCTGCAAATGGCGATGGCGGAAGATCTGCTCTGGAAAGGTTGTCAGGCAATTATTATACAGGCTGATTTTTTGCAGAGCGGTTCCTGAGAGGCTCTCATCATTGAGCTTTTCCAACCGCTGACCATCCAGGTCCAGCACTTCAGGGTTTTCTGGCAGTGGTTGCGGATGATGTTGATGCAGCATGAAAGAACTCCGAAGGCTGTAGGGTATTTGGCGAGCAAGAAAACAAAAGGCCAGTCAGAGCTAACCGACTGGCCTTGAAACATCTGGCGTAATTATTCTACGCGCAGGATGCGGGTGGTATTGGTGGTGCCAACGGTACTCATGACGTCACCTTGGGTAACGAGCACCAGATCGCCGGACACCAGGAAGCCTTTGTCACGTAAGCGAGTGATCGCGTCGTTAGCGGCGGCTACGCCATCACTGTGGCTGCCGAAATACACTGGCGTAACGCCACGGTATAGAGCGGTCAGGTTCAGCGTGTGTTCATGGCGTGACATGGCGAAGATCGGCAGGCCGGAGCTGATACGTGACATCATCAGCGCGGTGCGGCCAGATTCGGTCATGGCGATGATGGCGGTAACCCCTTTCAGGTGGTTAGCCGCATACATGGTCGACATGGCAATGGCTTCTTCGACGTTATCGAACTGCACATCCAGACGGTGCTTGGAAACGTTGATGCTTGGGATTTTTTCAGCACCCAGGCAGACACGCGCCATCGCGGCGACGGTTTCGGCAGGATACTGACCAGCCGCGGTTTCGGCAGACAGCATCACCGCATCGGTACCATCCAGCACGGCGTTTGCCACGTCCATGACTTCGGCGCGGGTTGGCATCGGGTTGGTGATCATCGACTCCATCATCTGGGTCGCGGTGATCACCGCGCGGTTCAGCGTACGGGCCCGGCGGATCAGTTTCTTCTGGATACCGACCAGTTCCGGATCGCCGATTTCCACCCCCAAATCACCACGGGCAACCATCACCACGTCGGAAGCCAGAATGATATCGTCCATGGCTTCGTCACTGGCCACCGCTTCGGCACGTTCGACTTTCGAAACGATTTTGGCGTTACAGCCCGCATCGCGCGCCAGGCGGCGAGCGTAGTTCAGGTCTTCGCCGGTGCGTGGGAAGGAGACAGCCAGATAGTCGACGCCAATTTTGGCGGCGGTAATAATATCGGCCTTGTCTTTCTCGGTCAGGGCTTCAGCCGACAGGCCACCGCCCAGTTTGTTGATGCCTTTATTGTTTGACAGTGGGCCACCGACGGTGACTTCGGTGAACACTTTCATGCCCTGAACTTCGAGAATCTTCAGTTGTACGCGGCCATCATCCAGCAGCAGGATATCGCCCGGTACCACGTCGGCAGGCAGGCCTTTATAGTCGATACCGACTTTTTCTTTATCACCTTCGCCTAGCGACAGGTTGGCATCAAGCAGGAATTTGTCGCCGACGTTAAGGAAGATTTTGCCTTCCTTAAAGGTGGAAACACGAATTTTTGGCCCTTGAAGATCGCCTAAAATAGCGACATGACGCCCCAATTTAGCAGCAATCTCGCGCACTTTATTCGCACGAGCCTGGTGGTCTTCTGCGCTGCCATGGGAAAAGTTAAGCCGAACTACGTTCGCACCGGCAGCAATGATCTTTTCCAGATTATTGTCGCGGTCGGTAGCCGGACCTAGTGTGGTAACGATTTTGGTTCTTCTGAGCCGTCTGGACATGTATTACTCCGTTGACTGGTAAAGCAAATATTGGCGTTGCTAAATGTTAGGATAACGAAACCGGATGAGAACAGCTACTTTAGCGGGCAGATGTTTCACACAGGTTATCCTTATGAGTGTAAAAACACGGTACAACTTTAAATTCCGCCGTTTAAATCATTGCCCTGAACAGCGGTTTTCAAATCCGTTATGAATCAAAACTGTTGGGAATGACGACGTCCTTATCAAAGCGCGATTCTTTTAATGCTTCCTTGACCCGCTTCAAGTTATCTCTGAATTTAGCCCCGCGGCGCAAGGTAAATCCGGTTGCCAGCACGTCGATGAGCGTTAACTGAGCAATCCGTGACACCATGGGCATATAAACATCGGTATCTTCCGGCACATCGAGCAGCAGGGCGAGGGTAGCCTCTTTGGCCAGCGGAGTATCGTGTGACGTGATAGCGATGACCGTTGCGTCGTTTTCACGCGCCAGATGCGCCATTTCCACCAGATTTTTGGTGCGCCCGGTATGGGAGATCAGTACCACTACGTCGCCTTCCGTCGAGTTCATGCAGCTCATGCGCTGCATGACGATATCGTCGAAATACACCACCGGGATATTGAAGCGGAAAAACTTGTTCATCGCGTCGTGCGCGACGGCGGCCGATGCGCCCAAACCGAAGAAAGAGATTTTTTTTGCCTGGGTCAGCAGATCAACCGCACGATTAATCGCGGCAATATCGAGATTTGCCTTTACTGTATCCAGGCTGGCCATCACGGATTCAAAGATTTTATGGGTGTAGGCATCGACGCTGTCATTTTCTTCCACGTTACGGTTTACGTAGGGCGTGCCATTGGCCAAGCTTTGTGCCAGATGCAGTTTAAAATCCGGGAACCCTTTGGTATCAAGACGGCGACAGAAACGGTTAACGGTAGGTTCACTGACATCGGCCATTTTGGCCAGCCGGGCGATGCTTGAGTGAATGGCGGTTTGTGGGGAGGCTAGGATCACCTCGGCGACTTTCCTTTCAGATTTGCTCAGGATTTCCAGATGGCTCTGGATTTTTTCCAGCGTATTCATATAACGAGAGTCACTCATAGGGTTTGTCGATTTCATTCAAAGGAGAAATCAATGTCAGTTTGGTGAAAATATACTACGTGCCGGTAAGCGTTGGCAGTGTCGACCAGGGATAAGCGGGTTTTTTTCATCAGAACATGACCTGTGTCTAACTTTCATAATGGTAAAAGATCGTCAAAAAAGACAGAAAATTACAGTTTCTCCTGCTGCCAGCGGCCTTCGCGCTATGCCGGGGTTAACACCGCAGTTTATGGGGCTTTTTTTCTGCTTTTGATCTGGGTTTACTGGCCGTAGTCAAAGAGAGTACATTAGTAATGTAAGAAAATTACAAATATCCTGCAACGAGGAGATGAACATGGCGGTAACCTCTACAGCCCAGGCATGCGACCTGGTTATTTTCGGCGCGAAAGGCGATTTGGCGCGTCGTAAACTGCTGCCTTCCCTGTACCAATTAGAGAAAGCCGGTCACATCCACCCGGATACCCGTATTATCGGTGTCGGCCGTGCCGAGTGGGATAAAGAAGCTTATACCAAGGTGGTCAAGGAAGCGCTTGGCACCTTTATGAAAGAAGAATTGAACGATGAGTTGTGGGCCACGCTGAGCGCTCGCCTGGATTTTTGCAATCTGGACGTGAATGACAGCAAACATTTCGCCAACCTGGGCAAAATGCTGGACCAGAAACATCGCACCACCATTAACTATTTTGCCATGCCGCCAAGCACCTTTGGTGCCATCTGCAAAGGGCTGGGCGAAGCCAAGCTGAACAAAGAGCCTGCGCGCGTGGTGATGGAGAAACCGCTGGGTACCGATCTGGCCTCTTCACGGGTGATCAACGATCAGGTGGCGGAATATTTCAACGAATGTCAGGTCTACCGTATCGACCATTATCTGGGTAAAGAAACGGTACTGAACCTGTTGGCGCTGCGTTTTGCCAACTCCCTGTTTGCGTCAAACTGGGATAACCGCACCATCGACCACGTGCAGATCACGGTGGCAGAAGAGGTGGGGATTGAAGGGCGCTGGGGCTATTTCGATCAGGCCGGGCAGATGCGCGACATGATCCAGAACCACCTGCTGCAGATCCTGACCATGATTGCCATGTCACCGCCGGCGGATTTAACCACTGATCGCATTCGTGACGAGAAAGTGAAAGTGCTGCGCTCGCTGCGCCGTATCAATCAGACCAATGTGCGTGAAACCACCGTGCGCGGTCAGTACACGGCCGGTTTTGTGCAGGGCAAAAAAGTACCGGGCTATCTGGAAGAGGAAGGTGCCAACAAGAGCAGCAACACCGAAACCTTCGTCTCCATCCGTGTGGATATCGACAACTGGCAATGGGCCGGTGTGCCGTTCTATCTGCGTACCGGTAAGCGCTTGCCCACCAAATGCTCGGAAGTGGTGGTGTACTTCAAGAACCCGCCGCTGAACCTGTTCCGTGACTCGTACCAGCAGTTGCCGCAGAACAAACTGACTATTCGCCTGCAACCGGATGAAGGGATCGAAATTCAGGTGCTGAATAAAGTGCCGGGTCTGGACCACAAACACCGCCTGCAAACCACCAAGCTGGATCTGAGCTTCTCAGAAACCTTCAACCAGGAACACGTGGCGGATGCCTACGAGCGCCTGCTGCTGGAAACCATGCGCGGTATCCAGGCGCTGTTCGTGCGCCGTGATGAGGTGGAAGAAGCCTGGAAATGGGTGGATTCCATCATGGATGCGTGGAAAGCGGACAACGAAGCCCCTAAACCTTATCAGTCCGGTACCTGGGGCCCGGTGGCCTCCGTGGCGATGATCACCCGCGATGGCCGTTCCTGGAACGAGTTCGAGTAAAGTCTTTGCCGGCAGCGGGTCTGCCGGTTTTTTTACCCGCTTCAGGCGGGCTAGCGGTACGGTCGGAATCCGCAGTGATGCGGAGCCCTGTGGCAGGGGCGTGCCATACACAAACCGAAAGTAGTGGAGATAACGACGATGAAAAACTGGAAAACCAGCGCAGAACAGATCCTGACGGCAGGCCCAGTCGTTCCGGTTATTGTAATCAACAAACTGGAACATGCGGTGCCGCTGGCTAAAGCGCTGGTTGCGGGTGGTGTGCGCGTACTGGAAGTGACGCTGCGTACCGCCTGCGCAATGGAGGCAATCCGTGCGATCGCCAAAGAAGTCCCGGACGCCATTATCGGTGCGGGAACGGTGATTAACACACAGCAGTTGCACGAAGTAACCGAAGCCGGTGCGCAGTTTGCTATCAGCCCAGGCTTGACCGATAGCCTGCTGAAGGCCGCGACCGCAGGCACTATTCCGTTGATCCCAGGCATCAGTACGGTTTCTGAACTGATGCTGGGTATGGATCACGGCCTGCGCGAGTTCAAGTTCTTCCCGGCAGAAGCCAATGGCGGCGTTAAAGCGTTGCAGGCGATCGGCGGCCCATTCCCGCAGATCCGTTTCTGCCCGACCGGTGGGATCACCCCAAACAACTACCGTGACTACCTGGCACTGAAGAGCGTGCTGTGCATCGGTGGTTCCTGGTTGGTGCCTGCCGATGCGCTGGAAAAAGGTGACTACGCCCGCATTACCGAATTGGCGCGTGAAGCCGTCAAAGGTGCTAGCGCCTAAGCTCGTTTTTCAGGCTGCTAACCTCTGCAAAGCTCGGTGCCATACCGGGCTTTTTTAATTTTTAAAAACATTAACATTCTTATTTTTAAACCGTTTTTCACTGCATGTTGTGAAAACGGCGGTTTGCTTTATCATTTTTGCTGTGGTAAAACTAAGGCAGTTGAAAATATTACATTCATGAGGATATTGGGCAAATCGCACGGTGTGCGGCTGAAGATAGAGAATAATTATGATGAAACTTAATGGAATCACCCTCAGAACTTCTCCTTGCCAGCTTTTCCTTTCTGCCATCCTTGCCAGTGAGCATCACTGGTGCAGCGAGCTATAGCGTCTTTCTCCCTTAACCGGTGCTGATGACAGGTTTTACTCCTGCTCATTTGGCGTAACCGGACCAATGTTCTTACAGCATTCGGGTAGGTTTATCCCCAGGGATCTCTGCATCTCAAGCGCCGCCGTGCGCCTGTTTGACGAGATAAATCGGGATAAATACGCCTTAGCGTGCGTTATTCGCCGTTTGGGAGAAAAATGATGATTTATTGGATATTTTTAGGCTTTGCCATCGTTGCTGAAATTATCGGTACCCTGTCCATGAAGTACGCCAGCGTCAGCGGGGGTATGACCGGGCATATCGTGATGTATGTGATGATTACCGGTTCCTATGTGATGCTGTCGTTAGCGGTAAAACGCGTGGCGCTGGGCGTGGCTTATGCGTTGTGGGAAGGGGTCGGCATTCTGTTTATTACCCTGTTCAGCGTGATGCTGTTTGATGAACCGATTTCTGCGCTGAAAGTGCTGGGGTTAGTGACATTGATAGCCGGGATCCTGCTGGTGAAATCTGGCACCCGCAAAGCACGAAAACAGGTCAGCCCTCGAGGTGATAACCATGCAACAGCTTGAGTGGTATCACATAGGGTTCCTGGCATTGGCCATCGTGCTTGAGATTATCGCTAACATCTTTCTGAAAATGTCAGACGGTTTTAGTAAAGTTTGGCTGGGGCTGTTATCACTGCTGACAGTACTAGGGGCGTTCAGTGCGCTGGCGCAGGCGGTTAAGGGGATCGATCTGTCGGTGGCTTATGCGCTGTGGGGTGGTTTCGGTATCGCCGCCACGATCGCCGCAGGCTGGATCTTGTTCGGGCAGCGCTTAAATACTAAAGGCTGGATTGGCCTGGTGTTGCTGCTGGTAGGTATGGTGATGATCAAACTGGCCTGAAACAGAAAACCGCAGGTTTGTCGCCTGCGGTGAGGTTGATGACAAAGTGGTTTTTAAGCCCGAGATACTCGGGCCTAGCGCACCGAGGGGCTATGATGGGACACATCCTTGTGTCCCACCCTGCGGGCCGACTTAACGTCGTTCAAATTTGCTCCCGGCAAATTTGTCGGCGGCTTACGCCGCTACGACCCCTTCGGCACGCTCTCCCTAATATCTGGCTTTGTCAGCTGTCTGACCGCAGGTTTGTCGCCTGCGGTTTTCTTTTACAGTGCCGCGATAATCTTGATTTCGACTTTGAATTTCGGATTCATCAGCTTGGCCTGCACGGTGCAGCGCACCGGCGCGCTGCCAGCCACCACCCAGGCATCCCAGGCGGCATTCATGGCGGCAAAGTCATCGCCGTCAGCCAGGAAGATGGTCGCATCTAATACCCGGCTCTTGTCCGACCCCACGCGAGTCAGCAAGATATCAATCGCCGCCAGCGCGTTGGCGGTTTGTGCCGTGGCGTCCTCATCGAGGTTTTCCGGCACGCTGGTGTAATAAATGGTGTCATTGTGGATCACGGCTTCAGACCAGCGATGTGCTGGATCAATACGTTCGATATTCATTCAATTATCTCCCTATCATCAACCGCATAAGGGTAACATAGCCATCGCAGGATGTGTGCTGCAATAAAGTCGACGGTAGCAGCTTAGCAGGCTTGCAAGTACCCAAAGTACTTGGAGTTGTAGCTAGGCGGCAAGGGCGTGAGTCCCCAGGAGCATAGATAACTATGTGACTGGGGTGAACACCCGCAGCCAACAACGCTGCAACTTCAAGTAATAAGGGTATAATCACCGCTGAATAATACCGACAGAGAGATAGCGTGGCAGACGATTTCGCACCAGAAGGCGCCTTGGCGCAGGCAATTAAAGGTTTCAAACCCCGTGAACCGCAGCGCTTGATGGCCGAAGCGGTGACAGAAGCGATCAATTTCAAACAAGAACTGGTGGTGGAAGCGGGCACTGGTACCGGCAAAACCTATGCCTATCTGGCTCCGGCGTTGCGATCCAAACGCAAGGTGATTATTTCCACCGGCTCCAAAGCCTTGCAGGATCAGCTCTATGCGCGCGATCTTCCTACCGTTGCCAAAGCATTAAAATATAAAGGCAAGTTGGCGCTGCTGAAAGGGCGTTCCAACTACCTGTGCCTGGAACGACTCGAACAGCAGTCGATGGCCGGTGGTGAGTTGGCGGGGCAAACGCTGGTGGATCTGGTACGTTTGCGCAGTTGGTCGTCACAAACGGAAGAAGGGGACATCAGCTCCTGTAGCGACGTGGCGGAAGACAGCTTTGTCTGGCCGCTAGTGACCAGCACCAACGACAACTGCTTAGGCAGCGATTGCCCGCTGTATAAAGAGTGCTTTGTGGTCAAGGCGCGCCGCCGTGCGATGGATGCTGATGTCGTGGTGGTGAACCACCATCTGTTCTTGGCGGATATGGTGGTCAAAGAGGGCGGTTTTGCCGAACTGATCCCGGAAGCGGACGTGATGATTTTCGACGAAGCGCATCAGATCCCGGATATCGCCAGCCAGTATTTCGGCAAGCAACTCACCAGCCGCCAACTGCTGGACTTGGCGAAAGATATCACCATCGCTTACCGCACCAAAGTGCGTGACACGGCGCAGTTGCAAAAAAGTGCCGATCGCCTCAGCCAAAGCACCCAGGATTTTCGCCTGGCGCTGGGGGAACCGGGTTTTCGCGGTAATCTGCGCGAAGTGCTGGCACAACCGAACGTTCAGCGTGCGCTGGTGTTGCTCGATGACGCATTGGAACTCTGTTACGACGTGGTCAAACTTTCCCTAGGTCGTTCGGCGTTGCTGGATGCCGCGTTTGAGCGCGCGACGCAGTATCGTACCCGGCTCAAACGGCTGAAAGAGGTCAACGAACCAGGATTCAGCTACTGGTATGAATGTAATTCGCGCCATTTTGTGTTGGCGCTGACGCCGTTGACGGTGGCCGAACGTTTTCGTGAAATGCTCGACGAGAAGCCGGGCAGCTGGATCTTTACCTCGGCAACGCTGTCGGTTAACGAGCAGATGGGCCATTTCACCGAGCGTCTGGGGTTGAATAAAGCCAAGACGCTGCTGCTAGCCAGCCCGTTTGATTATGCTAATCAAGCGTTGCTGTGCGTGCCGCGTTTCCTGCCTTCACCCAATCAGCCCGGCGGTGCCCGCCAATTGGCGCGTATGCTGCGGCCTTTGATCGAAGCCAATCAGGGGCGCTGTTTCTTCCTTTGCACCTCACACCAGATGATGCGCGAACTGGCAGAGGAATTCCGTGCCACGCTGACGTTGCCGGTGCTGTTGCAAGGGGAAACCAGTAAGGGCCAGCTGTTGGCGCAGTTTGTTGAAGCGGGCAATGCGCTATTGGTGGCCACCAGCAGCTTCTGGGAAGGGGTGGACGTACGGGGTGATGCGCTTTCCTGTGTGATTATCGATAAACTGCCGTTTACCTCGCCTGACGATCCGCTGCTGAAAGCGCGCATTGAAGATTGCCGCCTGCGCGGTGGCGATCCGTTTAACGATGTGCAGCTACCGGATGCGGTGATTACCTTGAAACAGGGCGTTGGCCGCTTGATCCGCGATACCGATGATCGTGGCGTGCTGGTGATTTGTGACAACCGTTTGGTGATGCGTCCCTATGGCGAGGTGTTCCTCAACAGCTTGCCGCCGACACCGCGTACCCGCGATCTGGCACAGGCAATCGCCTTTCTCAAGGCGAAATGCTAGCGGATAGGCGCGACTTCAGGGCTGTGCTACAATGCGCGCCCTGTATGAAACCACTGACTTTTCCCGCCTGAGGTTTGGCATGTCCACGCGAATTTTAGCGATCGATACGGCGACGGAAGCATGTTCTGTCGCTATCTGGAATCAAGGCGAAATCCACGCCCTGTTCGAACTGTGTCCACGCGAACACACTCAGCGTATTTTACCCTTAGTGCAACAGGTGCTGGCCGAAGCCGGATTGACCCTGTCTCAGCTTGATGCGCTGGCCTTTGGCCGTGGGCCGGGCAGCTTTACCGGTGTGCGTATCGGCATTGGTATCGCCCAAGGGTTGGCGCTGGGTGCCGATCTCCCCATGCTCGGGATCTCTACCTTGCAAACCATGGCGCAAGGCGCTTGGCGTATGACCGGTGCACAGCGCGTGCTGGCGGCGATCGACGCACGCATGGGCGAAGTTTACTGGGGCCAGTTCGAGCGTCAGCATGATGGTCGCTGGTTGGAGAGCGAAGGTGAAGCGGTGCTGTCGCCGCCGCAGGCGCTGGAGCGTGCCCAACGCTTGCAGGGCAACTGGGCCTATGCTGGCACCGGCTGGCAAACCTACCCGGACCTGGTTGCTGGCACCTCTCTCAAGCTGACTGATGGGCAAATGCTGTTGCCGCAGGCCGAAGACATGTTGCCATTGGCGTTGCAAGTCTGGCAGCAGGGGCTGGCGGTGAGCGTCGAAAACGCTGAACCCACCTATCTACGCAATGAAGTCACCTGGAAGAAACTGCCGGGGCGCGAATAATTGCACTATTATTATAGTGTTGTCATTGATGTCGGAAATACGCCCGCCTGCAACTTGCGCTAAGGAATGCGGTCAAAGTTACAGCCAATTCAGGAGATTGCGACGATGCTGACCCGCACTTTGAGTAAAAAAAGATTAACTCTGGCGATTGCCAGTAGTGTGTTGGCGCTCTCCGGCTGTGTCACTATTCCAGAAGCTATTCAGGGAACGAGTGCTACGCCGGTGGATCAACTGTCGTCGGTGCAAAATGCGCCACACCTGTTTACCGGTGCTGAAGCGCGTTTTGGCGGTACGGTAGTCGCCATGACCAACGAACGTGGCCGTACGGTGCTAGAGATCGCTGCGGTGCCGCTGGATGCCGGTGCACGTCCTATTCTGGGGGAACCTTCACAAGGGCGGTTGCTGGCTTCGGTTAACGGCTTCCTTGACCCGGTCGATTTCAATCAGCAGTTGATCACGGTGGTGGGGCCGATTACCGGTGTCCGTGAAGGCAAAATCGGCATGACGCCATATCGCTTTGTCACCATGAATGCCACCGGTTTCAAGCGTTGGCGCATTGCTCAGCAGATTGTGATGCCACCGCAACCGATGGGGCCATGGGGCCCCTGGGGGCCGCGTCATGACCCTTGGGGACCCGGTTGGGGAGGAGGGCCTGGCTGGTATAATCCTGGCCCAGCCCGGGTACAGAACTTGGTTGTTCCCTGAGTTTAGTCATTCTGATAGGCGGCTTGATAGCCGCCTTGTTCTTTTCTGTGCAAGTGTGCATTAGCAATTAGTGACCTACATCGCAACCTGAGTATTGTTTAAAACTCAAACTGGTACGCTGAGTTAAAATATTGTTAAAGCTTGGCCGTGAGTTGGGGGGCTGCGATGATAATTAGCAAAAATTTCAGGAGTAATAGCTTGGATAAGGTCTGGTTAAAACGTTACCCGGCAGATGTTCCGGCAGAGATTGATGCCGATCACTACACATCTCTGATCGAAGTATTTGAAAATGCGGCCTTACGTTATGCGGATCAGCCCGCTTTTATCAACATGGGGGAGGTGATGACCTTCCGCAAGTTGGAGGAGCGCAGCCGGGCATTTGCTGCTTATCTGCAAAATGAACTGGGGCTGAAGAAGGGCGATCGTGTCGCGCTGATGATGCCAAACCTGCTGCAATATCCGATCGCCCTGTTTGGTATTTTACGTGCTGGCATGGTGGTGGTGAACGTCAACCCGCTGTATACCCCGCGTGAACTGGAGCATCAGTTGAACGATAGCGGTGCCAGCGCCATTGTGATTGTTTCCAACTTTGCTCATACGCTGGAAAAAGTGGTGTTCAAAACCCAGGTGAAACACGTGATTTTGACGCGCATGGGCGATCAGCTCTCTGCGGCCAAAGGCACGCTGGTGAACTTTGTGGTGAAATACATTAAGCGTTTGGTGCCGAAATACCATCTGCCGGACGCCATCTCTTTCCGCAGTGCATTACAGCGTGGCCGTCGTTTGCAATATGTCAAACCGGATGTCGTCAATACCGATCTGGCTTTTCTGCAATATACCGGAGGCACGACCGGTGTGGCTAAAGGCGCCATGCTGACTCACCGTAATATGCAGGCTAACCTGGCTCAGGCGAAAGCAGCCTATGTTCCTTTGCTGCGTGACGGGCAGGAACTGGTGGTGACGGCGCTGCCGCTGTATCACATCTTTGCCTTGACGGTGAACTGCTTGCTGTTTGTGGAACTGGGAGGGCGCAGCCTGCTGATCACCAACCCGCGTGATATTCCGGGAATGGTGAAGGAATTGGCGAAATACCCGTTCACCGCCATGACCGGTGTGAACACATTATTCAATGCGTTGCTGAATAATGAAGACTTCCAGAAACTCGATTTTTCCACGCTGCGGCTGTCGGTAGGCGGCGGCATGTCGGTGCAGAAAGCGGTGGCAGAGCGGTGGCAGAAACTGACTGGCAAACACTTGCTTGAGGGCTACGGCCTGACCGAATGCTCTCCGCTGGTATCAGGCAATCCGCACGATCTGAAGCATTATAGTGGTAGTATTGGTCTGCCGGTGCCTTCCACGGATATTCGTTTAGTGGATGATGATGGCAAAGATGTTCCTGCTGGTAAACCCGGTGAACTGTGGGTCAAAGGCCCGCAAGTTATGTTAGGCTATTGGCAGCGGCCGGATGCAACAGATGAAGTGTTGAAAGATGGCTGGCTCGCGACCGGAGATGTCGTTACAGTAGATGATGAAGGTTTTATTCGCATTGTCGATCGTAAGAAAGATATGATCCTGGTTTCCGGATTTAACGTTTATCCGAACGAAATCGAAGATGTGGTCAGCCAGCATCCGAAAGTCCTTGAGTGTGCGGCGATCGGTGTGCCGAGCGGGGCTTCTGGTGAAGCCGTGAAGATTTGCGTAGTGAAGAAAGACGCCTCACTGACCAGTGAAGAGTTGCTAACCCACTGCCGCCGGCATCTCACCGGGTATAAAGTGCCAAAAATTGTTGAGTTCCGTGACGAATTGCCGAAGTCGAACGTTGGCAAAATTTTGCGCCGGGAACTGCGTGACGAGCAAAAAAAGCCGAAAGCAGCTGATGCTGCCTAGGTGATGTCGTTGCAACTCCTTATTAACAACGCCGGTTTATGCCGGCGTTGTTGTGTTTGAATCATGAAATGCCCACTTCCTTTGTGCAGGATAGCGGGTAAACGATAAAGAGAATGACGTTTTGAATTATCAGTTGATCACTACCGACGCTGGCTTACAGCAGGTCTGCGAGCAGGCAAGAAACCATGCCCAGATTGCGCTGGACACCGAGTTCGTAAGAACGCGTACCTATTATCCGCAGTTAGGCCTGATCCAGTTATACGATGGTGAACAACTCTCCCTGATTGATCCACTGCCCATCAAGCAATGGCAGCCGTTTATCGATCTGCTGGCTGATACCGGCGTAGTGAAGTTCCTGCATGCCGGCAGTGAAGACCTGGAAGTCTTCCTCAATGCCTTCAAGACGCTGCCGACACCGATGATTGATACCCAGATCCTGGCGGCGTTTAGCGGCCATGCGCTGTCTTGTGGTTTTGCCAAGCTGGTAATGGAGTATATGCAGGTCGATCTGGATAAAAGCGAATCCCGTACCGACTGGCTGGCGCGACCATTGACGGAGCGTCAGTGTATTTATGCTGCTGCCGATGTGTTCTACCTGCTGCCGATGGCCAAGCAACTGGTACAGGAAACCGAAGAGGCGGGTTGCACCGCCGCTGCACACAGTGAATGTTTATTGCTATGCCAGCGCCGTAGTGAAACGTTAGCACCAGAATTGGCATACCGCGAGATCACCAACGCCTGGCAATTGCGGCCGCGTCAGTTAGGCTGCTTGCAGAAACTGGCTGAATGGCGCTTGCGCCAGGCCCGTGAACGCGATCTGGCGGTGAACTTTGTGGTACGCGAAGAGAATCTGTGGGCCGTTGCCCGCTATATGCCAGCGTCGCTGGGGGAACTTGATGCACTTGGGCTGAGTGGGCCGGAGATTCGTTATCATGGCAAAACGCTGATTGCTTTGGTGGCAGAAGCTAACGCGCTTGATGAGTCAGCATTGCCGGAACCGATAACTAATCTGATCGATCAGCCGGGTTACAAGAAAGTCTTCAAGGAAATCAAAGCAGTTATAACCGAAGTGAGTGAAAAGAGCGGGTTAAGCAGCGAACTGCTGGCCTCACGTCGGCAGATTAACCAATTGCTAAATTGGCATTGGAAACTGAAGGGTAACGAGAGTCAGCCCGAATTAATCAGTGGTTGGCGTGGTGATTTATTGGCTGCACCCTTGCAGGATATCTTGAAGAATTATTAACCGTTAGCCAGAAAAATGGGGCAGAGTAAGCCTGGCTGTTCCATTTTTTTGCAGAAATAACATGGTCGAAAAGTTTAACAACCGCTAAAAATAATCCCTTCAGATTAATTGTGAATTATCTCGACACAAAAACGATCGTTATTCGCGTTGCTTACCTTATTGCATGTATATATATACAGTTACCCCCTGCATAAAATAGACAGGGGGTAACTAATGCGCTGCAATCATTTAGGCGTTTCTTCCGATTCCGGTAGCGTCACGTTCAGTTCAAGTACCGAAATATCGTCCCCTTTATGCTCGAACTGCACATGCAGCATTTCAGGATCGATTTGAATGTATTTACAAATTACCGCTAGAATGTCGCGTTTTAAATCAGGCAGATAGTGGGGCTCGCTATCCCCACGACGACGTTCTGCGACGATAATTTGCAGCCGTTCCTTGGCTACACTGGCTGTTGATTTTTTGCGGGACAGAAAGAAGTCTAACAAAGCCATGGTTTATCCCCCAAAAAGGCGTTTCAGGAAGCCCTTTTTCTCTTCTTCGATGAAGCGGAATGGGCGTTCTTCTCCTAACAGACGGTGAACGGTATCGTCATAGGCCTTACCGGCGTCTGACTCATTATCAAGGATAACAGGTTCACCCTGATTGGAGGCACGTAATACGGACTGATCTTCCGGAATGACGCCAACCAGCGGAATACGCAGGATCTCCAGCACGTCTTCCATACTCAGCATGTCGCCACGGCTGACGCGGCCCGGGTTGTAGCGGGTCAGCAGCAGATGCTCTTTGATTGGTGGTTCCCCTTTCTCGGCACGGCGTGATTTGGAGGCCAGAATGCCAAGGATACGGTCGGAGTCACGTACTGAGGACACTTCCGGGTTGGTGGTGATGATGGCTTCATCGGCGAAATACAGCGCCATCAGCGCGCCGGTTTCGATGCCAGCCGGGGAGTCACAGACCACAAATTCAAATCCCATCTCGTCGAGATCGTTGAGGATTTTCTCAACGCCTTCGAAGGTCAGCGCATCTTTATCACGCGTTTGCGAAGCGGGCAGGATGTAGAGGTTCTCGGTGCGTTTGTCTTTGATTAACGCCTGGTTCAGCGTGGCATCACCCTGAATCACGTTAACAAAATCATAAACTACCCGGCGTTCACAGCCCATGATCAGGTCAAGATTGCGCAGACCGATATCGAAGTCGATCACCACGGTTTTCTTGCCTTTTTGGGCTAAGCCGGTAGCAATGGCCGCGCTTGATGTGGTCTTGCCAACGCCCCCTTTACCCGATGTAACAACAATAATGCGTGCCATGAAATGGATTCCTTGTCAAAAGGGCTTAATTTAAAGGTTGTATGGTTAAAGCGTTATCCAACAGGCTGAGCCGCGCTGCCTGCCCGAAGAAGTCGGACGGGATCTGATCGCTCAACCAATACTGCCCTGCGATAGAGACTAGCTCAGCACCCAGGTGCGTACAAAAAATCTGGCACTGAGCATCGCCGGAGGCACCAGCCAGTGCACGGCCACGCATCGTGCCGTAAACATGAATGTTGCCGTCGGCAATCAATTCTGCACCAGCGCTGACGCTGCTGGTGACGATCAAATCACTGTTGCGGGCATAAATTTGTTGGCCGGAACGGACAGGAGCACTGATGATACGCGTTTTGGCGGGGGTATTTTCTGGCACCGGCGCGGCGACAGGAGCGGCCATTTTCTGGCCTTTACCTTCATTCAGTAACGGCAAACCGGCACGGGCGATCGCCCGTTTTTGCCGCTCGTCTTTGCAACCACTGATACCGACCACACGTAAACCCGCAGCAGTGACAGCCTGTTGAATTTCTTTCCAGTTTGCATCGCCGTTTAGCATTGCAACATTGATCACAACAGGGGCATTTTTAAGAAAAGCCGGAGCTTGCTCCACCTTTTCCTGCAATGCCTGACGTATTACCTCGGGTTCCGAATTATACAAATGAACAACCGATAGGGTAAAACTGCTGCCTTTTAGCTCAATTGGCGATTGTGACATCTATCCTGACTCAGTCTCAGCAACGTTAAATCCCCGGAATACCACTCGGGGTGCGATATTCCGAAGTACTATAAGCATGTTATAGTCAGAGTTATATCCAGGCAAGACGCTGCCTCAATTAAATAGAGTTAAAAAAATGCTTTGTGTGATCTATAGAAGCTCTAAACGTGATCAAACTTATCTTTATGTCGAAAAAAAAGACGATTTCTCTCGAGTGCCGGAAGAACTGATGAAAAGCTTTGGTACGCCTCAGTTCTCGATGATGCTTTCACTTGACGGGCGCAAGAAATTGGCCTCGGCAGATATTGAAACGGTGAAAGAAGCGTTGAAACAGGATGGGTTTTATCTGCAGTTTCCGCCACCGGTGGAAAACTTATTAAACCTGCATCTGTCTGACAGCAAGAAATAACCCTCACGGGTTTTCAGCGCGGAGTTAAACGCCGTTTTTTTGAATATTCTGATTCAGCTTGCGGGTCACCAAAGTTAGGGAAGGTCATGATGAAGTTATCGACAGCGTCGATAGTATTAACCGCGCTGATCCTCGGTGGCTGCGTTAGGCAGATTGTCGCTGCCCCACTGCCTGCGCAGCAGCAAGCGGCTACATCAGCGCAGGACAGCACGCTGGCAAAAAACGGACGCGATCCGGCTGAGTTCCCGTCTTATCTTGAACAGTTGAAACATCAAGCGCTGGCGCAAGGCATTAGCCAGACCACGGTCGACAGCGCTTTTGCCAACGCACATTTTGTTGATCGGGTGGTCACCGCCGATCGCAATCAGTTGGAAAAGAAAATCACGCTGGACGATTATCTGAAGCGCGTATTACCGGCCTGGAAAATCCAGCGCGGGCGTGAAATGGCTCAGCAATATCAACCACAGTTGGCACGAGCGGCCACGCGTTATGGTGTGCCGGAGCGCTATATTGTTGCGTTGTGGGGCATGGAAAGTGGTTTTGGTAAGATACAGGGGAAGGAAGATGTCATTTCAGCCCTGGCGACCTTGGCGTTTGAAGGGCGGCGCGAGGCGTTTTTCAGCAAGCAGTTGATGGCGGCACTGCGTATTATTGAACAAGGGCATATCAATCCTGATGAACTGAAAGGCTCGTGGGCGGGGGCGATGGGGCAGTGTCAGTTTATGCCGACGTCGTTCCTGACTTATGCCGTGGACGGTGATGGCGATGGCCGTATTGATATCTGGAATAATCTTGATGATATCTTTGCCTCCACGGCCAATTATCTGGCGACAGAGGGCTGGAGGCCGGGCGTTGACTGGGGCCGCGAGGTGAAGTTGCCCGCAGGATTCAACATCGATAGCCTGGGGTTGCAAGATGCACAGGCGCATCCTGTGAATCAATGGGCCGAACGTGGCGTTATGCTGCCGGATGGTTCCGCGTTGCCATCCTCCCGTTTACGCAGTTGGGTGATTGCGCCGGATGATCTACAAGGGCGGGCATTCCTGGTTTATGATAATTTTCGTACCCTCATGCACTGGAATCGTTCGTACTATTTCGCGATCAGTGTGGGGATGATGGCCGACGGCATCGGGCAGTGATGCCGATGTTATAAAGGGGGATCAGGAGTGATGCCCCGTTCGAAAATGGGCTTGTAGGCTAAGCCCCTACATGTGGTTGGGAGAGGTGGTATGTATCAACATAGAGACTGGCAAGGTGCGTTGCTCGATTTCCCGGTAAGTAAAGTGGTCTGTGTTGGCAGCAACTATGCCGATCATATTAAGGAAATGGGCAGTGCGACATCGCCTGAACCCGTGGTATTTATCAAACCGGAAACGGCGCTGTGTGATATTCGTCAGCCAGTAGCGATCCCCAAAGGTTTGGGCTCGGTGCACCACGAAGTCGAGTTGGCGGTACTGATCGGTACTCCGTTGAAACAGGCCAATGAAGATCGCGTGGCGCGCGCTATCGCCGGATACGGTGTAGCGCTGGACTTGACCCTGCGTGAGTTGCAGGCCGGATTCAAAAAGGCCGGGCAACCGTGGGAGAAAGCCAAGGGTTTTGATGGTTCTTGCCCGATCTCCGGCTTTATTCCGGTGGCTGAGTTTGGCGATCCGCAAAATGCCGAACTGTCGTTGAGCGTCAATGACCAACTGCGTCAGCAGGGTAATACCCGCGATATGATCACCCCGATTTTACCGCTGATCGCTTACATGAGCCGTTTCTTCACACTGCGTGCGGGTGACATCATTCTTACCGGAACCCCTCAGGGCGTCGGGCCAATGGTTTCCGGCGACATGCTGAAAATCTCTCTCAATGGCAAAGCACTCAGCACCCGCGTGATTTAATTTCTTGCTGCCTGCAAGGTGAATTGTGGCGTTGCAGGCAGAATCAGCTCGACAGCAGTAGGGAGGGGGAGCTGAAACTGCCTGCTTATTTCCTTTTGCGTTGAGTGTCTATATAGTGCCCTCCTTGAAACCTGTACGCAGGTGCTCTGTTCATTTACCTATTTTGGATGTAGATATGTCACAACTCCCTTTTTGGCAACAGAAAACGCTGGATGAAATGTCTGAAGCAGAGTGGGAATCGCTGTGCGACGGTTGTGGCCAATGCTGCATGAATAAGCTGATCGACGAAGATACCGACGAAATATATTTCACCAACGTTGCCTGCGATCAGCTCAATATTAAATCCTGCCAGTGTAGCCACTACGAGCGTAGGTTTGAGCTGGAAGAGGATTGCATCAAGCTGACACGTGAAAACCTCACCACGTTCGACTGGCTGCCGCCAACCTGTGCTTATCGCCTGATTGGTGAAGGTAAACCGCTATTCTCCTGGCACCCGCTGATCAGCGGTTCTAAGGCGGCGATGCACGGTGAACGCATTACGGTGCGCCATATCGCGGTACGCGAAAGCGAAGTGGTGGATTGGCAGGATCACATCTTAAATAAGCCAAGCTGGGCCAGGTAATCACTGACAGGTCAGTTTTCCCCAGCATCGGTAATTATGGCGCAAGCTAGATCAGCGGTTGGTTAAGCAGCGTTTCCAATACTTTCAGTGGAGCATTCTGCGGTGTTTTCATCGCCTTCACCGGCAGCAGGAAGGTCTGTTCCAGCATAAATTGCCCCGCCATGGCAGCGTGCGGTGTCTGATCGGAAAAGCAAATCCAACTGCTGCCTGGTGGGAATTCAATCGCCTGCTGTGGCCCATTCTTCTGGTATTCCATATCGGCTTTCATCGCATCATGCATTTGTAGCATCAAATGATCATAATGGCTGCGACGGGTTTTAGTAATGCCGACTTTATTCTGCAACCAACTGATAAAGGGCGAATAACGCCCGAGCCGAGGCAGAAAGCGCTGCGCCAACTCTGGGAACGGTTCACCGACACGCCAGAGGCGGTTCTCACCATGGGGATTGATATTGGTGAAAATCCGTAGAATACGTTCACCGTAATTAGGGCGCGAAGGGAAGGCATCGACATGAAGACGAGTGTCATCTTTACGCCATGAATTGCTGGCTTTCCAGGCAGAAATAGGGTGCAGGCGTAGGCTGTTGGTTGGCGTATGCAGCGTATGACGATATTCAGGCAATACCGAAATAACCAACTCCTGGCAGGCCCGATGATGGCGAGCCAGCAATTTCTGCACGGCTTCACGCTTGTCTTCAACTACCACGCCTGTCAATTTCTGTTGCTCTGGCTGATAGCTGATATTTTTGCGTTTAGGATCGACCAAATCGGGGGTCAGTAAGGTTTTCTCAGCGTCGGTCAGATTAAAGGCCAGATGGGGGAAAAACAGTACCTTTCCTTGCTCAAGAGCGGCGACGGCGTCAATAGAGGAAGGAGAAGTGGCACTCCAATCCCGATAGGGGAGCTGTATAATGGCAGCTTCCTGATTCATTTTAATGTCTGGCATTTTTTTCCCTTACGAAAGTACCGTGCCTTTCTCACGGGTTTATCTGTCCAAAAGACAGAGTCTGGCTTGATGACTGCATAGCCTAACGGGTTGGTTGGAGCACGGCATTATATTTTACCTATGATAGATGTTTATAAACATACCCGTTATACCAGATTAAACAAAGAGTAAATAATGCTATAAATAAATACTATAGGGTTAATCTGATGGTGAGTTATGAGCCTTACTTATTAGTTTTTATCTTAACCGGTTGCGTAAAAATATATCTGCAATGAATAAACTGGGGGCTGTTTATACGACTAAACACTAAATATATACATTTTTGAAACATACTCCGACGGACAAATGTATCGCGGAAAAACAGACCTCTACTCAAGCACAACTTAATGTTATGTAAATTACACCCTAAATCCTTTGTCTAAGCTTCTTTTTGAGTTCAATGTTAGGTAGTTTGTCGGCTACTCCCGCCCAGTAATGAGAATTTAATGATGAAGATGGCACGTCTGTTTGCCGTGGCAGGGGCACTGATTGTGCTCGTTTACTTCTTGACACACACGTGATGTGAGGGGATTTCTGAAGTTATAGACAATTCATTAAAAATGGCGCCAGAG
>NZ_JBXUGP010000028.1:0-75133 GCF_057180605.1 Serratia sp. HNCC26DJ206
GTGTTTATTTGGTATCGAACCATAACTTCCACTGCGGCACCGCCGTCGCGAAGGTACCTCGGTGAGTAGTGTCACCCGTGGAAATCGCCTCCACCATCGTGTTACCTGAACCCATCGATTGTGCATAGGTCATCGCCATGCGGCCAACGCCAACCGTGATGGCCTCGTCTGTTTCACCGTAATAGTTACGCACCGGAGATTGGATAACCCAGCGATAGGCTTGAGCTGCGGCAATCAGCTTGCCATAGGCTGAGTTGGCGAAATATTGCGGGTTAAAATATTCCGGCCGAATCAGTTTGTGCAGATCGGTAGGAATATCTTCTGGGTTGAACGGTTGGCGCTCATAGGCTTTCTTGGCAATGTCGTAATACTCGTCGTTGAGCAATGCGCGAGCCAGACCGGGTACTCCGTAGTAATTTTCGTAAGCGAAAGCTGACAGGATCATAATGCTATTCAGCCAACTGGCGTCAAACTTACGCGGGAAAACCAGAAAACCGTTCATTAGAGCAAACACGTCCACGGGCGCGCTGGCGGTGGTGGTGCCTTGCGGTTTGATGCCGACGCTTTCCAGCTTCTCAAGCATAACCATGGTCACAAAACCGCCCTGTGACCAGCCGGAAAGAAACAGACGATCGTTGCTCAGCCCCATGTGTTTGAGCACGCTTTGGGCGGCAATCAGCATGTCATAGGTGGCCTGCTGGTGGCTGCCTTTTACCATATAGCCTTCAGGCTCGGTAGAGTTACCCAAGCCAAAATAGTCGGCACCGATCACCAGGTAACCTTGCCCGGCAAATTGCGCGATCATCAATTGGGTTTCCGGTGACTGTTCAGGGAATGAAGGAACCTGATATTTCCCGTAGACCGTACCGTGCTGATAGGAGAGTAGTGGGAAGGACTTGCCAGCGGTTTCTGGGATGGCAAGCAACCCTGATGCGACCGTTGGCCGGTTGCCGAACTCCGGTATCACCGAGTGATAGGTGACGCGATACAGGTTTACCGCGTTGCGGGCTGGGGTATATTTAACATTTACCCCAGCAAATTTTGGCGTGTCGACATTGAGGATCTGGTTCAATCGCTCACTGCTCCAGTGGTCGATCAACTGATAAGAAACGCTGTCGCTTATCTGAACTTGAGGGTTATTGTTGGTTTCTGCCGTGGCAGGAGCCAGCCAGCAAACCAGCAACAGGTAAATGAAAGCGTGAAATGTTTTTAGCATTGATGTTCCCTCAATATAATCACTGCGCGGAACCGCAGGTAGGCTTTGCGGATGATGTTGCATGGCTAACGGGAGGTACTTCACCGACGGGTTTGTCACTCTCGTAATACAATGAATCTTAAATTTATCAGGCCAGTGCTGTGCTAAACATAGTGTGCTTTGATCAAAAGTCCAAATGGACTGCTGATAAAATCAGCAAAATCAATGATGCATATTAGATAGCAGGAATTGAGGGGGAATAATGGAAAAGATTGACCTGCACATGCACTCCAATTACAGCGATGATGCAGATTTCCCGGTTGAGGTGCTGATCGCTCGCTGCCAGCAGCAGGGCATCAGCACGTTAGCAGTCACCGATCACAACAACGCTAACTCGGTAGAGCAAGCCAAGGCCTTGGCGTCATCCAGCCTGAATGTGTTATCCGGCATTGAAATCGACTGTACCTTTGCCGGGCGTAACTATCATCTGTTGGGTTATGGTTTTACCCCCAGTGAAGACTTTGCGGCGATCCACCAGAATTTCAGTGCGATCCAGCGTGAACTGACACCGAAAAAGTTCGAAAAGCTGCGCGAGCTGAAGTTCTACCTTGATGAACAGCGGTTAGAGCAGGTGTGTGGCGGGGCTATTCCGCAGGAAGAGCAGATGGGAGAGGTGATCCTGGAGGATGAACGCAATGATGGCCATCCGTTGTTGCTGCCTTATCGTGCTGGTGGTGCCAGGGCGGATATGCCATTGATCAACTTTTACTGGGATTTCTTTGGCCCTGGGAAAGTCTGCTATATGCCGGTCACTTACCCGGCAATGAGCGAAATGGTCGACGTGATTCGCCATAATGGCGGGATACCGGTCGTGGCACATATTGGTGCCAACGTTAAGCAGGACCACACTCTGGTGATTGATGACATGCTGAAAGCGGGCGTGATGGGTATTGAGGTATTCTCCAGCTACCATTCGCCAGAGTTGGCCAGCCAGCTATATGACTTCGCCGTTGAGCGTTCGGTATTTGTGACCTGTGGTAGTGACTTCCATGGGCGCAACAAACCGAAAATCGAAGTTGGGCAATGCGCTTACGGCTTGCAACATATCGCAGAAATACGCCGATTTGTTGCAGCCGCTAGCGCATGATCCCCTGCCAAAGTAAGACTTTTAGAGGGCGTTCGGTGTGTAAGTGGAGATAATTTCCAACACACCGTTGATAATAAATTGAACGCCCATACAGACCAGCAGGAAACCCATCAGGCGGGAGATGGCTTCAATGCCACTTTTGCCAACCAGGCGCATAATGCTGGTCGAACTGCGTAGGCAGGCCCATAAAATCACCGAAACCGCCAGGAAGGTGAGCACGGGTGCCACCAATAGCACCCAATGAGCAAATCCCAGCGTGTTTTCTTTGATGCTCGATGCCGAGCTGATGATCATCGCAATCGTACCCGGCCCGGCGGTGCTCGGCATTGCTAATGGCACAAAGGCGATATTGGCAGAGGTTTTTTTGCGCAGCTCTTTGCTCTTGGTTTCCACTTCCAGCGTTTCGCCTGGAGTTTGCTGTGGAAACAGCATACGGAAACCGATAAAAGCGACGATCAACCCACCGGCGATGCGCAGGCCGGGAATGGAGATACCAAAGGTTTTCATGACCAGTTGACCGGCATAGAACGCTACAGTCATGATAAAGAACACGTACACCGAAGCCATCAGCGACTGCTGGTTACGTTCTTCACTCGTCATATTGCCCGACAGGCCAAGCAGCAACGCTATTGTGGTTAGCGGATTAGCCAGTGGCAGCAGTAACACCAGTCCCAGCCCGATGGCTTGAAACAACTGCAAAATGGTCAACATAAAAACAAACCCCAAAAATTGTGGACGTGGATGTCAGCAAAGCGCCTGGTGCGGCGCTTCATCTCAACGACGTTATACTAAACGTTCGATTTTTTTGTGCCGCCAAACCAGCCTGTAGAAAGTGGTCTGCAATGCCAGCATTGTCAAATAGGCTATCGGGAACGCCATCCATACGCCCTCCAAGCCAAAATAGGCACTGAGTAGGTAAGCTGCGGGTAATTGTACGACCAGAATACACAGAATCGAAATGGATACCGGCACCAACACTACGCCGCTGGCGCGCATGATACCACCGACGATGGCCTGGAAACCAAACACCAGCATGCTCCACAGCATGATATGTAACAGATGTTCTGCCTGTGCCAAGACGCTAGGGCTAGTGAGGAACAGACCCAGTAGCCAATGCGAAAGTAGATAACCCAACACGATCAGCGTGCCAGTTAACCAGAAATTGATAAATAATCCGGTACGCAGAATGGGGCTAATCCGTTCCATATGCCCGCCGCCGATCGCTTGGGCTCCGAGGATGGAAGCCGTAATGGCAATCGACAGCGCCGGGAACTGCACGTAATTGACGATCTGCGTGACGGCACCGTAGGCGGCAGTGGCATCCGAACCGTGGCGATTAACCAGCGTCAGAATGGCCAACTCAGAAATTGAAATCACCACCATCTGCAAACCGGTCGGTAAGCCAATGCGCAATACTTTGCGCAGCACAACCGGGTTCAGTTTCAACGCGGCCAACATGGCACGATCGGGAGCCAGCACGTGTTGTTTACGGCGAAGGCGTACCGCCAGATAGATCATGGCCAGAGCGTTCCCTACCATACCCGCCAGTGCTGCGCTCTGAATGCCCATCGGAGCAAACCCTAACCAGCCACGGATGAGCGCCGGGGTCAGCAGCAAACCCACGCAGGTCGATAGCAGCAGTGCCAACAGTGGAGAAACCGTGTCACTGACGCCGCGTAGCAACTGGGTAAACAGAATAAACACCAGCAACAGCGGCATAATCAGCATCATAATACGGGCGTAAGAAACCGCTTCTTCCAGCACATCCGGCGGGGTTCCCAGAGCCTGCAACGCCTGACGAGCAAACAGAGAACCAAATACGGCGGCCAGCAAGCCAATGATGACGCCCAGCATTAGCGCTGTTCCGGCGATGGTTTTCACCTTTTCCGGTTCATTCGCTCCCCATGCCTGCCCAATCAACACCGATGCCCCGGCACCTACGCCAATCACCAGTGAGATAAAGAAGAAAACCACGGGAAACATACCGGCAATCGCTGCCAAAGCATGAGTGCCAAGCATTTGGCCGATATAAATACCGTTAAGAGTGCCGGAAAATCCTTGCAGGAAATTAGACAGTACCATGGGTACCAAAAAGATCAGGTAGATGCGCCAGAGCGGCTTCTGCCCTTGTTGCGAACGGGTTGGCATTTAACGTTTTCCTGCACTTAAAGGGGGTAATAGCACCAGTCGTGCCTAAGTGTGTGTGATATCACGAGGTGAAAGCATCGCGGGTTATCCAGGCCAGATGCGCCTGGATATCGGCTGGCCAATGGGTAATTCGCTCGGCAAAAACCTTACCGTCATGGCTAAACAGCGCTCGCACCGCTTCTTCATAGCCAGGTAAGCAACCGGCGATGGCGGTCATAAATCGGTAGCCTTTCTCTTTTGCTTGGCGTTCATGGTCCTGCTCCGCCGTATTGTGCCGAGCTTCGTCAACCAAACGGCGCAATGCGGCAGAAGCACCGCCACGCTGTTGTGCTAACCATTCCCAATGGCGGGGTAGCAGCGTCACTTCACGTGCCACCACACCGAGTTTTGGCCGCCCGACGGAAGGCTGAGTGGCGGGTTCAGCCTCATGTATGGAGACATTTTCCCCAGGCTGCGGCCAGACATAGCCCTCAGGCCAGGGATAGTCCACCTGTGATCCTGTGGCATCATCAAATACCAACAGCCCACCGGCTGAAAGATCGAGCGACGTCAGCACCTTTGCAACCTCAGAGTAGGAGCCTGTGGCGACACGTTGGTGACGTAAAAATGCGGTGCATTTTGCAGAGTTAATCGTATTCATTGTATTTATACCCGGGCATTATTATTTTACCCGGATTAATTTGGCGGGATTGTGCTTAAAAGTCAAGCACTGTGATATTCACGGTGTTTTATCCATCGTTTGGCACACCCATCACTTGCAGCAATAACTTGTTGATGCTGGTGCGATTGCACTTTATTTATCCGCTACAAATTTAATGTTACTATCCGCAGGGCTGTAAAAAGCCGCTGAAGGTACGCGTTTTATGGGCGTATCAAGTTGTGTATCAATCTGGCAATGGTGGGCGAGATATGCTGCATAACTTACTCAATACTCATCAAAATATCTGTACTGCATGTGATCTGTCGTGTGGGTCACCACTGTAGATAAGGAATTATTAATGCCTGTTATTACTCTTCCTGACGGAAGTCAGCGTCAATATGATCATGCCGTTTCCCCGATGGATGTTGCCCGTGATATCGGCCCTGGCCTTGCCAAAGCCTGTATTGCTGGCCGTGTCAATGGCGAACTGGTTGATGCCAGCGATCTGATCGAGTCTGATGCGCAATTAGCCATCATCACCATCAAAGACGCCGAAGGCCTGGAAATCATGCGCCATTCGTGCGCGCACCTGTTGGGCCATGCGATCAAACAGCTGTGGCCAGACACCAAAATGGCTATCGGCCCGGTGATCGACAATGGTTTCTACTATGACGTTGACATCGACCGTACCCTGACGCAGGAAGATCTGGATCTGCTGGAGAAGCGGATGCATGAGTTGGCCGACAAAGATTATGACGTCATCAAGAAAAAAGTGAGCTGGCAGGAAGCCCGCGACACCTTTGCTGCCCGTGGCGAAAGCTACAAAGTGGCAATTCTGGATGAAAACGTCAGCCGTGACGACCGTCCTGGCCTGTATCACCACGAAGAATACATCGATATGTGCCGCGGCCCGCACGTGCCGAATATGCGTTTCTGCCATCATTTCAAACTGCAGAAAACGTCGGGTGCTTACTGGCGTGGCGACAGCAAAAACAAAATGCTGCAGCGTATCTATGGTACTGCCTGGGCAGACAAAAAACAGCTGAACGCTTATCTGCAACGTCTTGAAGAAGCGGCGAAGCGTGACCACCGTAAGATCGGCAAGCAGCTTGACCTGTACCATATGCAGGAAGAAGCGCCGGGCATGGTGTTCTGGCACAATGACGGTTGGACCATCTTCCGCGAACTGGAAGCCTTTGTGCGCATGAAGCTCAAAGAGTACCAGTATCAGGAAGTGAAAGGGCCGTTCATGATGGACCGTGTGCTGTGGGAAAAAACCGGCCACTGGGAAAACTACAAAGACGCCATGTTCACTACGTCGTCAGAAAATCGTGAATATTGTATCAAGCCGATGAACTGCCCGGGCCACGTGCAGATCTTCAATCAGGGCCTGAAGTCTTACCGCGACCTGCCGCTGCGCATGGGCGAGTTCGGCAGTTGCCACCGTAACGAGCCTTCAGGTTCGCTGCATGGTCTGATGCGTGTCCGTGGTTTCACCCAGGATGATGCCCACATCTTCTGTACCGAAGATCAGGTGCGTGCTGAAGTGAACGACTGCATCAAGATGGTCTACGATATGTACGGCACCTTTGGCTTCGAAAAAATTGCGGTGAAATTATCTACCCGTCCGGAGAAGCGCATTGGTACTGACGATATGTGGACCCGTGCTGAAGACGATCTGGCCGCCGCACTGACTGAAAACGGGATTCCGTTTGAATATCAGCCGGGTGAAGGTGCCTTCTACGGTCCAAAAATTGAATTTACCTTGCATGATTGTTTGGATCGCGCATGGCAATGTGGTACCGTGCAACTCGATTTCTTCTTACCGGGCCGTCTAGGCGCGTCGTATGTCGGCGAAAACAACGAACGCGTGGTACCGGTAATGATTCACCGTGCTATTCTTGGCTCCATGGAGCGCTTCATCGGTATCCTTACCGAAGAATATGCCGGTTTCTACCCAACCTGGATTGCTCCAGTGCAGGTAGTGGTGATGAATATCACCGACAGCCAGTCTGATTACGTCCAGCAATTGACCAAAAAACTGCAAGATGCAGGGATTAGGGCAAAAGCGGACTTGAGAAACGAGAAGATTGGCTTTAAAATTCGCGAACATACTCTACGTCGAGTTCCTTACATGTTGGTGTGCGGTGATAAAGAGGTCGAATCGGGCAAAGTTGCCGTTCGTACCCGCCGTGGCAAAGACCTGGGGAGCCTGGACGTGGGTGACGTCGTAGACAAGCTGCTGAAAGAGATTCGCAGCCGTAGTCTTCATCAATTGGAGGAATAAAGTATTAAAGGCGGAAAACGAGTTCAACCGGCGCGTCCAAATCGCATTAACAGAGAAATTCGCGCGCAAGAAGTTCGCCTAACCGGCGTCGATGGCGAGCAGATTGGTATTGTCAGTCTGAATGAAGCTCTTGAAAAAGCTGAGGAAGCGGGCGTCGATTTAGTAGAAATCAGCCCAAATGCCGAGCCGCCAGTTTGCCGGATCATGGATTACGGCAAATTCCTCTACGAGAAGAGCAAGTCGACCAAAGAACAGAAGAAGAAACAAAAAGTTATCCAGGTCAAGGAAATCAAATTCCGTCCTGGCACCGATGATGGCGACTATCAGGTCAAACTACGCAACCTGATTCGCTTTCTGGAAGATGGCGATAAAGCCAAAATCACCCTGCGGTTCCGTGGGCGTGAAATGGCGCACCAGCAGATTGGTATGGAAGTGCTTAACCGCGTCCGTAAAGACCTGTGTGAAGATATTGATCTGGCCGTGGTCGAATCCTTCCCTACGAAGATCGAAGGCCGTCAGATGATTATGGTGCTCGCACCCAAGAAGAAACAGTAAGGCTTCCAAGTAATCGAACCCGCGCCGTGCAAGCGTGCGTGGGTTTTATTCGCCTCACTGATTCGTTGTTTAACAATGCGAAGTGGATTTAATTAACATGCCAAAAATTAAAACTGTACGTGGTGCAGCCAAGCGCTTCAAAAAAACCGGCAGCGGTGGTTTTAAGCGTAAACATGCTAACCTGCGTCATATTCTGACCAAAAAAGCAACCAAGCGTAAACGTCACCTGCGTCCGAAAGGCATGGTGTCTAAGAACGATCTGGTCCTGGTTACTGCGTGCCTGCCGTACGCATAAGCCACATTTTTTGAATCAAGAATAAGACTTTAGGAGAGAGCATATGGCTCGCGTAAAACGTGGTGTAATTGCACGCGCACGTCACAAGAAAATTATGAAGCAGGCGAAAGGCTACTACGGTGCCCGTTCGCGCGTCTATCGTGTTGCCTTCCAGGCAGTAATCAAAGCAGGTCAGTATGCTTACCGTGACCGTCGTCAACGTAAGCGTCAGTTCCGTCAGCTGTGGATTGCACGTATTAACGCCGCTTCTCGTCAGAACGGCCTGTCTTACAGCAAGTTCATTAACGGCCTGAAAAAAGCCTCTATTGAAATTGATCGTAAGATCCTGGCTGATATCGCAGTATTCGACAAAGTGGCCTTTGGCGCACTGGTTGAAAAAGCGAAAGCAGCTCTGGCGTAAGAAAGACGAAAGGGGGAGCTTGCTCCCTCTTTTAATTGTTATTTTTCAGAGACAAATATTGACTTTTATTGGCCTCAGCGCTCACACTGTTCGTCAATCAATCGACAAGGTAATGCAACTATGCACTCTGCTATTTTCCGTTTCTTTTTTTACTTTAGCGCCTGATTTCAGGGGGCATCGGCGTAAGAAAAGAAACGAAAAGTAGCGCCTGAGCCTCCCCTGTGGAGGCTTTTTTGTTTTTGGCCATCTTCTTCGCCTTTCAAGCCGTAGCGTTGTTGGCTGCACTCGCTTACCCCAGTCACTTACTTGAGTAAGCTCCTGAGGATTCGCGAGTTGGCCGCCTAGCTACGACTTGAAATTCTTTGAAGATAAACCAAAGGCGTGTTCGAATAATAGATAACAATTAATTAGGGCCATACCGGCCAGAGGAAGAGGAAAGCAATGTCACATCTCGCAGAGCTGGTTGCCAAAGCCAAGGCAGCCGTAGAAGATGCCCAGGATGTTGCCGCGTTAGATTTGGTACGCGTCGAATATTTAGGCAAAAAAGGTCATTTCACCTTGCAGATGCAGTCACTGCGCGAAGTGCCAGCGGAAGAGCGCCCGGCTGCCGGAGCGGTGATCAATCAGGCAAAACAGGACGTTCAGGATGCGCTGAATGCGCGCAAGAACATGCTGGAGTCTGCCGTACTGAACGCACGCTTGGCGGTTGAGACTATCGATGTTTCGCTGCCAGGTCGTCGTTTGGAGAATGGGGGTCTGCACCCGGTGACCCGCACTATCGATCGTATTGAAACTTTCTTCGGCGAACTGGGTTTCTCTGTCGAAACCGGCCCAGAAATCGAGGACGATTATCACAACTTTGACGCGCTGAATATTCCAGCTCATCACCCGGCGCGTGCCGATCACGATACCTTCTGGTTTGACGCTACGCGTCTGCTGCGTACCCAGACCTCTGGCGTGCAGATCCGCACCATGAAGACCCAGCAACCGCCGATCCGCATCATCGCGCCAGGCCGTGTCTATCGTAACGATTATGATCAAACGCACACCCCGATGTTCCACCAGATGGAAGGGCTGATTGTCGATAAAGACATCAGCTTTACCAATCTCAAGGGCACGCTGCATGATTTCCTGAACAACTTCTTTGAAGAAGACTTGCAGGTTCGTTTCCGTCCTTCCTACTTCCCGTTTACTGAGCCTTCCGCAGAAGTTGATGTGATGGGTAAAAACGGTAAATGGTTGGAAGTGTTGGGTTGCGGCATGGTGCACCCGAACGTACTGCGCAATGTAGGTATCGATCCGGAAGTTTACTCCGGCTTTGCCTTCGGCATGGGCATGGAGCGCTTGACGATGTTGCGTTACGGCGTCACCGATTTGCGCGCATTCTTCGAAAACGATCTGCGTTTCCTCAAACAGTTTAAGTAAGGCGGGAATATCACATGAAATTCAGTGAACTCTGGTTGCGCGAGTGGGTAAACCCGGCCATCAGCAGCGAAGCATTGTCCGATCAAATCACCATGGCTGGCCTGGAAGTGGACGGCGTTGAGCCGGTAGCCGGTGCTTTCAACGGTGTGGTGGTTGGCCACGTGGTGGAATGCGGGCAGCACCCTAACGCCGACAAACTGCGTGTAACCAAGGTTAATGTGGGTGGCGAACGCTTGCTGGACATCGTTTGTGGTGCGCCAAACTGCCGTGCTGGTTTAAAAGTAGCGGTAGCTACCGTTGGCGCGGTATTGCCGGGTGATTTCAAAATCAAAGCCGCCAAGCTGCGTGGCGAACCTTCAGAAGGTATGCTGTGTTCGTTTTCCGAACTGGCGATTTCTGACGATCATAACGGCATTATTGAGTTGCCAGAAGACGCGCCGATCGGTACCGATATTCGCGACTATCTAAAGCTTGATGATAACGCGATCGAAATCAGCGTCACCCCTAACCGCGCAGATTGTCTGGGCATCATTGGCGTTGCGCGTGACGTTGCCGTGCTGAACCAGTTGCCGCTCACCGAGCCAGATATGAGCCCGGTTGCTGCTACCATCACCGATACGCTGCCAATCCGTGTAGACGCGCCGCAGGCGTGCCCGCGCTATCTGGGGCGTGTGGTGAAAGGGATCAACGTAAAGGCGCCTTCACCATTGTGGATGCGTGAAAAACTGCGTCGTGGCGGGATCCGTTCTATCGATGCGGTGGTTGACGTCACCAACTATGTGTTGATGGAACTAGGCCAGCCGATGCATGCGTTCGATCTGAACCGCATTGAAGGCGGGATCGTGGTGCGTATGGCATCTGAAGGCGAAACGCTGCGCCTGTTGGATGGCAATGAAGCCAAATTAAGCGCAGATACCTTAGTGATTGCCGATCATCACAAAGCGTTGGCGATGGGCGGCATTTTTGGTGGTGAGCACTCTGGTGTGAACGATGAAACCCAGGATGTGCTGTTGGAGTGTGCGTTCTTCAGCCCGCTATCGATTACTGGCCGTGCGCGTCGTCATGGTTTGCATACCGACGCCTCCCACCGTTACGAGCGTGGTGTGGATCCTGCATTGCAGTATAAGGCTATGGAGCGTGCAACTCGTTTGCTGATGGACATCTGTGGCGGTCAAGCCGGGCCTATCATTGATGTGACCGATGAGAACGCGTTGCCGAAACGTGCCTCTATCACATTACGCCGTGAAAAGCTGGATCGCCTGATTGGCCATGTGGTACCCGCCGAGCAGGTGAGCGATATTCTGCGCCGCCTGGGCTGCCAGGTGACTGAGCAGGGCAGCAACTGGCTGGCGGTTGCGCCAAGCTGGCGTTTCGATATGGAGATCGAAGAAGATCTGGTGGAAGAAGTGGCTCGTGTATACGGCTACAACAATATTCCAGACGTACCTGTGCGTGCCGATCTGGTGATGACCAAGCATCATGAATCCGATCTGGCGCTGAAACGTGTAAAAACCATGCTGGTCGATCACGGCTTCCAGGAAGCAATTACTTACAGTTTTGTCGATCCGAAAGTACAGGCGCTGCTGCATCCGGGCGAAGAAGCGCTGATCCTGCCAAGCCCAATCTCGGTAGAGATGTCCGCTATGCGCCTGTCGCTGTGGACGGGTTTACTGTCTGCGGTGGTGTACAACCAGAATCGTCAGCAAACGCGTGTGCGCCTGTTCGAAAGCGGCCTGCGCTTTGTGCCTGATACTACGGCGAATCTGGGGATCCGTCAGGATGTCATGCTGGCTGGCGTCATTGCCGGGCATACCCATGAAGAGCACTGGGATCTGGCGAGAAAGCCGGTGGACTTCTATGATTTGAAAGGGGATCTGGAGTCTGTGCTTGAGCTGACAGGTAAGTTATCTGAAATTCAGTTCAAGGCAGAGGCCCATTCGGCTCTCCACCCGGGTCAAAGTGCGGCGATTTATTTGCACGGTGAGCGCGTAGGTTTCATCGGTGTGGTTCACCCAGAACTTGAGCGTAAACTGGATCTTAACGGTCGTACTGTGGTGTTTGAACTGGAGTGGAATAAGGTCGCAACCCGCGCCGTACCTCAAGCGCGTGAAATTTCTCGCTTCCCTGCAAACCGTCGTGATATCGCGGTTGTCGTGGCTGAAAACGTCGCCGCAGAAGATATTTTGGCAGAGTGTAAGAAAGTTGGCGCAAATCAGGTAGTTGGCGTAAACTTGTTTGATGTGTACCGTGGCAAGGGCGTAGCAGAGGGTTACAAGAGCCTGGCTATCAGTCTGGTATTGCAGGATACCGCTCGTACACTGGAAGAAGAGGAGATCGCCGCTACCGTTGCAAGATGCGTAGAGGCTCTAAAACAGCGATTCCAAGCATCCTTGAGGGATTGAACCTATGGCGCTTACTAAAGCTGAAATGTCAGAACACCTGTTTGAGAAGCTTGGGCTTAGCAAACGGGACGCCAAAGATCTGGTAGAGCTGTTCTTTGAAGAGGTCCGTCGGGCTTTAGAGAACGGTGAGCAGGTAAAACTGTCAGGTTTTGGTAATTTTGATTTGCGTGACAAGAACCAACGTCCGGGACGCAACCCGAAAACTGGTGAGGACATTCCGATTACGGCGCGCCGCGTGGTCACTTTCCGTCCGGGGCAAAAACTAAAAAGCCGGGTGGAAAACGCGAGCCCAAAAGAATAAGTTGCGTAACACCAAAAAGGCCGCGTTCGCGGCCTTTTTCTTATGTCATACAGAATCATAATTTGAACGGTGACATTATGTGGGAATATATTGTTACCTGGTTTTTTTTTATTTCTTCATTACTATTTCTCACTAATTCGGAAACATTAAATAATCTTATAAATTATATTATGCTGCTATAAGGGCTGTTTGATAATATTTGCAGAGCATTCCTATATCGCTTTATTTTAATAGTACGCTGCAAATCACTCAGGGCCATAGCTCCTGGGTTAATGATAGTAATGACCAGATCTACCGCCGTGTGAACCGCCGCCATGGCCACCGCGTGGGCCGAAACAGCAGGCAGATAGAGCCGTAGTGAGCAAAGCTATGGTTAATAAAATCCCAATGCGTTTAATCATAATAATACCCTCAGATGAGTGTCAGATGATTATAAATAGTTATGGCGAAATCAGTGCGTCAATTATTCGTTAAGCTCTGTTAGTGTATGTATTAATTAAATAGGGATGGTGACAGTGTAGGGATTGTGTAAAGGGCGCGAAAACGATCTGAAAATAGGCTTTGAAGCGATAGGCGTGAAATAACTGCACTGATATAACCCTCTCAGTTTTGCAATAAAGAGAGATTATCAATGAAAAAGATCCTGTTGCTGGTGTGTTTACCTCTGCTGCTGCCGGTGGCAGCAGCCCAGGCGAATGTCTCTATTGATATCAATGTACCTGGTGTTTCACTGCACCTGGGCGATCAAGACAAACGCGGCTATTACTGGGATGGCTATGACTGGCGTCCGCCACAGTGGTGGCATGCGCATCAGGGGCAGAGTGTCGGGGAGCGAAATGAACGCGGCATGTATTGGGATGGCGGGCGTTGGCAGTCAGCGGACCCTCGCGGCCATGCTGAGCGCGGCAGGAATCCGTTCCATGGCGATCGTAACAATGATCGTAATGCGCACGATGATGGCGATCGTGGCAATAACCGCAACGATAGCCATAATGCCCACAGTCGGCCTTATCCACAGAACAACAACGATCCGCGCCACTGATTGATTCACCGGCGGTTAGTATTGCTATCACCTGTTGGGTGATCGGCAGTGCTAACCGCTGTTTTCCTGGCCGATCTGCGACACAACCCTTTCCCTCACGGCGCTAACCTCTTAATATTCGCTGCAAGATGTTAATTATCAGGCCATGACAACGGTCTGCAGGAATTGTTGCGCCTATGCCTACCCACCAAACGTTCACGTTATTGCAGCAAAATCAGCGCCAACGCGATAAACGCCATTTGTCACTGTTGACGCTGGGCGTTGTGGTGGCTTTTGTCTTCAGCCTGAGTGCCGGGGATGTCTGGATCTGGCCCACTCAGTGGCTGAGTGAGTCTGCGCGGCTATTTGTCTGGCAACTGCGCCTGCCGCGAGCGCTGGCGGTCATGTTGGTGGGGGCCAGCTTGGCAGTTGCGGGAGCGGCGATGCAGGCGCTGTTTGAAAACCCGCTAGCAGAGCCTGGATTGCTTGGTGTGGCGAATGGGGCTGGCGTGGCACTGGTTCTGACGGTGCTGTTCGGCAACGGATTATTGCCGGTTGCCTTGATGAGCCTGAGTGCGATCCTCGGCGCACTGGTGATGACCTTCCTGTTATTGAGTTTTGCCCGCCGCCGCCGAATGAGTAATGCACGCCTGTTATTGGTGGGAGTGGCGTTGGGCATCGTCTGTAGCGCTATCATGACATGGGCCGTTTATTTCAGTTCTAGCCTCGATCTGCGTCAACTGATGTATTGGATGATGGGCGGTTTCGGCGGGGTCGACTGGCGGCAAAAATGGTTGCTGCTGATATTGTTGCCGGTGCTGCTGTGGCTATGCGGGCAGGGTAAAGCGCTAAATCTGATGGCGCTGGGTGAAGTTCAGGCCCGGCAACTGGGGCTTTCTCTTCATCTGTGGCGCAATCTGTTGGTGCTGGCGATCGGCTGGTTGGTGGGTGCCAGTGTGGCACTGGCAGGGGTGATCGGTTTCGTGGGGTTGGTCATTCCTCATATACTGCGGCTCAGTGGCTTGACCAACCAGCGCTTCCTGTTGCCCGGTTGCGCGTTGGCAGGGGCCGGAGTATTGCTGGTGGCTGATGTGGTTGCACGTATCACGCTGCTCTCAGCAGAACTCCCCATCGGCGTAGTGACTGCCACACTGGGCGCACCGCTATTTATCTGGTTACTGACCCGGTCAAAAAGCGTAAGGTAAATGAGCTACCGCTATAAACCGGTGGTACTTTCTCTGCTTCACCTGCAAATAAAACAATAGGATGAAATCTAATGAGTAAGCCAATTTATGCCGTTCCGCTGCAAACTATTGAAAACCAGTCGACTACCTTGGGTGAGTATCAAGGGAAAGTGCTGTTGGTGGTTAACGTTGCTTCGGAATGTGGCCTGACCAAGCAGTATGAAGGTCTGGAAAAACTCTATGAAGCCTATCAGGAGCAAGATTTTGCCGTGTTGGGTTTCCCTTCCAATGAGTTTCTGGGGCAGGAACCTGGCACTAATGAAGAGATCCTGGCCTTCTGTCGCGGGACTTTTGGCGTCAAATTCCCGATGTTTGCCAAAATTGAGGTGAATGGCACGAATCGTCATCCGCTTTATCAGGCATTGATTGCAGCACAGCCACAGGCTGTCACTCCTGAAGGCAGTGAGTTTTTAGAGCGTATGAGCAGCAAGGGGCGCGCACCAAAACAAACGGGCGATATCCTGTGGAACTTTGAGAAATTCTTGATTGGCCGTGATGGTACGGTGATCCAGCGTTTCTCGCCCGATATGACGCCGGAGGATCCGGCAGTGATACAAGCGGTCAAGCTGGCGCTGGCGAAGTAAGTAAAGAGGCTATTAGAACATGCTGCAACTCAGCCAGGTGGGAGTAGAAGGTCGTTTTGCCCCTTGTTCAGGGCAAATCAGCGCTGGGTTGCAGGTTCACCTGATTGGCCCTAACGGTGCAGGGAAAAGTACGCTACTGGCAAGGTTGGCAGGGATCCTGCCTGGGCAAGGTGAAGTCCTGCTGTCGGGCAGGGCAATGGATGATTACCCAGGTCATGAATTGGCGATGCGCCGCGCTTATCTCTGCCAGCAGCAGCCACCTGTTGCTCTGATGCCGGTATTCCAATACCTCGCTTTGCATCAACCTGTGGGTTCGGATAAACGTGAGTTAGAAAACACCATCCTTTATTTATCTGAGCGTTTGAAACTGTCAGACAAGCTATCACGCATGCTGACTCAGTTATCCGGTGGCGAATGGCAGCGGGTGCGTCTGGCTGCGGTTCTGTTGCAGGTGTGGCCCACCGTTAACCCACATAGCCAGTTATTGTTGCTTGATGAGCCCACCAATAGCCTGGATGTTGCGCAGAAAGTGGCGCTTGATCGCCTGTTACGGGAGTTTTGCCACAGCGGCCGCACTGCGCTGATCTGTGCACACGATCTGAACCATACTCTGCAACAGGCCGATAGTGTCTGGTTATTACATGCTGGGCGACTGGTAGCGCAAGGGAGTACACATAAAGTGATGGAGCCAGAGGTGTTATCACGTATTTATGATGTTGATTTTCACTTACAGGCGTTGGGCGACCAGCGTTGGATTATGACAAAAACGGCATAGTTGGATTTTTTGCTGTTATTTTAAGCAGTTGGATTTTTGATAGGTAGCTTGCAAATCATCAATCTTTTATCTGATTCTTTTCCCCAAAATAGATTCTTTCGTTGAAAAACGTCAATGACGTGCTACGCTAGACGCGGTCAATAGAAAACGATAATAAAGTAATATTTTGATTAATTTGGATATTTTTGTTTTTGATAAGGGCAGTGTCTTTCGAAAAGCTTCCTGACAGTCATTTACAGCTTAAGGTTTAGTTAAGCTTGCCGACGTACATTGGCAGTTTACCCACCGGGAATCATTCTCTCTGGCGTTTAACATTGGTTAAATGAAACAGTTTTACAGTGGTTTAAAGAAATCTGAGACGTTTGAGGTCTAACTATGGATCAATTCCTGCCTTTTTCACGCCCGGCTATTGGTGATGAAGAAATTGCGGCGGTAGAAAAGGTACTGCGTTCCGGCTGGATCACCACCGGGCCACAGAATCAGCAGTTGGAAAGTGAGTTTTGTAAAACCTTCGGATGCAAACATGCTGTTGTCGTCTCTTCTGCGACCGCAGGCATGCATGTCACCTTAATGGCACTGGGTATTGGGCCAGGTGATGAGGTGATTACGCCTTCGCAGACCTGGGTTTCCACGTTAAATATGATCGAATTGCTTGGCGCAACGCCGGTGATGATCGATGTTGACCGCGATACCTTGATGGTCTGCGCCGCCGATGTGGAAGCCGCAATCACAGCACGTACCAAAGCGATTATCCCCGTTCACTATGCAGGTGCGCCATTACCGATGGATGCGCTGCGCGATGTGGCCGAGCGCCACGATATCCCTCTGATTGAAGATGCTGCTCATGCGGTAGGAACTCGTTTTAATGGAGAGTGGGTCGGTGCACGCGGTACGGCGATCTTTTCTTTCCACGCGATCAAAAACCTGACCTGCGCCGAGGGTGGCTTAATTGCTACCGATGATGACGCATTGGCCGATCGCGTGCGTTGTCTGAAATTCCACGGTCTGGGGGTAGACGCCTTCGATCGTCAGTTGCAAGGGCGTAAGCCGCAGGCTGAAGTGGTTGAACCAGGCTACAAGTATAACCTTTCTGATATTCATGCCGCGATTGCCGTAGTGCAACTGGCACGTCTGCCTGAACTGAATGCGCGGCGCAAAGTGTTGGCAGAGCGTTACCTCAAGGCGCTGAAAGACTCTCCATTCCAGCCGTTGGGGCTGCCGGATTATCCGCACGATCACGCATGGCACCTGTTTATGGTCCGTGTTGATGAAGAACGCTGCGGCATTGGGCGTGACCAACTGATGGAGCGTTTGAAAGAGGTGGGTGTGGGCACTGGCCTGCATTTCCGTGCCGCCCACACGCAAAAATTCTATCGTGAGCGTTATCCGCAGCTTTCGTTGCCTAATACCGAATGGAATTCGGCGCGTTTATGCACCTTACCGCTATTCCCTGACATGACCGAAGCTGATGTCGATCGCGTGGTCAATGCCTTATCTTCTGTTGTGGAGTCATCTCGTGTCTCGCGCTGAACCGATTAAGAAAGTTTCGGTGGTCATCCCGGTATTCAACGAGCAGGAAAGTTTACCTGCATTGCTGGAACGTACCACTGCCGCCTGTAAGCAATTAACCCAACCGTATGAAATTATTCTGGTTGATGATGGTAGCAGCGATAATTCCGCAGAGATGCTGACGACTGCTGCTGAACAGCCAGACAGTTGCATTATTGCGGTATTGCTGAATCGTAACTACGGCCAGCACTCTGCCATCATGGCCGGCTTCAATCAGGTCAGTGGCGATCTGGTGATCACCCTAGATGCCGACCTGCAAAACCCGCCAGAAGAAATCCCCCGCTTGGTTAGCGTGGCGGAAGAGGGGTATGACGTAGTGGGTACCGTACGTGCCAACCGTCAGGATTCCTGGTTCCGCAAGTCGGCTTCGCGCATGATCAATATGATGATCCAGCGCGCGACCGGTAAGTCGATGGGTGATTACGGCTGCATGCTGCGTGCTTATCGTCGTCATATTATCGAAGCGATGTTGCACTGCCATGAGCGCAGTACCTTTATCCCTATCCTGGCGAATACTTTCGCCCGTCGCACCACTGAAATTGAGGTGCGCCACGCCGAACGTGAGTTCGGTGATTCCAAATACAGCCTGATGAAGCTGATCAACCTGATGTATGACCTGATCACTTGCCTGACGACAACGCCACTGCGCTTGCTCAGCGTTGTTGGCAGCGTGATTGCGTTATCCGGGTTTGTCCTGGCGGTGTTGTTGATCGCCCTGCGTTTGATTCTGGGGCCTGAATGGGCGGCAGGTGGGGTGTTCACTCTGTTTGCGGTGCTTTTCACCTTCATTGGCGCACAGTTTGTCGGTATGGGGTTGCTGGGGGAATACATCGGCCGGATTTACAATGATGTCCGCGCCCGCCCTCGTTATTTTGTTCAGAAAGTGGTCGGCGATAAGCAGACCCAAAATACTCAGGAAGAAGAACGATGAAAGCTATTGTATTTGCTTACCATGATATCGGCTGTGCTGGCTTGCAAGCACTGACTGAAGCGGGTTATGACGTGAAGGCGGTGTTTACTCATACCGACGATCCTGGTGAAAACAACTTCTTCTCTTCTGTTGCCCGTCAAGGGGCTGAGCTGGATTTACCGGTGTATGCACCGGAAGACGTGAACCACCCGCTGTGGATTGAGCGTATCCGCGAATTGCAGCCTGACATTATTTTCTCTTTCTACTACCGCAACATGTTGAGCGAAGAAGTGCTGGCGCTGGCCCCGAAGGGCGGTTTTAACCTGCATGGTTCACTGTTGCCACGTTATCGCGGGCGTGCGCCGGTTAACTGGGCGCTGCTGAATGGCGAAACAGAAACGGGTGTTACGCTGCATAAGATGGTCAAGCGTCCAGATGCGGGCGACATCGTCGGTCAGCAAAAAGTGGCGATCACGACGAGCGATACCGCGCTGACGTTGCATAAGAAAGTATTGGAAGCCGCACAGGGTTTGTTGAAACAGCAACTGCCAAAGCTGAAAAACGGCACAGCAACCTTGACCCCGCAAAATGAAGCGGAGGCCAGCTATTTTGGCCGCCGTACTGCCGCTGATGGCGAGATCTTGTGGCATAAATCCGCCCGCGAGATCGACAATCTGGTGCGTGCCGTAACAGAACCTTACCCAGGTGCCTTCAGCTATCTCGGCCAGCGCAAACTGACCGTATGGCGCTCACGCGTGTTGGACACCCAGCATGACAAACAACCGGGTACCGTGTTGAGCACTTCACCGCTGACCATTGCCTGTGGTGATGGCGCGTTGGAGATCGTGGCGGGTCAAAGTGAATCCGGTTTATACGTGCAGGGTTCGCGCCTGGCGCTGGAGATGGGCATCGTCACCGATGTGCGCCTGGCTCCGAAACCGAGTGCGGCCATGAAGCGCAGAACTCGTGTGTTAATCCTCGGGGTTAACGGCTTTATCGGTAACCACCTGACCGAGCGCTTGCTGCGTGAAGATCGCTATGACATCTATGGGCTGGATATTGGTTCTGATGCGATCAGCCGGTTCCTGGATAACCCACGCTTCCACTTTGTGGAAGGGGATATCAGCATTCATTCCGAGTGGATCGAGTATCACATCAAGAAATGTGATGTGGTATTGCCGCTGGTGGCGATCGCTACACCGATCGAATACACCCGTAATCCGCTGAAAGTGTTTGAACTGGATTTCGAAGAAAACCTGAAAATCGTCCGTGACTGTGTGAAGTACAACAAACGCATCATCTTCCCATCCACCTCTGAAGTTTACGGCATGTGTGATGATAAAGAGTTTGATGAGGACAGTTCACGCCTGATCGTGGGGCCAATCAGCAAGCAGCGTTGGATTTATTCTGTGTCCAAGCAGCTGTTGGACCGCGTAATCTGGGCTTATGGTGCGAAAGAAGGCCTGAAGTTCACGTTGTTCCGTCCGTTCAACTGGATGGGGCCGCGCCTGGATAACCTGGATGCGGCACGCATTGGTTCTTCCCGTGCTATCACCCAGCTGATCCTCAACCTGGTTGAAGGTTCGCCGATCAAACTGGTTGACGGTGGTGCGCAGAAGCGCTGCTTTACCGATATCAATGACGGCATCGAAGCACTGTATCGCATTATTGAAAACCGTAACGGGCAGTGTGACGGTCAGATCGTTAACATCGGTAACCCGACCAACGAAGCGAGCATTCGTGAACTGGCGGAAATGCTGCTGGAAAGTTTCAACAACCATCCGTTGCGTGGCAATTTCCCACCGTTTGCCGGTTTCAAAGATGTGGAAAGCAGCAGCTACTACGGCAAGGGCTATCAGGACGTTGAACACCGTACCCCAAGCATCAAAAATGCGCGCCGTTTGCTGGATTGGCAGCCAACCATCGCCATGCAACAGACCGTTGCCGATACGCTGGATTACTTCCTGCGTACCACGGTAGAGGAAGGTAATGGTGCATGAAGAAGGTCGGCCTGCGAGTTGATGTAGATACCTTCAGCGGCACCCGTGAAGGGGTGCCGTGTTTGCTGGACCTGTTCGATAAGTACGGCATTCAGGCCAGTTTCTTCTTCAGCGTTGGGCCGGACAATATGGGGCGCCACTTGTGGCGCCTCCTTCGTCCTCAATTCCTGATGAAAATGCTGCGCTCAAATGCGGCTTCGCTGTACGGCTGGGATATCTTGCTGGCGGGCACTGCCTGGCCGGGGCGTAACATCTCCCGGGCGTTAGGGCCGTTGATGAAACGTACCGCCGAGGCGGGTCATGAAGTGGGGCTGCATGCCTGGGATCATCAGGGTTGGCAGGCTCGAGTGGCGCGCTGGTCGGAACAGGAATTGAAGCGGCAAGTGCAGTTGGGCGTTGACGCACTGACGGCGAGCACGGGGCAACCGGTCAAGTTCTCGGCCGTTGCTGGCTGGCGTGCCGATCAACGCGTTGTCGAGGTGAAGCAGGGCTTTGATTTTCAGTACAACAGCGATTGCCGTGGCACACACCCGTTTCGTCCGCTATTAAACAACGGTCAGGCGGGAGCGGTGCAAATTCCCGTCACACTCCCCACCTTTGATGAAGTGATTGGCAGCGAAGTCAGCATTGCCGACTTCAATGACTACATTCTGCGTGCAATCGAAAACGATCGGGGCGTGCCGGTGTACACCATTCACACCGAGGTGGAAGGGATGTCTCAGGCCGCCATGTTTGAAGATCTGTTGCAGCGTGCGCAGCAGCAGGGCATTGAATTCTGCCCGCTGAGTGCCTTGTTGCCGCAGGATCCGGCATCGTTGCCGCTGGGCCGCATCACGCGAGCACCCTTTCCTGGCCGTGAAGGCTGGTTAGGCTGTCAAACCGAAGTAGAGGAAAAAGACGTTTCATGAAAGCGCTGAAAGGAACCTGGGCCATTGTATTGGCCATTTTTTTTGCCCTAGTCTATCTGATTCCGCTCAATGGACGCCTGTTATGGCAACCCGACGAAACCCGCTATGCCGAGATCAGCCGTGAAATGCTGGCGAAGGGCGATTGGGTGGTCCCCAATCTGCTTGGTCTGCGCTATTTTGAAAAACCGGTAGCAGGTTACTGGTTTAACAACGTTAGCCAGTGGATATTTGGTGATAACAATTTTGCCGTGCGCTTCGCTTCGGTATTCAGTACCGGCATGGCTGCACTGCTGGTGTTTACACTGGCCTGGCTGATGTGGAAAAACGCGCGTCGTGCCTGTTTGGCGGTGTTGATCTTCCTGTCGATGTTCCTGGTCTTTAGCGTCGGAACATATAGCGTGCTCGATCCGATGATCTCGCTGTGGTTAACAGCGGCGATGGTCAGCTATTACCTGACGCTGAAAGCCACCACCACCAAAGGCAAGCTCGGGGGCTATGTGCTGCTCGGTTTGGCCTGTGGCATGGGCTTTATGACCAAAGGATTCCTGGCCTTGGCGGTGCCGGTGATTGCGGTGATTCCGATTGTGATCCAGCAGCGCAAAATCAAAGAACTGCTGATTTACGGGCCGGTTGCTGTGGTGGTGGCGGTGTTGCTCAGCCTGCCGTGGGCACTGGCAGTGGCCCAACGTGAACCGGATTACTGGAACTATTTCTTCTGGGTGGAGCACATTCAGCGCTTTGCCGAAGAGAATGCCCAACATAAAGCACCGATCTGGTATTACATTCCGATCCTGATTGCCGCCGTGTTGCCATGGCTGGCGCTATTGCCCGGTTCGCTGGTCAAAGGCTGGCGTGAGCGCGTTCAGCGCCCTGAGTTATTCTTCCTGTTAAGTTGGGTGGTGATGCCGTTAATCTTTTTCAGCATCGCTAAGGGCAAGTTGGCGACCTACATTCTGCCGTGTATGGCACCGTTGGCCTTGCTGATGGCGGCCTATGCGGAAGATTGCATGGCGCAATTGCGTACCCGGGTATTCAAAGCTAATGCCGTACTAAACGGCCTGTTTGGCCTGATTGGTATCGTAGCACTGTCGCTGATGGGGTTAGGTTTGTTGCCTAACGTACGTCTGTTCACTTCAGATGAGTGGCCGAAGATTATTCTTGGCTTCGTTGCTTTTGCTGGCTGGCTGCTGTTTGCCGTGATCTCTGCGCGCAATAATGCACAGCGTTGGGCTTGGGCCGCGGCCTGTCCGTTGCTGCTCTGCTTGCTGATTGGCTATGCCATTCCGCAGCAGGTTGTCGATTCCAAACAGCCGCAGAACTTTGTACGGGCCAATATGCCAGTTCTGAGTCAGAGCCAGTATGTTCTCGCCGACAACGTAGGTGTAGCAGCAGGGTTGGCCTGGGAACTGAAGCGTAGCGATATACTGATGTTCAGCCAGCGGGGTGAGGTTTCCTACGGCCTGAATTATGAAGACTCACGCAGTCACTACATCCGCGATGAAGATTTCCCGCAGTGGCTCGAGCAGGCGCGCAAGCAGGGCGATGTGTCGCTGGTGTTACACCTTTCCCGTGATGAACATGTACCGCAGGATCTCCCAACGCCAGATAGCGTTACCGAAATGCATCGCTTGGCACTGCTGTGGTACAAGCAGCAGCCATGATGGCCTATGGGTTGGTGATTCTGGTCAGCCTGTTTACCTGTGCAGGGCAGCTATGTCAGAAGCAGGCTGCCCAAACCTGGGAGCAGGCTGCTGATCGACGCTTTAGCATCACTCTGCGTTGGTTGGCACTGGCGGTAATCTTCCTGGGGCTGGGCATGCTCATCTGGCTCAACGTGCTGCAACGCTTGCCGCTCAGCGTAGCCTACCCGATGCTCAGCCTCAACTTTGTGCTGGTCACGCTGGCAGCACGTTGGCTGTTTAATGAACCCACCACGCTGCGCCACTGGTGCGGCGTGCTTTCAATCATGCTGGGAATACTGCTGATGAGTCTTAATCCATGAAAGGCTACGCGTGGGGGGCCGCCAGTGTCCTGCTGGTGACGTTGGCACAATTGCTGATGAAATGGGGCATGGCGCAGATCCCGCTATTATCATTTGCAGATATTACGCTGGCGTTATTGCGCTATCACTGGCTGGCGTTATTGGCGGTCAGTGGTGGCATCTTCGGCTATGCCTTGTCGATGCTGTGCTGGTTCTTTGCATTGCGTTACCTGCCACTGAATCGCGCTTACCCGTTATTGAGCATCAGCTATGCGTTGGTCTATCTGGCCGCAGTGATCCTGCCTTGGTTCAACGAGTCGGCGACTTGGCTGAAAACGCTGGGAACCCTGTCGATCCTGTTCGGCGTTTGGCTGATTAACAGCAAAGCGAAGGTTAAATCTCCCCAATAGCGATAAACCCTCGATATCTCCTTCACAATGCTTGCCTTTTTCCTGTATTGCGAGATAAATCAGCGCTATCCTTATTTAACTTACTCTGTGGCAATGTGCGGGTAGCATGATTCAGTGAAGGGAACGATGCGATGCGTGTGTGGTTTTTATTAGTCAGTTTGATCCTTGCCGGTTGCAGCAGCCATGCGCCACCGCCAAATGGTCGTTTGTCCGATTCCATCGTCGTTGTCGCGCAACTGAATGAGCAATTACGCCAATGGTACGGTACGCCGTATCGCTATGGTGGTTTAGATCAAGCCGGTGTTGACTGTTCTGGCTTTGTCTACCGCACTTTCCGCGATCGTTTCGATATGCAGTTGCCACGCTCTACGGAACAACAGACCAGCATCGGCACCAAAGTATCGCGTGACGAACTGCTGCCGGGCGATCTGGTGTTCTTCAAAACCGGCAGCGGTGAGAATGGCCTGCATGTCGGCATCTATGATACCAACGACGAATTTATCCACGCTTCCACCAGCCGTGGCGTGACGCGTTCCTCGCTGAACAATGTGTACTGGCGAAAAGTCTACTGGCAAGCGCGCCGAATCTAGCGTGTAACCGGTTGCACTGGTGTATCATGGCAGCATCACATTGTTATTGGTGAATGCCATGAATTCCCTACGTTTATTAATTTCCGACTCTTACGATCCTTGGTTCAACCTGGCGGTTGAAGAGTGCATCTTCCGCGAAATGACGACGCAGAACATCCTGTTCCTGTGGCGTAATGCTGAAACCGTGGTTATTGGTCAATCGCAGAACCCGTGGAAAGAGTGTAATACCCGGCGTATGGAGCAGGACGGTATTCGCTTGGCACGGCGCAGCAGCGGTGGTGGAGCGGTGTTTCACGATCTCGGTAATACCTGTTTTACCTTTATGGCGGGTAAGCCGGGTTATGATAAAACCGTTTCAACCGGCATTATTCTGCAAGCGCTGGCGCAGTTGGGGATTAACGCTGTGGCTTCCGGACGCAACGATCTGGTGGTTGAGACAGCCGACGGGATCCGCAAAATATCCGGTTCTGCCTATCGCGAGACGCAAGATCGGGGCTTCCATCATGGCACTCTGCTGCTAAACGCCGATCTCAATCGTTTGGCTGATTACCTCAACCCTGATCCTAAAAAGCTACAGGCGAAGGGGATCACTTCTGTTCGCTCTCGCGTCGCCAATTTGGCGGAGTTCTTGCCAGGGATTCATCATCAGCAGGTTTGCGATGCGATCATCCAGGCATTTTTTGCCCACTATGGTGACAGTGCACCAGCGGAAGTGATCTCACCGGATGTTTTCCCCAACCTGCCTGATTTTGAACAACAATTTGCTAAGCAGAGCAGTTGGGAATGGAATTTCGGTAAAGCGCCTGCGTTCAGCCATCTTCTGAATGAGCGCTTTAGCTGGGGAGGCGTAGATATTTTCTTTGATGTCGAAAAGGGCACGATTATACGGGCGCAGATCTTTACCGACAGCCTTAATCCGGCTCCCATGCAGACCTTGGCCACTATGTTGGTGGGATGCCCTTATCGCAGTGAGGCGCTGGCCGCCTGTTGTGAGCGTCTGCAATTGCAGTTCCCGCAGCAAGCAGACGAACTTTCCGCGTTACGTGATTGGTTGATGGAAACGATCAAATAGCGTTATCAGGCAGATGAAGAGCATGGGACGGGGAAACCTGTCCCTTTTTTATGCTATCAACGCTGGCAGATAGTTAACCGTTGCTGTTTTATTGTCCTGATTGAGGATAAATGCACCGATAGTACAGATATAGCAAAAATCAAGGCAGTCGTGACGTAGAGGCTCTGATACACGATGTAACAGAAGTTATTTATACATAAGTAAAATTACTATTTTTGAGGGGTTCAGTATTGACAACGTTCCGGATGGCATTCTCTCTGTTTCACATTTTTAGGATTTTTCTATAAAAATCAGCAGTAAAAAATCAAATGCTCAGCAGGCTTGCTCGTTATAAGTTAAAATAGAACAAAAAACGTCTCCCTGGGTCTTTTTAATCTTAAGATAAATTAATTTATAATTAAACTATTTATGGTTTTAACATAGCTTTAATCTATTGATTTATTGATAACGCATTGGCAATTACATTTAATTTTACGATTAATCCTAGGTGGGGTTGAGCGATAGAATATATTGATATAGCATCGAATAATCGCCGTTAATCCTTTGGCATTAAAATGAACGTTAAATTTGAAGCTGACTTTATTAGTCATTCTGTCTTCCAACCGGTGTACTCAATGGAAGGAAGATTGCTGGCGGTGGAGATCCTCAGTCGTTTCAATAGCCTGGATGGCGGTCTGGCAATGCCAATGGAGATTGGGGTCAATTTATTATCCCCTGAACAACGGATTGAATTATTTTACGAACAGTTGCAGCTGGTTGAACAGCAGGCATCATGGTTTGTTGAGAATGACGTATTATTAACCATTAATATTGAAGAAACTATTGCTGATTTGCTTATTAGCAACCTTCTGCTACGCCAGCGTATTCAGCAATGGCCGTTTATTAATTTTGAGATTAGCGAGAGTTTCCCTCATCTTTCTGCGGGAAAAAGCAATCAAACGGTCAGGTTATTGAGTGAATATTTTACCCTGTGGCTGGATGATTTTGGCTCAGGTAAAACAACGCTCACGGCGTTGTATGATGGCCTGTTTGACTACGTAAAAGTAGATAAACGCTTTTACTGGCAACTGTTTAACCATCCGGGTTATGACGTGGTTATTGATTCACTATTGAAAAATATCAATCTGCTCTGTAAGGGAGTGGTCGTTTGCGGAATAGAAAAAAAAGAGTACTTCAATAAACTTAGAAACGCTGGTGTTTTAGGGCTACAGGGGTTTTTATGGCCTGTCACTAGTGTGGATAATCTACGAACTCTGCGAAGGACTTATGCAGCATTCGACAACAATAGCTGATTATTTCCAACACGCACAATGAGGTTAACAATGGACGGAGTGATTGTTTTCGTGATCCCGGTATTGTTATTTATCGCGATTTTTTCGTTCGGAAAGCATTTTTTTGGTCAACGTGGTAAATCATTAAAAATTTCCCGTCGTCGTCGGTAGTGCCATTCATCTCTGCCTGGTAAACAGGCAGAGCGTTATCCCTGCAATTCCTCCGTATTAATCAGCGTGCTCAGGCTCTACACTGAAGGTAATGGAGGGCCTATGCCACAGTTTGAAAATACCTATTATCAGCAGTTGCCCGGTTTTTACACCGAGTTACATCCTACGCCACTCAAAGGTGCTTGCTTGCTGTACCACAGCCAGCCGTTGGCCCGTGAGTTGGGTTTAGATGATAGCTGGTTTACACCGGAAAAAACGCCCGTTTGGGCGGGGGAAACGCTGTTGCCGGGCATGCAGCCGCTGGCACAGGTTTATAGCGGCCATCAGTTTGGTTCTTGGGCCGGGCAGTTGGGCGACGGCCGTGGGATTTTACTGGGCGAACAGAAGTTGGCGGACGGCCGCAGCATGGACTGGCACCTGAAAGGGGCGGGTTTGACGCCGTATTCGCGCATGGGTGATGGCCGGGCGGTGCTGCGTTCGGTGATCCGTGAGTTTCTGGCTTCAGAAGCGCTTTATCACCTTGGCATACCCACGACGCGAGCACTGACCATCGTAACCAGCGAGCAACCGGTATTTCGCGAACAGCCAGAGCGGGGAGCGATGCTGCTGCGCGTAGCGGAAAGCCACATACGCTTTGGTCACTTTGAGCATTTCTATTACCGCAAGCAACCAGACCAGGTGAAGCAACTGGCGGATTTCGTGATTGCCCATCACTGGCTGCACTGGGTAGAAGAAAAAGAACGTTACTCGCTGTGGTTTACTGAGGTGGTAGAACGTACCGCGCGCTTGATTGCCCATTGGCAGACCGTCGGCTTTGCGCACGGGGTGATGAATACCGATAACATGTCAATCCTCGGGCTTACCCTGGATTTCGGGCCTTATGGCTTCCTCGATGATTACAAGCCGGATTATATCTGTAATCACTCGGATCATCAGGGCCGCTATGCTTTCGATAATCAACCCGCCGTCGGGCTGTGGAGCCTGCACCGGTTGGCGCACACGCTTTCCGGCCTGATGACCGCCGAGCAGTTACAGGCTGCGCTAGCGGCCTATGAACCCGCGTTAATGCAGGCTTATGGTGAGCAGATGCGTGCCAAGCTGGGCTTCTTCACGCCGTTGACGCAGGATAACGATCTGCTGACTGGCCTGCTGCGCCTGATGGCGCAGGAAGGGCGTGATTATACCCGCACGTTCCGCCTATTGAGCACGGTTGAACAACAACAGGCGCAATCTCCGCTGCGGGACGAGTTTATCGATCGCGCAGCGTTTGATCATTGGTATCAGCAATATCGCCTGCGCTTGCAGCAAGAGCAAGTGAGCGATGCCGAGCGTCAGCAAGCCATGAAGGCGGCCAATCCACAGTTGATTTTACGCAATTATCTGGCCCAGCAGGCGATCGAGGCGGCAGAGCAAAATGATGTCAGCAAACTGGCACGTCTGCATCAGGCATTGTTGAAGCCGTTTGCCGATGACCCACAATATGAGGATCTCGCGGCGTTGCCGCCAGACTGGGGTAAGCATCTGGAGATTTCCTGCTCGAGCTAAGGCTCAAGCAGTTTTTCTATGTGCTCGGGCAAGCGTTCTGGCTTGGTGAACGGGGCAAAACGCGTAATTCGAGCACCGTCCGCAGTGAAGAGAAACTTGGTGAAGTTCCACGTGATGCGTTGGCTGCCCAGCAGGCCGGGTGCCCGACGTTTCAGCTCGTTAAACAGCGGGTGGGCATCTGCACCGTTAACGTCGATCTTGCTGAATAGCGGGAAGCTAACGCCGTAATTCAGGTTACAAAATTCGGCTATTTCCAGCGCGTTACCCGGCTCTTGTTTGCCAAACTGATTGCAGGGAAACCCGAGCACCACCAGGCCACGTTCGCGGTAGCGCTGCCAGAGATTTTCCAACCCTTGATACTGTGGGGTAAAACCACATTGGCTGGCGGTGTTGACCACCAGATAAACCCGTGCGGGGAAGTCTGCCAGCGTTTTGAACTCGCCCTGTAAGGTAACGCAGGGGATGGATAACAAAGAGTTGTTCATACAAGAGGCTCCGCATTTCTGCTGATGGGGTGTGATACACACCCCACTCAAGGCGATCAGAAACGAGTATCCACCGCATCTGCCAACATTGCCAGTAACTGTTCGCTGTCGGACCAGCTCAGGCATGGATCGGTAATTGACTGGCCATAGGTCAACGGGTGGCCGCTGACGATTTTCTGTGTCCCTTCCACCAGGAAACTTTCTGCCATCACGCCGGTGATCGCCACTGAACCGGCACGGATCTGCTGGCAGACGTTCTCTGCCACTTCCAGTTGGCGGCGGTGCATTTTCTGGCAATTACCGTGGCTGAAGTCGATCACCAAATGCTCCGGCAGGTCGAACTCGCGCAGGCTGTCGCAGGCGGCAACCACATCACTGGCGTGATAATTCGGCGTTTTGCCCCCGCGCATGATGATATGGCCGAATGGGTTACCGCTGGTCTGGTAAATGGTCATCTGGCCGTGTTTGTCGGGCGACAGGAACATATGGCTGGCACGGGCCGCACGGATGGCATCGATGGCAATACGGGTATTACCGTCGGTGCCGTTCTTGAAGCCCACCGGGCAGGAGAGCGCCGAGGCCATTTCGCGGTGCACCTGGCTTTCTGTGGTGCGTGCGCCAATCGCCCCCCAACTGATCAGATCGGCAATATACTGGCCGATCACCATATCCAGAAACTCGGTGGCGGTAGGCAGGCCGAGCTGGTTAACGGCCAGCAACAGCTTACGGGCCATTTCAATCCCACGGTTGACCTGAAAACTGCCGTCCAGATCGGGATCGGAGATCAACCCCTTCCAGCCGACCACGGTGCGTGGTTTTTCAAAATAGGTGCGCATCACGATTTCCAGGCGATCCTGATAGCGTTCCCGCAAAACGTTCAAGCGGCCGGCATAATCGGTAGCGGCATCCAGATCGTGAATGGAGCAGGGGCCAATGACCACCAGCAAGCGGCGGTCTTCACCCAGCAGAATGTTTTCAATACGTTTGCGTGACGCTGTCACGTTATTGGCAATGGCGTCTGAGATCGGCAACTTTTCCGCTAGTGCTTGAGGCGTAACGAGGTGATCGATGCGCGCGGTTCGCAGTTCATCTGTTTTGTGCATGATTTTCTCTAAAACTGTTCTTCGCTACGGCAGGAATACCGGGAAGTGATGATGATCACAATAACGCAAAAATCGCTGAATTCAACCGTAGAACCCCGGTTCTGTTGAGCAAATTCAGCAAAAAAGCCTGACAGGGTAAAAAGTGGGCGGCAGCAGGCCAGTTTCCTGCTGCTTTGCCCTCAGAACATTCGGCGGCTCATGCCGAGAATATCGAGGATTTTGGTCGAGATTTCTTCCACCGAATAATTGGTGGTATTGAGGTAGCGGATTTGATTCTTGCGGAACAAGGCTTCTACTTCTGCCAACTCCATCCGGCACTGGCGCATTGAAGCATATCGGCTGTTTTCCCGCCGCTCTTCACGGATGGCGGCCAACCGTTCCGGATCGATCGTCAGGCCAAACAGCTTATGCTGAAAGGGTTTTAGCGCGGCAGGCAGTTGTAAATTATCCATATCGTCGGCAATAAATGGGTAATTGGCGGCGCGAATACCGAACTGCATGGCCAGATACAAACTGGTGGGGGTTTTACCACAGCGCGAAACGCCAAGCAGGATCACCTGTGCCTGGTCGAGATTACGCAGCGAAATACCGTCATCATGCGCCAAAGTGTAATCAATGGCGGCGATACGGGCGTCATATTTGCCGAGATTGCTTTCGGTCAGGCCGTGGGTGCGATTGGCGATGGGCGTAGGTTCTACCCCCAGTTCACCCTGGAGCGGCCCAACCAGTGCTTGCACGATGTCCTGGCAGAAACCTTCGCTCTGGGTGATCACCTGGCGGACTTCTGGCGAGATAATTGAATAGAACACCAGCGGGCGAACCCCGGTCTGATGATAAATATCATTAATTTGTTGGCACACGCCACGGGCCCGTGCTTCGGTTTCTACGAATGGCAGGGTATAGGTCGTCGCCTTGATGGGAAACTGTGACAGAACCGCATGCCCCAGCACTTCGGCGGTGATGGCCGTTCCGTCTGAAATATAAAAAACGCTTCTGTCCATCCGCAACTCCTTTACTGAAAATAGTGATCCTGGGGTGAAAAATAGCATAGTTCGTGAATGAGTGAATATCATGATAACTTGCGAACAATAAAGCCATATTTTAACCAGGCAAACTAAAGATAGGTCAAAAATTAACTTAATAAAACGTAATTTTATTTTTTATAAAACAATGACTATAAATTATTAGTGTGTTTTCTCGGTTCATTGATGCTATTTTCTACAAATTCGTTGTCGAGTAAAATTGGCGTTTAATCTGGAAATAATAATATTTAACTTGTTGAATTGTATTTATTTAGTACCAAAGGGAACGATCCCCATTTAAATTATATTATTTCAGTGTTTATCTTAAAATCCATTTTCTTCATCGGGTTGATCGATTCACCTTTCCAATTTCTATGGATCATTGTGCTAGTCTGGCTTGGCTCTGCTTACCGAATAAAATCCGCTTAGACCCTACTGATAGCAAAAAGGATTGTCTCGATGTCCAACAATGGCCCAGACTTGCGTAATGTACTTTGGTATAACCAGCTTGGCATGCACGACGTTGACCGTGTCGGCGGCAAAAATGCTTCCCTCGGTGAAATGATCACCAACCTTTCCGATTTGGGTGTTGCCGTGCCAAACGGCTTTGCCACCACCGCACAGGCATTTAACGATTTTCTTGAGCAAAGTGGTGTTAACCAACGCATCTATCAGTTATTGGATCAAACCGACGTTGACGACGTTGTTCAACTGGCCAAAGCCGGTGCGCAAATTCGCCAATGGGTGATCGATACGCCTTTCCACCCAGAATTTGAGCGTGAAATTACCCTTGCGTACCAGCAATTGGCAGACGGCGAAAGCGCAGCCTCGTTTGCCGTGCGTTCTTCCGCCACCGCCGAAGATATGCCAGATGCGTCTTTTGCTGGCCAGCAGGAAACCTTCCTCAACGTGCAAGGTATCGATGCCGTGATGGTGGCGATCAAGCATGTGTTTGCTTCACTGTTTAACGATCGTGCGATCTCCTACCGGGTGCATCAAGGGTACGATCACCGCGGCGTGGCGCTGTCTGCGGGCGTGCAGCGCATGGTGCGCTCCGATCTGGCCTCGTCTGGGGTGATGTTCACCATCGATACTGAATCCGGTTTCGATCAGGTGGTGTTTATTACTTCGGCGTTTGGCCTGGGGGAAATGGTGGTGCAGGGCGCGGTCAACCCGGACGAATTCTATGTGCACAAACCGACGCTGCTGAAAGGCAAACCGGCCATCGTGCGCCGCAACCTGGGTTCGAAGAAAATCCGCATGGTGTACGCACCTTCGCAGGATCATGGTAAACAGGTTCGGATTGAAGATGTGCCAGAGGCGCAGTGCAATCGCTTCTCCTTAACCGATGATGAAGTGCAGGCCTTAGCCCATCAGGCTTTGTTGATCGAAAAACATTACGGCCGCCCGATGGATATCGAGTGGGCAAAAGATGGCCACACCGGCAAATTGCTGATCGTACAGGCGCGCCCGGAAACCGTGCGTTCCAATGAAAAAGTGATGGAGCGCTACCAGTTGAACGGCAACAGCACCGTGCTGGTGGAAGGGCGGGCTATTGGTCAGCGCATCGGGGCTGGCCCGGTGAAAGTGATTTACGACATCAGTGAAATGGACCGTATTCAGCCAGGCGACGTGTTGGTGACTGACATGACCGATCCAGACTGGGAACCGATCATGAAAAAAGCCGCAGCGATCGTCACCAACCGTGGTGGGCGAACCTGTCATGCGGCGATTATTGCCCGTGAATTGGGGATCCCGGCGGTAGTTGGCTGCGGGCATGCCACCGATTTGCTGAAAGATGGGCAGAAAGTCACCGTGTCCTGTGCCGAAGGCGATACCGGCTTTGTTTACAGCGACATGCTGGATTTCAGCGTGCAGAGTTCAGCGGTCACCGAACTGCCAGAACTCCCGCTGAAGATCATGATGAACGTGGGTAACCCGGATCGTGCCTTCGACTTTGCCCGTTTGCCGAACGATGGGGTGGGTTTGGCGCGCTTGGAATTCATTATTAACCGCATGATTGGCGTGCATCCGCGTGCGCTGCTGGAGTTCGACCAGCAAACGCCAGAACTGCAAGCCGAAATCCGTGCGTTGATGCAGGGTTATGACGATCCGGTCGAGTTCTATGTCGGCCGTTTGACCGAAGGGATCGCCACCTTGGGCGCGGCGTTCTGGCCGAAGCGCGTTATCGTGCGTCTTTCTGACTTCAAATCCAACGAATATGCCAACCTGGTGGGCGGCGAGAAGTATGAGCCGCACGAAGAAAACCCAATGCTGGGGTTCCGTGGTGCAGGTCGTTACGTTGCTGACAGCTTCCGTGACTGCTTTGCCATGGAATGCGAGGCGATGAAGCGGGTGCGCAATGACATGGGGCTGACCAACGTCGAGGTTATGGTGCCGTTTGTCCGCACCGTGGCGCAGGCGGAAGCGGTGGTGGCGGAGTTGGCGCGTCAGGGGCTCAAGCGTGGAGAGAATGGGCTGAAAGTGATCATGATGTGCGAAATCCCTTCTAACGCCTTGCTGGCCGATCAGTTCCTCGAGTATTTCGACGGTTTCTCTATCGGTTCCAACGATATGACGCAGTTAACCCTGGGGCTGGATCGCGACTCTGGCGTGGTTTCCGAACTGTTCGACGAACGCAACGAAGCGGTAAAAATGCTGCTGACCATGGCGATTCAAGCCGCCAAGCGTCACGGCAAGTACGTAGGGATTTGCGGTCAAGGGCCTTCAGATCATGCCGATTTTGCCGAGTGGCTGATGGATCAGGGGATCGACAGTTTGTCGCTTAACCCGGATACCGTGGTGCAAACCTGGATGGATCTGTCGAAGAAAAAGTAATTTATCTTTCTAGGGGCACCGAGTAGGTGCCCCTGTATGCTATTTCGCCAGGCTAAGCATGAGGCATAAATTTTTGTATCACTTCTTCCAGAAAAATAAAAAATAACGTCCGCGATTTCTCATAGGGCTTCAGCTTACTGTTGCCTCCGCTATTAGTGAGATAAAAAAGCGTGTTTTGCTGCAGTTTTGGGAAGTAGCGGAACTCTTCAAATAAAAAGATTATCTCTTTGTAATTCAAATCGGATAATTCTTCATCAAAAGATTTAAATTGCCCGGTAGTCGACAGCACCAAGAGTTTAGTGTCTTTGCTGTCAGAGTTTCTGACGGTAGTCACTTCATTGGTCGCTAGCGAAAATACATCAGAAAAAATCCGCAGACGATAGGCAAAGTAATCGGCGCAAATGAAAGAAGGGCCTAGCCCATAGATAATCAGCTTATTGCAATCTTTTATCTTTAACCAAAAATCATGAGCAAGGTTATCGTCAAAGTTAGCGATATAGTCTGATATGCGCTGGAGTTCGCTTGATGGTTTTGCCGGGGGGGCTTCATTATGTTCGCTGATAATAAATTTTTTATATTGTTTGAAAGATTCAAACCCCAGCTTTCTAACAAACTTGGAGATTTTTGACGTTGAAACATCAAACTGTGCGCTGAGCTCAGTAATAGAAACCGTTGAATTATGCTGAATGCATTCTTTGGTACTGTCTAATAGTTTCTTTTCCAACACGTTCAAACTGTTGTAATCAATCTTTATCATGATTTATTTCCGATGTTAAGCCCCGATCATCTCTGCTCAATGTTACGAGAAAATCAGCCCAATGAGTACCCCAATTGCTGAAGAGATAACCACCTCGGCAAAGCCACTCCTCACCTACAGTCTATCAATTCATTTCTTCCGTTAAATTAAAATACTGTTTTTATTAAAAATATTAGCATTAAAAACCATATTTCTGTGATTTTTATTCATATTTACTCCGTTTTAACATTAAAATAAGGTGTAAATCAACTTAATGTCGATAATTTTCCATAAATAGGATATAAAGCATAGTTTTATGGAAAATTATTGGTATAAATGTTACCCAGCGTCAGGGCTAATGAAAGTGAAATGTTAAAAACCATCAGGAAACGATCATGTTGGAAAAAATCACAGACTTCAGTTTGAACCTGTTCTCCCTAAAGGGCAGGACTGCGATCGTCACGGGAGGCAACAGTGGGCTGGGGCAGGCATACAGCCTGGCGTTTGCTAAAGCTGGTGCCAATGTTGCTGTTATCGCCATTGCGGACGACGAAGGGGAAACCCGGCATCTGGTAGAAGAGTGTGGGGTGGACTATCAGTTTATTCTTGCGGACATTACCCGTGAAGGGGAGCCACAGCAGGCCATAGATCAGGTAGCCGCGCGTTTTGGTCGAATCGATATACTGGTTAACAATGCCGGGATGTGCATTAACGAGCCGGATGTTCTCAAATTTACCCGCGTACAGTGGGATAAAATGATCGCTCTCAATCTGAGCGCCGCCTTTGAAATGTCTCACGAAGTGGCCAAGTACATGATCCCCCAACGAAGCGGGAAGATTATCAATATCGCCTCTATGTTCTCTTATTTAGGGGGGCAGTGGTCACCGGCTTATTCAGCAAGTAAACATGGCATTGTTGGGCTGACGAAAGCCTATTGCGACGAATTGGCACAGTTCAATATTCAGGTCACCGCTATCGCCCCTGGATATTATGCAACGCCATTAACTGAAAAAACACGTTCAGATCCTGACGCTAATCAACGGGTGCTTTCTCATATTGCAGCTAATCGCTGGGGAAATATTGCCGATCTGATGGGGACGGCAGTCTTTTTGGCCTCAGATGCATCCAATTATGTTAACGGCTCAGTGATAGCGGTTGATGGTGGTTTTTTAGTGCGTTAATCAATGATGATAAGGGTAATTATGAACAAGCATGACACATTAGGGCAATTGCGTAGCCTGCTGAAAGCGGATCAGATCGTGACCGATCATGCCAAGCTCTATGATGCAGCCGCCGACAGATATAAAAAATATGCCAAGGCCAAGGAGCAGCTTAATGTTCCTATCCCTACGGCAATTGTGCTGCCAGAAAATGCCGAAGAAGTGGCTGAGATCCTTAAATTCTGTAATGAAAATACCGTTAACGTTATTCCAAGAAGTGGCAAGACGGCGACTGAAGGTGGCCTGGAAAACTGGAAAGAAAATACGCTGGTGATTGACTCAGCGCGCCTGAATAAAATCATCAAGATCGACAGTTATAATATGGAGGCCACGGTGCAAGCCGGTGTTTGCCTGCAAACGCTGGAAGATGAAGTGCGTAAGCAGGGCCTGACCACCGGCCACTCACCCCAGTCCAAACCGGTGGCGCAGTATGGTGGCTTAGTGGCAACCCGCAGTATCGGCCAGTTCTCTACCCTGTACGGCGGGATTGAGGATATGGTGCTTGGTCTGGAGTGTGTCTTCCCTGATGGGCATATTTCACGCATCAAGAGCGTTGCCCGCCGTGCGGGTGGCCCGGACATCCGTCATGTGGTGATTGGTAACGAAGGCACCCTGTGTTTTATCACCGAAGTGACGGTGAAACTGTTCAAGTTCTACCCGGAAAACAATCGGTTTATCGGCCACTTAATCAAAGATGTTGCTTCGGGTATCAAGATCCTGCGTGACGTTATGGCGGCAGGCTATCGCCCTTCGGTGGCGCGAGTGTATTCTGAAGAGGACGCGGCGCAGCATTTCTCGGCCTTCCACGAAGGCAAATGTGTTCTGATCTTTATGGTGGAAGGGCCTTCCGGCATTGTGAATGCCACCATTGATGGCATCAACGACATCATCAAAGAGCATGCGGCGGGGATCCTGAAACCGGTTAAAGGCCAACTGATCGAAGACTGGTTCAATCATCTCAACTGGTCACAGGCGCGCATCGAGCAAGAGGTGAGCGAGATGGTGAATCACAATCGGCATGATGGTTTCACCACTGAGATCTCAGCAAGCTGGGAAATGATCCCGAAAATTTACGATCGCGTGATCCAGCGTATTCGTAGTGAATTTGAACGCAGTGAAGATCTCACCATGCTGGGGGGGCACTCATCGCACAGTTATATTAACGGTACCAATATGTACTTTGTGTATAACTATAATATTCACTGTGAACCAAAGGATGAGATGCGTATTTATCACCATCCTATCCAGCGTATTATTGTGGAAGAGACGCTGAAACTGGGCGGTTCCATGTGTCACCATCACGGTATTGGGAAATATCGTAACCAATGGACCGAGCAGGAACATGGCAGCGCCTATTATATTCTGCAAGGGCTGAAACAGGTCTATGATCCGAAAGGCATCATGAACTTTGGCTGTATTTATCCACAGCCGGGTACTGAGCATTTCTTTGAGTAATCTTCACGGATAAATCTTCCAAAGGGAACGGGAGAGGCTTATGTAATATCCTGCGTGCTTGGCGTTGCAGTCAATAATATTGCAACTCAGGATAGATAAATACCTTTCCCACCTTATAGCTATCAAGAATAATGGAAGTGAATAATGCAAAAACTATTTATGGGCATTGATAGTGGATCGCAAAGTACCAAGGTGGGTATTTTTGATCAGCAGGGTAATGAAATCTGTTATGGCAGCGATCTATTACAGAGTACAGAAACACCGGCACCTGGGGTTGTTTACCATCCCGGAGAGGATCTCTGGGAAAGCCTGGTGCGGGCCATAGAGGATTGCCTGAATAAATTTACCGGCGACCGGCATCAGATCCTGGGAATGGGGCTGTGTACTATCCGTTGTTGCCGGGTGTTACTGGATGAAAACGGTGAGTTGGTTGAGCCGGTCATCAGTTGGATGGACATGCGTATGTCGCAACCCTATGTTCATCAGAATGACGCGGTGAAATATGTCACCACCACCTCCGGTTACCTTGGGCTCCGCCTGACCGGCGCGTTCAAGGACAGCTGTTCCAACCAGGAAGTCTATTGGCCAATGGATTGGCAAACCTTGCAGTGGGCCGATGACGCCGAGATCCAGCGTCAGGGGTTAACGCGCGGCCAGCTGTTTGAACTGATTAAACCCGGCGAGAGTTACGGCCCGCTCCGTGCAGAACTCTGCGAGCGTTTTGGTCTGAACGCCAACATTCAGGTGTTTGCCACCGGCAATGACAAAGCCGTCGAAGTGCTGGGGGCAGGTATCACTGCGACCGATGAAATCATGATCTCGTTAGGGACATTCATTTCAGCCATGCTTTACCGTCATGATTATTACTCTAATGCCGAGAGTTTTTTCCCGACGCTGGCGTGCGAACCTTTCAAATATGTCTATGAATCTACTGGGATCCGGCGCGGTATGTGGACGGTGAGTTGGTTTAAAAATTTAGCCGGTGAAGATATCAGTAAGATCGCTGAAATGGAAAATATCAGTGAAGAGGATGTGTTAAATCGTATTGCAGAATCCATCGCACCAGGTTCGGAAGGGTTGATCACTATTCTTGACTGGCTGAGCCCTCCAAGCCATCAATTCCGCAAAGGGATCATGCTTGGCTTTGATCAACGGCACACTAAATATCATATTTATCGTTCTATTCTGGAAGCTATTGCTTACACGATAAAAAATAATATTGATGCGATGTTACAGGAAACGGCCTCCACGATAAGCAGTATTCGTATTATTGGCGGCGGGGCAAAAAGCGATGTATTAGTGCAGATTATCTGTGATCTGTTTGGTAAAGAGACCTATACCCTGAAGGCCAATAGTTCAGCCTGCCTGGGAGCTGCCATGTGTACCGCCGTTGGATTAGGCGTGGTGGAGGATTTCAACCAGGCGAAAAGAGATATGGTGCAGGTTAAGAAGAAGTACATTCCGAATCAGAACAACCATATTTACTATGATGAGATTAATAAAAATGTCTATATGAAAGTACGCAATTATACCGATCCACTCCTGTCAGAGGCCTATGGTTTTCTTAATAAACCATCAATATAAAAATCTCTCTACTCCATTCCAAGGTGCTACGCATAGATGTTAATTAAATATCTGGCTTAGGGCATCTTACTGTTTGGATAAAAGAGGGTGAACAATATCATACAGGTATGACTATTATGGAAAATACAGCAAAGACTGAGCAAGTTAAAAATAGTGCCAGATATATGCAAATATTATTGCTGACTGTCGCCGGTGGGGCAATATATCCGATGTTATACTTGAGGCAGATTTATCAGGATACGATGATCCACGCCTTTAATATTTCCAATGTACAGCTCGGTGAATTGTATTCAGTCATGGGTTTTTTATTCTTTATCTGCTACACGCCCAGCGGTTGGTTGGCTGATAGAGTGAAGCCGATGAAACTGATCACCCTGTCGCTACTGGGGACGGGCCTGTTAGGGCTTTGGTACAGCACCTTGCCTTCCTATACCGCGCTATTAATCATTTTCTCTGGCTGGGGAGTGACCACCGGTTTGACCTTCTGGGGGGCCGTTATGAAGCGCATTAAGCTGCTTGCGGCCAAAAATGAGGCTGGGCGCTTTTACGGTATTTATGATGGTGGCCGTGGCCTGGTGGAATCGATCCTCGCAAGCATTGCGTTATTTATCTTCTCGATGACGGTCGGCCCGAATGACGCGAACGTGGTTCAAGGGTTAGTCTACGTTATTCACCTGTACTCCTGGTTTTGTATTGCGTTAGCCGTAGTCTGTTTTGTCTGTATCTGGTTTGAAGGAAACTCACCAAACGAGACAGAGGAAAAGCAGACAAAAGTCACTCATAAAAACCTGATGAAGGATTTAGGTTTTATCCTGCGCCAACCCGAGGTATGGCTGATCGCGATTATTATCTCCTCCGGTTATCACTTATTTTGGTCTACCTACAGCTTTTCAGGTTATTTACAGGCCGGTGGCTGGGGATTTACCGCGGTGATGGCGGGGACGATCACCACGATCAAGCTGTGGCTGCGGCCAGTAGGAGGCGTCGTCGGTGGTTTTCTGGGGGATAAATTAGGGAATATCAGGGTATTAACCTACGCATTAATGCTTAGCGCGCTTGGGCTTGTCGGGCTGATCTGTATTCCGGCGACCCGTTTGTCTGCGGGCCTGGTGATAGGTTTCTGCGTTTTCTTTATTCTGTTTGTCGGCCTGCTGACTTACGCAGTACGTGGCTTGTACTGGGCGATTATTGAGAACCTGAAGGTGCCGGAAAGTAAGCTCGGTCTGGCAATTGGCGTAATTTCTGCGGTTGGTTATTGTCCGGATATTTTTATCCCACTGATTAATGGCTATATCATGGACTATGCCCCCGATCAGAAAACCGGTTACCAACTTTATTTTGGTTATACCGTCGTGATGGCCTGCTTTGGTATCGCCGCCTGCTTTGTGCTTAAACATCGTGTCACGGCCCAACCCCTTTCCACGGTCAAACCTGTTACGGCCGAATAATCCTGAGAAATACAGTGTACCCGCAGTGAGAGCCGCGGGTTTCACCAGCACCCTCTGTTGTAGGTAACTGAGCGATATTACAGCCACGAGGTTATGATAAAAATAAAAAAAGGCCCATCGTAAGAGACGGGCAAAGACTACACACAGCAATTCACTTAGATGGAATGATATTGGTTGGATATCTGCCAGAATGTCGGTGATCTAGGCAAGATATAGCAAGAAGAATAAGCACTTACGCAGGGCTCGTCATTAAGACTCGTCCTAATCAAGCCTGGCGGTATAAAACGAAAAGGGGAATGAAGGAGAGATGAGCGAGATAATAGTCTGCCCGTGGCCGGGCAGACCGCTAAGTGATTACAGCTGTTCTAAGTCCTTAACCACTTCCTCAATATCGGTATTGGGTTCTGGGGCTTCATTGACCCAGGCACTGACCAAGCGATAAGAAACCGCTAGCACCACCGGGCCGATAAACAGGCCGATCATCCCAAATGCCAACAAACCGCCGATCACACCGGACAGGATCAGAATCAACGGCAGGTCTGCTCCCATGCGAATCAGCGCCGGGCGCAGGAAGTTGTCCAGCGTACCCACCACACAACTCCATATCAGCAGCACGGTGCCCCAAGTGGTATCGCCGGTCCAATACAGCCAGATAATCGCCGGGATCAGTATCAGTAATGGCCCCAACTGTGCCACGCAGAACACGAACATTAGTACCGTCAGCAACGTAGCCGCAGGGATACCGGCAACCGCCAGACCAATTCCCCCCAGCACCGACTGCACCAGAGCCGTCACTACCACGCCCAATGCCACGGCGCGGATCGCTTGCCCAGCGAGCAGCACGGCGGCATCGCCACGTTCGGCAGCCAGGCGCACGGCAAAATGGCGGATCGCCAGCCCGACCTGTTCGCCCCGGGCATACAGCAGGGCGCTGAACAGCACCATCAGCGTACAGTGCACCAGAAAACGCCCAATATGCGCCGCCTGCGTCACGAACCAGGTTGCCGTCTGGCCGAAATAGGGCTGCACTTTGGCGATCAGTGCGGCTCCACCCGTGCTCACCAGCAGGTGATAGCTGCTATAAACCCGGTCGCCAATCAGCGGGATGGCGCGCAGCCATTCCAGCTCCGGGATCTGGATCTTACCCGGTGAGTTCACCCAAGAGACTATCGGTGCGCTATTGTCGACGACGCTGCTGACCAGCAACGAAATCGGCAGCACAAACAGCAGGATCAGCAGAATGGTCATGATCAGCACCGCCAGCGAGCGGCGGCCCCACAGCAAGCGTTGTAGTTTAATCAATACTGGCCAGGTTGCGATCACCACCATGCCAGCCCAGGCGAAGCCAAGAATAAACGGCTGAACCACCCAAAAACTGGCGACGATCATAATGGCAATAAACAGCACGCCAAAAATAATCGTGGGTAAATCGTATCGGCGTTGCGATTGTGTCATGAATGCGTTTTCATCCTATTAGTGAAATCTTCTATCCGTTTTTATCATGGTGCATTTCGGGCAACTTTCACAGCCAAGCGTACGTTTTGCCGCAGGCGCTTCTGTTGCCGTCAGTTTGTGATAATGTGAGTGCCTGCACAAAACGAAGTATGTTAGCTTTTACTGACGATATAAAGATAGGGGTGGGTCTGCATCTAGGCCCGGTTAAGTAGTTAAAAATTAGACAGACAGGGTCAAAAAAGCGAATGATCCCACAGATTTCTCAGGCACCCGGCCTCGTTCAATGTGTGCTCGATTTTTTGGAAGCGTTAAAACAAAACGGATTCAGCGGCGATACTGCCACCAGCTACGCCGATCGTCTGACGATGGCGACGGACAACAGTATTTATCAACTGTTGCCCGATGCGGTGGTGTTCCCTCGTTCAACCAGTGATGTGGCGCTGCTTGCCCGCGTGGCGGCAGAAGAGCGTTTCAAGGCGTTGACCTTCACCCCGCGCGGCGGCGGCACCGGCACTAACGGTCAAGCGCTGAACGCTGGCATTGTGGTCGATATGTCGCGCTACATGAACCGTATTCTGGATATCAATGTTGAACAGGGTTGGGTGCGGGTTGAGGCCGGGGTGATTAAAGACCAGCTCAACCAGTATCTGCGGCCGTTCGGCTATTTCTTCTCTCCAGAGCTTTCCACCAGTAACCGCGCCACGCTCGGCGGTATGATCAATACCGACGCCTCCGGCCAGGGTTCACTGGTTTATGGAAAAACCTCGGATCACGTGCTCGGGTTGCGGGCGGTGCTGCTGGGGGGCGATATGATCGACACTCGCGCTATGCCGACGCCGTTGGCGGAAACGATTGCCCAGGAAAACACGCCGGAAGGGCGCATTTACGACACGGTGCTCAACCGTTGCCGCGAACAGCGTGCGCTGATCCTGGATAAATTCCCCAAACTTAACCGCTTCCTCACCGGCTATGATCTGCGCCACGTGCTGAGCGACGATCTGCAAACCTTTGACCTGACGCGTATTCTCACCGGCTCCGAAGGTACGCTGGCGTTTATCACCGAAGCGCGGCTGGATATCACGCCGCTGCCGAAAGTGCGCCGCTTGGTTAACATCAAATACGACTCTTTCGATTCTGCGCTGCGCAATGCGCCCGTGATGGTGGAAGCCAAGGCGCTGTCGGTGGAAACCATCGACTCCAAGGTGCTCAACCTGGCGCGCGAGGACATCGTCTGGCATTCCGTCAGCGAGTTGATCACCAACGTGCCGGATAAAGAGATGCTCGGGCTGAATATCGTCGAGTTTGCCGGTGATGATAAAGCGCTGATCGACGGCCAGATGGCAGCGCTGTGTGAACGCCTGGACGATTTGATTGCCAAGCAACAGTCTGGGGTGATTGGTTATCAGATTTGTGGCGATCTTACCGGTATTGAGCGTATCTACAATATGCGCAAAAAGGCGGTGGGGCTGTTGGGCAATGCCAAAGGGCAGGCCAAGCCGATCCCGTTTGCCGAAGATACCTGTGTGCCGCCACAGCATCTGGCCGATTACATTACCGAATTCCGGCAGTTGCTGGACAGCCACAACCTGAGCTACGGCATGTTTGGCCACGTCGATGCGGGGGTACTGCATGTGCGCCCGGCGCTGGATATGTGCGATCCGCAGCAAGAAGTGCTGATGAAGCAAATCTCCGATCGGGTGGTGGCGCTCACTGCCAAATATGGCGGGTTGCTGTGGGGGGAGCACGGTAAAGGCTTCCGCGCGGAATACAGCCCAGCCTTCTTCGGTGAAATCCTGTATGAAGAGTTGCGCCGCATCAAGACGGCGTTCGATCCGCTTAATCGCCTCAACCCAGGCAAGATCTGCCCGCCGATGGGTGTGGATGAGCCGATGATGAAGGTGGATGCGGTGAAACGCGGCACGTTGGATCGCCGTATTCCGCTGGATATCCGCACTTCGTTCCGTGGTGCGCTGGAGTGTAACGGTAACGGTTTGTGCTTCAACTTTGACGTGCGCAGCCCGATGTGCCCGTCGATGAAGATCACCGGTAACCGTATTCATTCGCCAAAAGGCCGCGCGGCGCTGGTGCGTGAATGGCTGCGGCTGTTGGCTGAACAGGGCGTCGATCCGGTGGCGCTGGAGCAGCAACTGCCGCAGCAGCGCCTTAGCTTCCGCACCGTAATCGAGAAAACCCGCAACAGCTGGCGTGCTGGCAAAGGGGAGTATGATTTCTCGCACGAAGTGAAAGAAGCCATGTCCGGCTGCTTGGCCTGTAAAGCCTGTTCAACTCAGTGCCCGATCAAGATCGACGTACCGGGCTTCCGCTCCCGCTTCCTACAGCTTTATCACACCCGCTACCTGCGCCCGGTGCGCGATTATATGGTTGCCGGGGTGGAGAGCTATACGCCGCTGATGGCCAAAGCGCCGAAGGTGTTCAACTTCTTCTTTAAACAGCCTTGGATGCGCGAACTGAGTCGTAGCACCATCGGCATGGTGGATTTACCGCTGCTCTCCAGCCCGACTCTGCGTCAGCAGCTTTCCGGCCACAGCGCTTTTACCATGACGCTGGAACAGCTTGAAGCACTGAGCGAGGCGCAGCGGCAACAGCATGTGCTGATCGTGCAGGATCCGTTTACCAGCTATTACGATGCGCAGGTGGTGGCTGATTTTGTGCGGCTGGTGGAGAAGCTGGGCTACCAACCGGTATTGCTGCCATTCTCACCCAACGGTAAAGCACAGCACATCAAAGGGTTCCTGACGCGGTTTGCCAAAACGGCACGCAAAACTGCCGATTTCCTCAACCGGGTGGCGAAGCTCGGTATGCCGATGGTAGGGGTCGATCCGGCGTTGGTGCTGTGCTACCGCGACGAGTATCAGGAGATCCTCGGTGATAACCGGGGCAATTTCCAGGTGCAGTTGGTGCACGAATGGTTGCAACAGTTGCTGGCCGATCGTCCAGATCAATCCGCAACCGGCGAAGCCTGGTATCTGTTTGGCCACTGTACCGAAACCACTGCGCTGCCTGCCAGCACCCAGCAATGGGCCACGATCTTTAGCCGTTTTGGCGCAAAACTGGAGAACGTCAGCGTCGGCTGTTGCGGCATGGCGGGAACTTACGGTCATGAAGCCAAGAATCTACAGAACTCCTTGGGGATTTATGAGCTTTCTTGGCACCAGGCGCTGCAACGTTTGCCGCGGCAACGTTGCTTGGCGACCGGTTATTCCTGCCGCAGCCAGGTGAAACGCATTGAAGGTAATGGCGTGCGGCATCCGTTACAGGCTCTTCTGGAGATAATGGCGTGAAATTGTGGAAACGTGAAGCAACGCTGGAACAGCTCAATCACACCGGTGAAGGGTGCATGGTAGGCCATGTTGGCATCCAGTTCACCCGCATTGAGGATGATTATCTGGAGGCGGTAATGCCGGTTGATCATCGCACCAAGCAACCGTTCGGCCTGCTGCACGGCGGTGCTTCGGTGGTGCTGGCGGAATCGATGGGTTCTATGGCCGGTTACCTATGTACCGAAGGGGAACAGAAAGTGGTTGGGCTGGAAATCAACGCCAACCATATTCGGGCGGTGTTTGAAGGGCAGGTGCGTGGCGTTTGCCGCGCGCTGCACGCGGGCCGGCGTAATCAGGTCTGGCAGATCGAGATTTTCGATAGCCGCGATCGCCTGTGCTGCACCTCTCGCCTAACCACGGCGGTCATCGAGTAATCTTTTTGCCCGCAGAACTCCAGTCTGCGGGCCATTCTCTCATACTCCCTCCAATCAGTTCATTTGGCCGCCAGTGGTTCAAAAAACTCAGTAACGACTAAACTTAAAGCAACGAAGCGCATTTTTGCGACAGACAAGATGCATAAATAGGTATTTTATATATATGTTTATTTGTCATGGTGAAACACCAGATTGAGGCGGGTCTTATGCAAACGGAAGATGTCGGTACGTTCTCTTTGGCAGACAGTGTCTGGCAAGGCATTTCGCTCAGCGACAGTGCAGTTATGCAAATTATCAAATTAACGCAGCAGGATCCGCAGGTCTTGGGGCTGCGGCTTGGGGTGAAGCAATCAGGCTGCGCCGGTTTTGCCTATGTGCTGGACTTGACGCGCGAGCCAGCCGCAGACGATCTGCGCTTCGAACGTGATGGCGCGGTGCTGTATGTGCCACTGAAAGCGATGCCGTTTATTGATGGAACCACGGTGGATTTTGTCCGCGATGGGCTGAATCAGATCTTCAAATTCAATAACCCTAGAGCTCAGAACGCCTGCGGGTGCGGTGAGAGCTTTGGCGTTTGAGCGATGCTATCAACATGACGCGAAGCAAGGTAGAAGTGACTCATGATGTACAGGCTTGGGTCAGCGAGGGTCGTTACAAAGAGGGTTTCTTCACCCAGTTGGCCACCGATGAGTTGGCCAAGGGCATTAATGAACAGGTGGTACGCGCCATTTCCGCCAAGCGCAATGAACCTGAGTGGATGCTGGAATTCCGCCTGGAGGCCTACCGTGCCTGGCTGCAAATGGAAGAGCCGCATTGGCTGAAAGCCAACTACGACAAACTGAATTATCAGGATTACAGCTATTATTCTGCCCCCTCTTGCGGCCATTGTGACGACGCCTGCGGCTCTCAGCCGGGGGCTGAGCAGCAACCTGGTGCGGTGACGGAAAACAATTATCTGACCAGCGAAGTGGAACTGGCGTTCACCCAACTGGGCGTGCCGGTGCGCGAAGGCAGTGAGGTGGCGGTAGACGCCATCTTCGATTCGGTTTCTGTGGCCACCACCTATCGTTCGAAACTGGCGGAAAGCGGGGTGATTTTCTGCTCGTTCAGTGAGGCAATTCAAGAATATCCGGATCTGGTACGCAAGTATCTGGGCCGCGTGGTGCCGCATAACGATAACTTCTTTGCCGCGCTCAACGCTGCGGTGGCCTCTGACGGCACCTTTGTTTATGTGCCGAAAGGCGTGCGTTGCCCGATGGAGCTGTCCACCTACTTTCGCATCAACGCGGCAAAAACCGGCCAGTTCGAGCGCACCATTCTGATTGCCGATGAGGGCAGCTACGTCAGCTACATTGAGGGCTGTTCAGCGCCGGTGCGCGACAGCTATCAACTGCATGCGGCGGTGGTGGAAGTGATCCTGCATAAAGATGCCGAAGTGAAATATTCCACGGTGCAGAACTGGTTTGCCGGGGGCGAAAGCAAAGGTGGGATTCTGAACTTTGTCACCAAGCGGGCGCTGTGCGAGGGTGCCGGTTCCAAAATGTCGTGGACGCAGTCGGAAACCGGTTCGGCGATCACCTGGAAATACCCCAGCGTGATCCTGCAAGGGGATAACTCCGTCGGCGAATTTTTCTCTGTGGCGCTGACCAACGGCCATCAACAGGCCGATACCGGCACCAAGATGATCCATATCGGCAAAAACACCAAATCCACCATTATTGCCAAAGGGATCTCCGCCGGGCACAGCCAGAATACCTATCGTGGCCTGGTGAAGATCCTGCCGGGGGCGGAAAACGCGCGCAATTTTACCCAGTGCGACTCGATGTTGATTGGGCCGGACAGCGGCGCACATACCTTCCCATATGTGGAGGTGCGCAACAACAGCGCTCAGTTGGAACATGAAGCCACCACCTCGAAGATCGGTGACGACCAGTTATTCTACTGCTTGCAGCGTGGCATCAGCGAAGATGATGCTATCTCGATGATCGTTAATGGTTTCTGTAAGGATGTTTTCTCCGAACTGCCGCTGGAGTTTGCCGTTGAGGCACAGAAACTGCTGGCGATCAGCCTGGAGCACAGCGTGGGCTAAGCACGCCAATGAGGACACAGTATGTTAAGTATCAAGAATTTGCACGTTAGCGCAGACGGTAACGAGATCCTCAAGGGCCTGAATCTGGAGATTAAGCCGGGTGAAGTGCACGCCATCATGGGCCCGAACGGCTCAGGCAAAAGTACGCTGGCCGCCACGCTGGCCGGGCGTGAAGAGTATCAGGTGACCACCGGTGAAATCAGCTTCAAAGGTAAAGACCTGCTGGCCTTGGCGCCGGAGGCTCGCGCCGGTGAAGGGGTTTTTCTGGCGTTTCAGTATCCGGTCGAGATCCCCGGCGTCAGCAACCATTTTTTCCTGCAAACCTCGGTTAACGCGGTGCGTAAATATCGTGGGCAACAGGCGCTCGATCGCTTCGATTTCGCCGATTTTATTGAGGAGAAGATCGCGCTGCTGAGTATGCCCGCCGATCTGCTGACCCGTTCGGTAAATGTCGGTTTCTCGGGGGGCGAAAAGAAACGTAACGATATCTTGCAAATGGCGGCGTTGGAGCCGGATTTATGCATCCTTGATGAAACTGATTCCGGGTTGGATATTGATGCGTTGAAGATTGTAGCGAACGGCGTTAACTCGCTGCGTAACGGCAATCGTGCCTTTATTATCGTCACCCACTACCAGCGCATTCTGGACTACATCCAACCAGATCATGTGCATGTCCTTTCCCAAGGGCGCATCGTCAAATCCGGCGATTTCTCTTTGGTGAAACAGTTGGAGGAGCAGGGCTATGGCTGGCTTTCCGACCAACAATAATTCGCCGGTGCTACAACAGATGCACAGTCTGTTCGCAGCCCGCGGCGGCGAATCTTCACCTCATGCTTTGGCACATTGGCAGCAGGTTTTGTGCCTTGGTTGGCCAACCCGCAAGCAGGAAAACTGGAAATATACTCCGCTGGACGCTCTGCTGGATCAACAGTTTCTGGAACCTGTGGGGAGAACGTTTACTGCTGCCCAGCGCGATGCTTTGGCGCTGAAGATCGATGCCTATCGTCTGGTGTTTATCGATGGGCGCTTCTGCCCGCAGTTAAGCGACAAGGACTTGGGTGACTATCAGCTACAGAGCGCACCACCAACGCTGCCGGAGCCGATTCAGCCGGAGATTTTCCTGCATCTGACTGAAAGCTTGGCGCAGGAAACCCGTGTGATCCATTTGCCAGCCGGTAAAGCGCCCGGAAAACCGCTCTATCTGCTGCATATCAGCAGCGGGCGTGGCGATGACGGAGAGGTGAATACCGTACATCACCGGCACCATCTGAACATTGCAACCGGCGCGCAGGCGGAAGTGATCGAGCACTACGTCAGCTTGGGTTCAGCGGCGCATTTTACCGGTGCACGCCTGACTGCGACGATTGGCGACAATGCCGTATTGCTCCACTGTAAGCTGGCGTTTGAAAACCAGGGCAGCTACCACTTTGCGCACAACGATCTGGTGGTTGGCCGTGACGCACGGGTAAAAAGTGACAGTTTCTTGCTTGGCGCGCGGCTAACTCGCCATAACACCAGCGCGCAGTTGAACGGAGAAGGGGCCAATCTGGTGATCAACAGCCTGGTGCTGCCGGTGGGCAAAGAGGTGTGCGATACCCGAACCTATCTGGAGCATAACCAAGGCTATGGCGAAAGCCGCCAGTTACACAAAACGGTGGTCAGCGATCGCGCCAAGGCGGTGTTCAACGGCATGCTCAAAGTCGCACAGCACGCGATTAAAACGGATGGTCAGATGACCAACCATAACCTGCTGTTGGGGAAAGTGGCGGAGGTGGACACCAAACCGCAGTTGGAAATTTACGCCGATGACGTCAAGTGCAGCCATGGTGCCACCGTAGGGCGCATCGATGCCGAGCAACTGTTCTACCTGCAATCACGCGGGATTGATAAACCGGCGGCACAGCGGATGATCATTTTTGCTTTTGCCGCAGAACTGACGGAAGGGATCGCCAATCCCACCATTCGCGCACAGGTGTTGGCTCGCATTGCTGAACGTTTGCCGAAGGAGGCTGCATGAGTTATCCCCTGGAACGGGTGCGTAGCGATTTCCCCTTGTTGGCACGCGAAGTGAATGGGCAACCGCTGGCCTATCTGGACAGCGCCGCCAGCGCGCAGAAACCGCAGAGAGTGATTGACCGTGAACTGGATTTTTATCGCCACGGCTACGCCGCCGTGCACCGTGGCATACATCTGCTGAGTGCAGAAGCCACGCAGCAGATGGAAGCGGTGCGTGGGCAGGTGGCTGCTTTTATCAATGCTGCGTCGGCAGAAGAGATCGTGTTTGTAAAAGGCACCACCGAAGGGATCAATCTGGTGGCTAACAGCTTTGGCCGCCATTTATTGGCTGCGGGTGACAATATCATCATCACCGAAATGGAGCACCACGCCAATATTGTGCCTTGGCAGATGCTAGCGCAGGAGCGGGGGATCGAGCTGCGCATCTGGCCATTACAGCCGGATGGAACCTTGGATCTGGCACAGTTGCCGGGCCTGATTGATGCCTCAACCCGCCTGCTGGCGATCGCTCAGGTTTCCAATGTGCTGGGTACAGTCAATCCACTGAGTGAAATCATTCCTGTGGCCAAAGCCGCTGGGGTGAAGGTGCTGGTGGATGGTGCGCAGGCGGTGATGCACCAACGGGTTGACGTGCAGGCGCTGGATTGTGACTTCTATGTGTTCTCCGGCCATAAGCTCTATGGGCCTTCTGGGATAGGTATTCTGTATGGCAAGCAGTCACTGCTGGCACAGATGCCGCCATGGGAAGGGGGCGGTGCGATGATCCAGCAGGTCAATCTGACAACAGGCACCACGTTTGCTGCGCCACCGTGGCGTTTTGAGGCGGGCTCGCCAAACAGCGCTGGCATCATGGGGCTGGGTGCTGCGATTGATTATGTGAACGATCTGGGGTTGGATGCGATCCACGATTACGAACAGTCGCTGATGCATTACGCGCTGGAGGCGCTGAAACAGGTGCCGACGCTAAGGATTTATGGCCCAGTAGAGCGTTCAGGCGTGATTGCCTTTAACCTGGGTGAGCATCATGCTTATGACGTTGGCAGCTTTTTGGATCAGTACGGCATCGCCATTCGCACCGGGCACCACTGCGCGATGCCGCTGATGGCCTTCTACGCTGTGCCGAGCATGTGTCGTGCCTCGTTGGCGCTGTATAATACGCGGGAAGAGGTGGACCGGTTGGTCGCTGGGTTACAGCGGATCAACCGGTTACTTGGATAACGCCTTGCATCACAGAAGGGAGCCTCATGGCAAACTTGCCGGACAAAGACAAACTGGTGCGTAACTTTTCCCGTTGCCTGAATTGGGAAGAGAAGTACCTGTACGTGATCGAACTGGGCAGCCAATTGCCGCCGTTGGCCGCAACCGATCGGCAGGCTGAGAACCTGATTGCCGGTTGCCAGAGCCAGGTATGGATTGCGCTGCGTAAACAGGCCGAAGGGGAGATTGCGTTCCATGGCGACAGCGACGCGGCTATCGTGAAAGGCTTGCTGGCGGTGGTGTTTATTCTGTATCACCAACTCACGCCACAGCAGATTATCGATCTGGACGTGCGGCCATTCTTCGCTGAACTGGCGCTCAGCCAGCATTTGACGCCTTCGCGCGCTCAGGGGCTTGAGGCGATGATCCGCGCTATTCGCAGTAAAGCCGCGCAGTTCACTTAGAACCTTGGCTCATTGATACCGGTTTAATGTCAATGAGCCTTTACAATCCCGATCAATCCCTCGCTTTTTCCCGCTAAATCAGTGGTATTTCAGCATGTTACTCATTGACGTTCCGTTGACAATCTGATGCATTGATTATGTTATAACATGTTGATTTTTAGACGACTTATTGCCTTTACTCCTGTTCTTGTTAGTATCATTCGAGTGTTTATCTGATTTACCCACCAACAAGCGCCAGATAGTCTTGTGATTGAACTGTATACCCAAAGCTTTGTGCAGTGGCATCAAGCTTGAAGGGTGTGATTAAGAATAGGGATGAGAATGAAACGTACGTTGACTTTAATAGGCATACTGTTTGCCACCGCGCTGACAGGCATCCAAACCGCCAGTGCGAATGAATACCCATTGCCGCCACCGGGTAGCCGCCTGATTGGTGAAAACATTATTTACAATGTGCCGAACGATGGGCGCTCGCTCGAGGCCATTGCTGCTGATTACAAGATTGGTCTGTTGGGGATGCTGGAGGCTAATCCAGGCACCGACCCCTATCTGCCAACGCCGGGCTCTGCATTGACGATCCCGACGCAGATGCTGTTGCCTGATACCCCGCGCGAAGGGATTGTGGTTAACCTGGCAGAATTGCGTCTGTATTATTATCCGAAAGGCGAAGATAAGGTCATCGTCTATCCGATCGGGATTGGCCAGACCGGGATGAATACTCCGTTGCAGGTGACGTCGATTAGCCAGAAGATCCCGAACCCAACCTGGACGCCAACCGCCAATATCCGCAAACGCTACGCGGCTCAGGGGGAAATACTTCCGGCGGTGATCCCGGCCGGGCCAGAGAATCCAATGGGGCTGTTTGCCCTGCGTCTATCGATGGGGCATGGCCAATATCTGATCCACGGCACCAATGCCAACTTTGGCATTGGCATGCGCGTCAGCTCTGGCTGCATTCGTTTACGCCCAACGGATATCGAAGCGTTGTTTAATATGATCCCTCAAGGTATGCGGGTGCAGATCATCAATGAGCCGGTGAAGGTTTCCGTTGAACCTGACGGTAAACGCTATGTGGAAGTGCATCAGCCGTTGTCGAGAGTGGACAGTGACGATCCACAGACCATGCCTATTTCGCTTTCTAAAAACCAGAAAGCCTTTGCGAGCGATCAACTGACGGATAAGGCCGTGTTCGACAGTGCGGTTGTACGGCGCTCTGGCATGCCTGTGCTGGTGAGCGTAGGTCAGGAGCCTGATGAGGTTTCTTTAGCGCCAGTGGAGCCTCAGAGCGCAAATAGCGCGGCTCCAACAGGGGCTCCGATCAGTTCAGTCAATTAAGTCGGTTTTAGAGAATACTGAGGTCCAGCATGCTGGGCCTCTTTTTTTGCCTATAAACAGGCATTAAAGAGAGTTGGCAAGATGAAAAGGGAGGTTCCGAGTGGGAATGGCAGGCAAAAAAAACGGCGCACATTGTGCACCGTTTTTAATTACCGAAGCTAACTTACTTTTTGTAAGTGTGTGCTTGGTTGTCCAGACGCTGGTTAGCGCGCGCTGCGTCGTCTTTAGCTGCTTGAACGTCAGAACGGATTGCGTTCACGTCGTTGCTCAGCTGATCAACTTTAGCGTTCAGAGTCTGAACGTCAGAAGACAGTTGATCGATTTTAGCATTGCTAGAGCAACCAGCCAGCATAGTAGAAGCCAGGATTACCGCGCCCAGTACCAGTTTAGTACGATTCATTATAACACCCTCTAGATTGAGTTAATCTCCATGTAGCGTTACAAGTATTACACAAACTTTTTTCGAAAGAGAATAATTTTTTTGTATTAGGGCCCTTTATTTTGATCGTTCGCTCAAACTTGCATCTTGTTTTACAAAATAGTTAAAAAAACGAAGGAAAACAGCCCCATTACAACGGACCACTCTTCATTGAAATTAGCTAAATAATGAGCAGTTAGCGGTTGCGTTTTTTAGAAAACAGTTGGCGAAGGATAAAAAAACGCCGCAAAGCGGCGTTTTAGTCAGAGCACTTATTGTCACGTATATTAATTACAGTACGTGAACCGAAGCTGTATTGGTGGTGCCACTCGGTACCAAAGCACCGGAAACCATCACCACGACGTCGCCTTTATGTGCCAGTCCACTGGCTAGCGCCGCTTCTTTACCAATGCGATAGAAATCATCGGTAGAGGCGATTTCTTTCACCATCTGAGTCACGACGCCCTTGCTCAGGATCAACTGGCGTGCGGTGATTTCATTGGTGGTCAGCGCCAGAATGACGGCGTTAGGGAAGTATTTGCGCACTGACTTGGCCGATTTACCACCGCTGGTTGCCACCACGATCAATGGTGCATCCAGCTTTTCGGCCGTTTCGACAGCGCCACGGCAGACGGCTTCGGTGATGCGCAACTTGCGGCTGTCGTTCTGGGTTTCGATACGGCTTGGCATCACGCGGTCGGTACGTTCGCAGATAGTCGCCATGATGGTCACGGCTTCCAGCGGATATTTGCCCTTGGCGCTTTCGCCGGACAGCATCACGGCATCGGTACCATCCAGAATGGCGTTGGCTACGTCACCGGCTTCAGCACGGGTAGGGCGCGGGTTTTTGATCATCGAATCCAGCATCTGGGTGGCGGTGATCACCACTTTGCGTGCACGGTTACATTTTTCGATCATCATCTTCTGCGCGAAGATCACTTCCTCAACCGGGATCTCGACACCCAAGTCACCACGAGCAACCATGATGCCGTCAGAGGCCTCGAGGATTTCGTCGAAGTTATTCAGACCTTCCTGGTTTTCAATTTTGGAGATGATCTGGATGTTTTCGCCGCCGTGCGCTTTCAGATGTTCACGGATTTCCAGCACGTCGGAGCGTTTACGGATGAACGAAGCTGCAACGAAGTCTACGCCTTGCTCGCAGCCGAAGATCAGGTCGAGTTTGTCTTTTTCCGCCAGTGCTGGCAGTTGGATGGAAACGCCTGGCAGGTTAACGCCTTTGTTTTCACCCAGATCGCCGTTGTTCAGCACTTTACAGACCACTTCTTTGTCAGTAACGGCGGTGACTTCCATCCCGATCAAACCATCATCCACCAGCACGGTATTGCCCACTTTCAGATCGGCCGTGAAACCAGGGTAGGTCACTGCGACACGTTCTTTATTGCCGATGACGCTTTGATCGGTGGTAAAGGTGAAAGTCTGGCCAGCCACCAGAGCGGCGTCAGTTCCGCCTTCCAATTTCATGGTGCGGATTTCCGGGCCTTTGGTATCCAGCAGGATACCGGCGGTTTTACCGGTTTTCGCCAGTACGGCGCGCAGGTTCTTGATGCGGTTGCCATGTTCTTCGTAATCGCCATGGGAAAAGTTAAGGCGCATTACGTTCATACCTGCGCTCAGCAGGCTGGTCAGCATTTCTTCCGATTCGGTTTTTGGGCCGATGGTACAAACAATTTTGGTCTTTTTCATGACGATTTTTTCTACAAGTTGTGATGGATGATAAAACGAACGATACCGGTGGCCGGGCCATCGGTAAGGGATTTGAAGCGTGCCTGGTAGTGCAAAACATAGTTAAGAATAGGTGACCACAGTAAAAATGATGTGGAAAAATTCAGCCGCTGCTGAGGCGCGGGTATGCTGCGCATAATGATGGGATGAGAAATTGTCGTTATTGCGTTTTCGCAGATCAAGGGCTGAAACCATTCAACTGAAAGACGTTGCGCATTATAAGGGCTCTGTGGTGGGAAACAAAACAAAAAACCGATGCGTATGGCAGGTTTAGTCAAAACCGGGGCAAATGTGGCGCAAATGCAAATCAGCAGTAGCGGTTTGTTGCGCAAATAACCTTACTGTAAACAATTTGACGAGCGCCAGAAGGGAAACTGATTGGTAAATCACAACCTTATATAGGTTACTGCTCACGAACTCGCGTCATTTAAGCGTGCTGTGGAATTTCCAGCAGGCTACCCGCAACCAGGCAAAAACAGCCAAATAAGGTTGCGGCAGGGATCAGCAGCGTTTCCCCAGCAAAAATGGTGTGAATGTCATTACCGACGGTAAATTCAAATTCGCCAGAAAGGATTTGGATCTGCTGTGGGTACGGCCGCTTTTGCAATTGGCCAAACGCACCGGCAGTAAATTTCACTTCCGTTGCTGGCGTTTGATCACTCATTCGCCCTTCACGGCGGGCAAGACCATTGTCGAGACACTCGAACGGCGTCTCAGCTTTAAATATCAACATGAGAAAAGCTGCCTTTAACCGGTATTGTGTTGATGATACCCGATGAAGTATCGCTGTAATACCGTTACTAATGATGAAATTTGGCTAGAAAAGGGAGATAACCTGAAAAGAAGTGGTGCGTCCGAATGGACTCGAACCATCGACCCCCACCATGTCAAGGTGGTGCTCTAACCAACTGAGCTACGGACGCACTGAGTTGCTACAGGAATTTGGTGCGTCCGAATGGACTCGAACCATCGACCCCCACCATGTCAAGGTGGTGCTCTAACCAACTGAGCTACGGACGCATCTTTTCCTATCTGTCATGGCTGACAGCGGGGACGAATATTAACGAGCTACCTGCTTGCTGGCAAGGGGAAAAGCACAATTTTATTTGGTATTTCACGCGATTGCTGAGCTTATGCGCAGCGAGGCGGTTTTTTCTGCAAAGATTGATGGGGAACTCGCCGGTCTGCATAACACCGACCGGCAAATAGCCTTAACGGGTGGAACGTTGCAGGATCAAGGCCGCAGGTTGCCGCTGTAGCCAGTGCATGCGCCATGCCATCATGATGGCGGCAAAGGTCAGGCCAATGATAAAGCCAATCCAGAAACCGCTTGGCCCCATGGCCGGAACAACATAGTCCGTCAGCGCCAGCAGATAGCCACTGGGCAGCCCCAGGATCCAATAGGCGACAAAGGTGATGTAGAAAATCGAGCGGGTATCTTTGTAGCCACGCAGGATACCGCTGCCGATCACCTGCACCGAGTCGGAGATCTGGTAAATGGCTGCCAGCAGCATCAGGTGTGACGCCATGGCTACCACCGCCGGGCTGTCGTTATACAGCAGGGCGATATGCTCCCGGAAAACCGTGGTGAACAGCGCGGTACAGCACGCCATGGCAATACCAACGCCAATCGCTGAGTAAGCCGCGACCCGAGCGCCTTCCACCGACCGTTCCCCCAAGCGGTGGCCAACGCGGATGGTGGCACCGACGCCGAGCGACAGCGGCAGTACAAACATTAGCGCGCTGAAGTTCAGGGCAATCTGGTGCCCGGCAACCGAGACAATACCCAGTGGTGACACCAGCAGCGCCACGACCGCAAACAGCGTCACTTCAAAAAACAGAGCCAGCGCGACCGGCATGCCAAGGCCGATCAGGCGCTTCAGGGTTTGCCAATCTGGGCCGCGACGCTGGCCAACGGCCAATTTGATATCACGCTGCGACGATGCGTGTTTGGCATACCAGCGCATCAGCAGGAACATGATCCAATACACGCTACCGGTGGCGACGCCGCAACCGACACCGCCCAGCTCAGGCATACCGAATTTGCCGTAGATGAAAATGTAGTTAATGGGAATATTGACCAGCAGACCGATAAAGCCAATCACCATGCCGGGCTTGGTTTTTGAAAGCCCTTCACACTGGTTACGTACCACCTGGAAGAACAGATAGCCGGGAGCTCCCCACATAATGGCATGTAGATAACCGACGGCTTTATCCGCCAACTGGGGATCGATACCGTGCATCATATCGATGACCAATTTACTGTTGTAGATGGCGACGATAATCAGCACCGAAACCCCTGACGCCAGCCAGAAGCCCTGGCGCACCTGATGGGCAATGCGATCGCGGCGGCCTGCGCCGTTCAGTTGGGCAATCACCGGAGTCAGGGCCAACAGCAGGCCGTGACCAAACAGAATGGCCGGGAGCCAGATCGATGTGCCAACGGCCACGGCGGCCATATCCGTGGCACTGTAAGCACCGGCCATAATGGTATCGACCACGCCCATGGCAGTTTGCGATATTTGCGCGATGATTACCGGGATCGCCAGGGCCAACAAACTACGCGCTTCAATGAAGTACTTCTGCACGCATACACCTTTTTATTATTTATGATGAAGAGAGGGTTACCATCAGCGGGCAACAATTAAAAAATAGCGGAATTTTGTCAAAAAGATTGTACCTGCTCGGCGTACTTAAGCAAATCTTGTGACAAAATAGTTATTAAATACGCAAGCGCAGTTTTTTTGCCGTCGTGAATTTGGTTTTCTGCTTTAACTGGGGCAAACTGCGGGGAGCGCTTTGAACACATTCAGAAGAAGAGGCCTACATGTTTACCGGTATTGTGCAAGGCACCGCTCGGTTGGTTGCCGTTGATGAAAAACCCAATTTTCGTACTCATATTGTTGAAATGCCCAGTGAACTGCTGCCGGGGTTGGCGCTGGGTGCATCGGTCGCCCATAACGGTTGCTGCCTGACGGTAACCGAGATTAAAGGCAACCAGGTCAGTTTTGATCTGATCAAAGAAACCCTGCGTTTGACCAATCTTGGTGAATTGAAGCAGGGTGATGTGGTCAATATCGAGAGAGCCGCCAAATTTAATGATGAAATTGGCGGGCACCTGATGTCCGGCCATATTATTTGCACCGCTGAAGTTGCTAAAATTTACACCTCAGAAAATAACCGCCAGATCTGGCTGCGCATGCCGAGTGCCGATCTGATGAAATATGTGCTGCATAAAGGGTTCATTGGCATCGACGGCATTAGCCTCACCATTGGTGAAGTGATCAATAACCGTTTCTGTGTGCATCTGATCCCAGAAACGCTTGAACGCACCACCTTGGGCAAACGGCGTCTGGGGGATAAAGTGAATATCGAGATTGACCCACAGACTCAGGCGGTAGTTGATACCGTTGAGCGCGTGCTGGCCAGCCGCGAAGCCGCGATTGAAGCGGCAAATGTGTTATTGCCAAAAGCTTGAATGATTGTCTGTATTAAGAATATCCCCGCTGATGCTGGGCAATGCCGATCAGTTAAGGCTAACCAGTTCCCTCTCCCTCGGGGAGAGGGTTAGGGTGAGGGGAAGATCACTAAACTAAAGCCCCTCACCCGGCCCTCTCCCACAGGGAGAGGGAGGCTACACCTTCAGCATCTGCTGCATAATTATGCCGTTTTGCGCTTAAGTGAACGGCATTGCGGTGATGCTGGGGGTGTTATTCTGTGAGCCAGTCTGTTGTTCTTAACGCGAAACACGCAGTCCGCCCTCGACGCCTTTTGGGCTGAACACCACCTGCCACAGTTGAATGTCACGGGCGCGAAACGCACCGGCGCAGGCGTTCAGATAATAGCTGAACATGCGCTCAAAGCGTTCGGAATAGTTCACAGCCAACTGTGGCCATGCCCGCTTAAAGCGTTCATACCAGGCCATCAGGGTGCGATCATAATCGCTGCCGATATTGTGCCAATCCTCCATCACAAAACGCCCTTCACTGGCTTGGGCGATATGTTTGACCGAGGGCAGACAACCATTCGGAAAGATATATTTGTTGATCCACGGATCAACACTCATATCTGTCTGATTTGAGCCGATGGTGTGCAGCAGGAAAATACCATCGGGTTTTAAATTACGTTCAACGACCTTGAAATAGGTCCGATAATTTTTCGGGCCGACGTGTTCGAACATCCCGACAGAAACAATGCGGTCAAACTGCTGGCGAAGATCGCGGTAATCCTTCAGCAAAATCTCCACATCCAGGCCTGCACAGCGATCTTGCGCCAGCTTCTGTTGTTCCGCTGAAATGGTCACGCCAACCACGGAAACCCCGTAATGCCTGGCCGCATAGGCCGAAAGCCCGCCCCAGCCACAGCCGATATCCAGCAAGCGCATACCGGGTTGCAGATGCAGCTTTTCGCAAATCATACGCAGTTTGGCTTCTTGCGCCTCTTCCAGCGTGGTGGCTTCTTTCCAGTAGCCACAAGAATATTGCATATAGGGATCAAGCATCAGGGTGAACAGGTCGTTACCCAAATCGTAATGTTCTTTGCCGACAATCCAGGCACGTTTCTTGGATTGCAGATTGCCCAGGCGGGCAGCAGCAATGCGCAGAGTATCTTTCAGTTTGCGGGGGAGTTTTTTCTCAAGACCGGCGGCAACAACGCGCTGAAAAAAAACGTCCAGCCGTTCACACTCCCACCAACCATCCATATAGCTTTCGCCCAATCCCAAAGAGCCTTCCTGCAAGACGCGTTTAAAGAAATTGGGATTTTTAATCTGAATATCGAAAGGGCGTGAACCGTTGATCTCAATACCGGCCATGGCGAGCATTTCATGCGCGATACGGTACCATTGGTTATCTTGAATGCTCAGATCTTCTATACACGATGAACTCATAGCTTCTCCATCACCTTCTTCTGACTTATGACCCACAAGAAAATAGCGTAGACAATTTCTAATGAGGCATACGTTTACCTACGGTAAAATTTCGCCGTGGTGTCTGATATCCGACTATGGACAGAGGAAATTTAAGAGACCCCCTATGCCAAAAGGCACGGGAAAATGATTCCTTAAATAAAGTGTGACGCCATTCGCGTACACAATAGTTACTGCGATAAAAGTTCTATATAGATGTTATTTTGAAAGGTTGCTTCGAGTATAGGCTTGCCGAGGCGCATACTCAACAGTAAATCGCGCTCGGCTGGAATTTTCATCAAGTAACTATTTATAAAGACAATTATGACATAGAGTCAGCATGTTCTTGGCGGGTTACCTGCCCATCAACCTCTCCCTTCCCACGCTGTACCATGTACCCTAAGGCAGCCAAAACCACCGTAGCGACCATTACGGTAACCGTTGCTAGCAACGGTTGGGTGATAAATGCCGAAACCAACATACTGGCGATAAAACACAACCCTAATTGCAAGGTATTCTGCAAGGCTGCGGCTTTACCGCTGTTATCAGGGAACGGCATCAGCGCATTTGTCACCAGAATCGGATAACTGGCACCGTTAACCAAAGCCATAAAGCAGAATGGGATCAACAGGCTAGTTAAGGTCGGTTGGCTTAACGTGGCAACCAGATACAACGCCACCATGCTGACTCCATAAGCTACCAGTAGCCACGGCAACAAGGTTTTGCCTGAAATGCGGTTCAATGCTGTACGACAACCGTAACCGCCGAGTAAAAAGGCCAACGTCTGTGGAACATAGCTCAGGCCAATATCATTCGGGCTGTACCCCATATTGCCGAGAATAAACGGCGAACCGGTCAGCCAGGCAAAGAAGCTGGCTGAACAGGCGGCAAAGATCATCACGTTGCCGCTGAAAACTGGAGACTTCAGGATTTGCAGGAAGCTGAGGCCGGGCTTTTTATCGGCAGAAGGTACGATTCTGGCTGTCTCTTTCAGCAACAAGGTGGGTACGAACAACAAGACAGCGATACCCAGCAACACCGCAAAGATCGCTCGCCAGCCCATATGGTTCAGCAGCCAGGCACCGACCAGCGGGGCCAGTGCCGGAGAAAGCGCAACCAATGGCATGATAGTGGCGAAAATGCGGTTAACTTTACCATCGCGATAGCGATCCACCACGATGGCCTGCCAGGTTACAGCGGCAGAGCAGACCCCAATCGCCTGGATGAAACGCAATGACCACAGTTGCACGGCATTTTGCACCCACAGCATCCCCAGGCAGCCGAGAGCAAACAACGCCAGACCAAACAGCAGAACTGGCTTGCGGCCCAGCTTATCGGAAAGCGGTCCCCACACCAGTTGGGCAAAGGCGAAGCCAGCCAGAAAGATACTCAGGCTGGCGCTGATGGCACCGGCGGAGATTTGCAAATCCTGTTGCATGGCACCAAAGGCGGGTAGATACATATCGGTGGCCAGATAGCCCAGCATACTCAGGCCGGCGAGATAAAACATAAATCCAAAACTTTGCATGGTATTTCTCATTAACATTTTCTTATTGCAGGTTTTTTAGCGCCGGCCAGTGTATCCGGCTGGATCTCTGCTTGTGAAACGGTAATATTTGCTAGGTGCTGTTAAAAAAATTGAAGGCAAAAAGAGATGTGGTCTGAATATTCGCTCGATGTCGTTGATGCGGTAGCGCGCACCGGCAGTTTTAGCGCGGCAGCACAGGAGCTGCACCGTGTGCCGTCTGCGGTAAGCTATACCGTGCGGCAACTGGAACAATGGCTGGCAGTGCCGCTGTTTGAACGCCGCCATCGCGATGTGGAACTGACGCCTGCCGGTGCGCTGTTTGTAAAAGAAGCGCGTACTGTTATCAAAAAAATGCTTGATACGCGTCGTCAATGCCAGCAGGTGGCCAATGGTTGGCGCGGGCAGCTAAAAATCGCGGTGGACATCATTGTTAAACCGCAGCGCAGTCGCCAACTGGTGCTGGATTTTTATCGCCACTTCCCCGATGTGGAACTGATGGTGCAACCGGAAGTGTTCAACGGCGTGTGGGACGCGCTGGTGGATGGCCGGGCCGAGATGGCGATCGGTGCCACGCGTGCGGTGCCGGTGGGCGGTGGTTTTGCCTTTCGCGATATGGGTTTTATGAACTGGTTGTGTGTCGTTAGCACGTCACATCCGCTGGCCAGTCTGACCGGTTTGCTGCGCAACGATCAACTGCGGCCATATCCTTCTCTATTGCTGGAGGATACGTCGCGCAACTTGCCCAAGCGAGTGACCTGGTCATTGGATAATCAGCGGCGGCTTACCGTCCCCGACTGGGTTTCCGCTGTAGATTGCCTGCGCAGCGGGTTGTGTGTTGGTATGGTACCCGCGCATCGCGTACTGCCATTGGTACAAAGCGGTGAACTGGTGGCATTGCAATTGCAGGAGCCGTTTCCCGCCAGTGCCTGCTGCCTGACCTGGCAGCAGAACGCACAATCACCGGCGATGGCCTGGCTACTGGAGTATCTAGGGGATAGTGAAACGCTCAACCAGGAGTGGTTGAGCGAAGAGACTAGCGGCGATAATCGATAAATGGGCCATCGGCCACGGAACGGCGTTCGATCAGTTTTGGATGCACTTCAATCACTTGGGATTCTTCACGCTTGCTGATAATGCGATCCAGCAGCATGGTGAAAGCCATTTCCCCCAGGCGCTCTTTCGGCTGGTGGATGGTGGTTAGCGCCGGGGTGAAATAGCGCGCGTTACGCACGTTATCGTAACCGATCACCGAAATATCCTGCGGGACGCGCAGACCCAGTTCGTCGGCGGCGCAGATCGCCCCCATTGCCATAATATCGCCTCCGCAAAATACCGCCGTAGGGCGGTGTTTCTGCGACAGGATCTGGTGCATGGCCTTGTAACCCGAATCGGGTTCAAAATCCCCTTGGACGATCCACTCTTCACGCACCTCAACGTTGGCCTCTTGCAGCGCCTTCAGGAAGCCCTGATGGCGGCCGCCGCCGGTGTTGCGTGATAACTGCCCTGGAATAGCACCGATATCACGGTGGCCACGTTCCAGCAGATAGCGGCCAGCCAGATAACCGCCTTCAAAGGCGTTATCGATAATGGTATCGGTAAAATCACCGCGTGCAGCACCCCAATCCATCACCACCATGGGGATATTGCGATAATCCTCCAGCATGCCCAGTAACTGGTCCGGGTATTCCGAGCACATTACCAGCAGGCCATCAACACGCTTTTGCGCCAGCATCGCCAGGTAGGCACGCTGTTTGTCGAGGTTATTGTGTGAGTTACAAAGGATCAGGGTATAGCCTTTGCTATAGCAGCTGTTCTCTACCGCCTCGATCACTTCAGCAAAGTAGGGCGCTTCACTTGAGGTCGCGAGCAAACCGATCGATTTGGTATGGTTAACCTTCAGGCTGCGTGCGACCGCGCTCGGGGAGTAGTGCAGTTCTTTGATCGCAGCCCGAACGGCCTCTTTTGTTTCTTCGGCGACGAAACGCGTTTTATTGATGACGTGCGAAACGGTGGTGGTGGACACGCCAGCGCGTTTGGCGACATCTTTAATCGTTGCCATGTAAAGAATGACTCCTGAACTCACATGTTATGCCATGTAAGTATGATGTTAATCGTTTGCCTGCATAGATCTCTCTCCAGAGAAGCGGAAGCTGAGTTTTTAGTGCTGAGTTCGTAAGCCGCTTAAACAGGAGGGGCATTTTGCCGGTACGCAGTTGTGAACTGCGGATTTTGTCCCAAATTGACGCAAAGTGGAAGATCTATTCGGCATTATAACTTGGGAAATGATAACAAGATTTTAGTCACGAACTGTGTGAAAATGATTTGACGCATTAATCGTGTGGATTTTATGCTTAGTGAAGCCAATCTGATAGGGAGTCGTTATGGATACCGATTTGAAGATGTCATTGATTACCACCGTTTGTGCTTTAGCAATGATTATTGTTTTCGGTTTTATCGCCGCATTGAACTGATTCATACCAAGAAATAATAAAGGCGCAGCATGCTGCGCCTTGCTATCAACCTCCAGCGATTACGCCAGATTCTTTTCCACGAACGCCCAGTTCACCAATGCCCAGAAGTTCTCCAGGTATTTCGGACGCGCATTGCGGTAGTCGATGTAATAGGCATGTTCCCACACGTCAACGGTCAGCAGCGGTTTGTCTTCACCGGTCAGCGGGGTTGCCGCATTTGAGGTGCTAACGATCGCCAGCGTACCATCCGCCTTTTTCACCAGCCAGGTCCAACCCGCGCCGAAGTTTTTCACGGCGGCATCGGTGAATTGCTCTTTAAAAGCAGCAAAAGAACCAAAGGATTTGGTGATCGCAGCGGCTACTGCGCCCGTTGGCTCGCCGCCACCCTGTGGTGACAGGCAATGCCAGTAGAAGGTGTGGTTCCACACCTGTGCTGCGTTATTGAACACGCCGCCGGTAGAAGTTTTGACAATCTCTTCCAGGGTTTTGCCTTCGAACTCGCTGCCTTTCACCAGGTTGTTCAGGTTAACCACGTAGGTGTTATGGTGCTTACCATAGTGGTATTCCAGGGTTTCTGCAGAAATGTGCGGTTCGAGAGCGTTTTTCTCATACGGTAATGCAGGTAATTCAAACGACATTGCTTTCTCCTTTTTATATACAGCACTATTATTCCGACAACCTCCAACCCGGTGGTTGAAGGAGGAAAACAGAATGGTTGTGTGTTTTTTATGGACAATAATCTTAGCAACTTTCCGGGTGAAAAAAAGGTTTAAAGCATGTTAAGCGGCTGATTGATTAAAGCATCGGCAGGAAAGGGCGGCTGAGGCTATGTCTCAGCCGCAATAAATCAACGGATAGTTTTTGGCGTGACAACACGGCGTGCGCCGATGTAGTGGTTCTGCCAGTAGTCGTTATCCAACTGGCTGACGCGGATTTCTTCGCCAGTACGCGGGGACTGGATAAACTTGCCGTTACCAAGGTAAACGCCAACGTGATCGGCAGTGCCACGGTTATTGATGCGGAAGAACACCAGATCGCCGGTCTCCAACTCGCTTTTCTTGATCGGCGCGGCGTCACGCAGGTGATACATTTCGTTGGCGGTACGTGGCATTTTGATTTTCACCACGTCTTTGTAGGCGTAATAAATCAGGCCGCTGCAGTCAAACCCGGTGTGCGGTGAAGAACCGCCCCATTGGTAAGGCTTGCCCATCTGGCTCATGAGTTTGGCCATGGCCGTTTGTTTGGCATGCTGATAACGTTTTTTGTGCGCAGGGCTGAGTTTCAGCGGTTTTTCATTCTTGGCCAGTTTCGCGGTAGCCATATCCGGCTCACGATGGCGACCATAGCCTTTCTTGTAACCCTTTTTCGGCGGAGTGACTTTGACGCTGGCAGTGCGGGTAGATTGACTCTTTGATTTAACCTGTGTGGTTTTCTTCTCTGCCTGCGACTTTATTTTCGCTGTTTTCTGAGGCGCAACGGCTTTCACTTTTTTGCTGGCCTTATCCGCTTTCTTTTTCTTGCGATCGTCAGGCCGGGCATCATTAACATGCCCCTTACGCTGCTCGGCAGAAACATGTGCCTTTGGCGCAGCGTGCGCCAGATTGAAGAATAGCTGTGAGAACAACAGCATGAAAAGCGTAATAATTAAACGCATGTCAATGTTACCAACCTTGGCCTCGAAAAAGATATCTAACGGGCTACAGTATTCCCGAAATTTGCCATATAAAACAGCGTAGAACTCATAAATAGTAATCCATATTGTGAGAAAACGTTAATGGCATTTTTTATGGTTTAAAATCAACCCGTTAATGTATAAAAAAGCATCAATAAACCGAGTGTGGCTTATTATTCATCACGTGCCAACCGCGAAAATATAATAGTGAAATAGTCGGATTAAAAATGTTATTCTGTGAGTATGTTTTAACCGGAATGGTGCGGTTTTTAGAGCTCGTCCGGCAACCGGAAATGTCCCTGCAAAAGATGGCGTTTTCTTGATACTGTTCCTGCCGCTACAATAGCCGGTGTGATGTTGTAGCCAAGATGTGGCTTGAGGAAGCAATAATGACGACGATTGAAAAAATTCAGCAGCAGATTTCTGCTAACCCAATTTTGCTGTACATGAAAGGTTCACCGAAATTGCCAAACTGCGGTTTCTCTGCGCAAGCCGTCCAGGCGCTTTCCGCCTGTGGTGAGCGTTTCGCTTATGTTGATATTCTGCAAAACCCGGATATCCGTGCCGAACTGCCAAAATACGCCAATTGGCCAACCTTCCCGCAGCTGTGGGTTGACGGTGAACTGGTGGGCGGTTGCGATATCATTATGGAAATGTATCAGCGTGGTGAATTGCAGCCGTTACTCAAAGAGACGGCTGAGAAATATAAGCAGCAGGAAGATCAGCAGCCTTAATGGCGAAAGGTTTTACTGAAAAAACTCGGGCGGCATCTGTTACAGATGCCGCCCGAATTTTTTATGACGCTTAGTCAGCGTTGTTGCTGCTGAGCGGCCAACCACCAAGACGTTTCCAACGATTCACCAGTTCACAAAACAGCAGAGCCGTTTGTTCGGTATCGTACAGGGCGGAATGTGCCTGGCTGCTGTCGAATGGCATACCGGCGGCGATACAGGCCTTGGCCAACACGGTCTGGCCCAGTACTAACCCGCTTAACGCGGCGGTATCGAAGGTAGCAAACGGATGGAATGGATTGCGTTTCAGGCTGGCCCGCTCAGCGGCCGCCATCAGGAAGCTGTGATCAAAGTTGGCATTGTGAGCCACGATAATCGCTCGGTTACATCCCTGATCTTTAATACCTTTGCGCACGGCCTTGAAAATAGCGTGTAGCGCATCATGTTCACTCACCGCACCGCGCAGCGGGTTATGCGGGTCAATACCGTTGAAGGCTAGCGCTTCGGGTTGCAGATTAGCCCCTTCAAAGGGTTCAACGTGAAAATGCAGGGTTTCATCCTGCTGTAACCAGCCGTTGCTATCCATTTTCAGCGTGACGGCGGCAATTTCCAGCAGCGCATCGGTCTTGGCATTAAAGCCTGCGGTTTCTACATCAATAACAACGGGATAAAACCCACGAAAACGGCCACTCAGGGCGTTAAGATCACTTTTTTCGGCCATCAGTTTCTTATCTTTATCGAATACAGCGGGCATTATGACAAATTTCTTGCCTTGATGCAGCGGAGATAAAAGAAGGGCGCTGAAATGCGCCCTGGGGAAACGTCAGTTGCCGAGACCTTGGCCGGCATGTTTGTTCTCGATCAGTTCGATTTTGTAGCCATCGGGATCTTCAACGAAAGCGATAATCGAGGTGCCACCTTTGACCGGGCCCGCTTCACGGGTTACGTTGCCGCCAGCATGGCGAATGTTGTCGCAGGTAGCTGCCACATTATCAACGCCCAGTGCCAGGTGGCCAAATGCGGAACCCATCTCGTAGCTGTCAACGCCCCAGTTGTAGGTGAGTTCAATCACAGAACCTTCGCTTTCATCGGTATAGCCAACGAACGCCAACGAGTATTTGTACTCGGTGTTCTCGCTGGTGCGCAGCAGGCGCATGCCTAATACCTTGGTATAGAAATCGATGGAGCGTTGCAGATCACCGACACGGATCATGGTATGGAGTAGGCGCATAATTTCCTCTGATTGGGTGTGCCGCAGCGAGCGGCAGGTAGATTGAAGCGAACATCAGTATAGCTTTGTCATATAAGGCAATTCAACGCGTCTGGTGCATAAGCGGCTTACGTGACGCTGTCACCAATAAATTCAGCCGGCTTTTGGCCGGCTGAGGATCAAAGAAAAGTCACTTACAGAGTAGGATAGTCGGTATACCCCGCTGCACCGCCACCGTAGAAGGTGTCAGCATGCGGTTCATTCAGCGGCGCTTTCTGCTTGAAGCGTTCTAACAGATCCGGGTTGGCGATATAGCTGCGGCCAAAGGCGACGGCATCAATAAAGCCTTTTTCGATCAGTTCTTCGGCTTTTTCGGCAGTGTAGGCACCCGCGCCCACGATTACCCCGCTGAAATGCGCGCGAATGGCGTCACGGAATGCGGCGGAATAAGGCTTGCCACCGGCCCAATCGGGCTCAGAGATGTGCAGATAGGCGATGCCACGTTTATTCAGCTCTTCGATCAGATATAGCGCTGCGGCTTCCTGGTCTTCACCGTTGTCCAGGCCATTGAATGGGCCAAGCGGTGAAATACGGATACCAACACGATTTGCCCCAACTTCGGCGATGCTGGCATCAACCACTTCCAACGTCAGGCGAGTACGATTCTCAATATTGCCACCATACTGATCGGTACGCTGGTTAGAGGCCGGAGACATGAACTGGTGCAGCAGGTAGCCGTGCGCAGCGTGTAATTCAATGTAATCGAAACCAGCTTCACGTGAGTTGGCAGCCGCCTGGCGGAAATCGTTGACGATCCCGGCGATTTCTGCGGTTTCCAGTGCGCGCGGGGTGGAGGTTGGCACACGTACCCAGGCACCGGTTTCATCACGTACCGTGGTGCGGGTTTCGGCATTGATTGCGGAAGGAGCGACCGGTGCTTGCTGGCCCGGTTGCAGGCTGTTGTGAGAAATGCGGCCAACGTGCCAAAGTTGCACGGCGATATGCCCTTGTTTCTCATGAACGGCCTGAGTGATTTTTTTCCACGCGGCAATCTGTTCTGGGGTATGCAACCCTGGAGCACCGGCATAGCCTTTCGCCTGGAAAGAAATCTGTGTCGCTTCGGTAATGATCAGGCCGGAACTGGCGCGTTGTGCATAGTATTCCGCCATCAATGGGGTTGGAATATCACCGGGTTCAATGCTGCGCAAACGAGTCAGCGGGGCCATGAATACACGATTGGGCAGTGTTGTAGAGCCAACTTTCAGGGGGGAGAACAACTTTTCAATCTTCATAATGCATCCTATTTAATAGACCGGTCGACTAGTTAAGGTTAAAACGTATTTCAGCAATGGCACTTTCAGGGTAAATCACCAGGATTAGCGTTGTGCAGGGCGCAACAGTAATTCGATAGTTTCCAGCGCGCTGGTCAGTGGGGCGACCGAACGGCGGATTTTGGCACGCAGCGAAGCACCAAGCCACAATGAGTAGAGCGTTTCCGCCGTTGCCGCTGGGCTCATGGCGATGACCAGCGAACCTTCACGTATCCCTCGCTCAAGCGCCTCTTGCAGATGGCCAACAATGCGCGCGGTGCCGGTTTCCAGCGCATGACGCATCGGTTCCGACAGATCGCTGACCTCGGCAGAAAGTTTCACCGCCAAGCAGGCGTTATGGCATTCGCTGAGGCAGTGATGGCTGATGGCTTGTGCGTAATAACTTAATAACTGATGACGCGCATCGCGTTTGACGTCGCCAAACAACGTCTGCATATCAGCATCATAGTGTTCAAAATAGCGTTGCAGCATCGCTTCGCCAAAAGCTTCCTTCGAGCGAAAATAGTGGTAGAACGAGCCTTTAGGCACGCCAGCCGTCGCGAGCAATTGGCTCAGACCCATACCGGCAAAGCCAAGGCGCAGGCTGAGGGTTTCGCCAGTAACGAGCAGATGTTCACGTGTATCCACGTTGCAATGCACAGGTTTTGTCATAATGATGCTGAGCGTAATAGACCGATTGGTCTAGGTCAAGAAAAATAAAAAGCCGGTGAGTAATACCGGCTTGAGTTTGCGTTTATTGTGCCTTAGGAGAGCGTAAAAGTTAAGCCTTGCCTTGGGCGTGCCTGCGGCAGTTTTGCAGAATATCCTGATGGGGATGATATTCATGTGTGTGCACGTTGAGCATACCCAACAGGGTGTGGAACAGGTTGTCCTGCGAAACCTCATTGTTTTCAGCCAGGCTATTCAGGCATTGGCGGTCGATAGCAAAATTGCGTTCATACTCTGCCGACATCCACATCAGGAAAGGCACGTGGGTTTGCTGAGAAGGCGCAAAGAGATAAGGCGTGCCGTGCAGGTAAATACCGTTTTCCCCCAGCGACTCGCCATGGTCAGAAAGGTAAACCATTGCCGTATTGAATTTGTCACCGTGTTGCTGCAACAGCTTGATGGTGTTATCCAGCATGGCGTCGGTGTACAGCAACGAATTGTCGTAGGTGTTCACCAATTGCGCGTGCGTACAGTCCTGGATCTGGTTGCTGTCGCAGGTCGGTGTAAATTGGCGGAATTCAGGCGTGCTGCGGCGATAGTACGCTGGCCCATGGCTGCCCATCTGGTGCAGCACGATAACGCCGTTGCCTTTCAGGCCGTTGATGTAGTCATCCAGTTGGTGCAGCAGCACATTGTCCATGCAGACATCACCCTCACAGTACTGCGGTAACTGCAATTTGGTCATGTCGATATGCGGGATACGGTCGCAGGCACCTTTGCAGCCGCCATCATTGTCACGCCACAGCATGTTGATTCCGGCATGAGCCAGAACATCCATTAAGCCTTCTTGATGAGCGGCTAATTTGGCATCGTAATCACTGCGCGGCATGTTGGAGAACATACAAGGGACGGAGATTGCCGTTTCGGTACCGCAAGAGCTGGCATTCCTGAAATACACCACGTTGTCCTGTTTCAGGCGCGGATTGGTTTCGCGTGAGTAACCACCAAGCGAGAAATTTTCCGCCCGCGCGGTTTCGCCCACCACCAGGATCACCAGCGTCTTTTTTTCTTGGCTAAGGATGGTCGGGCCGAGCTGAGCATCCTCGCCAATCTTGACTAGCGGCAGACTGCGGCTGAAATAGCGATGTTCGGCAAATTTGATCGTGCCAGCAACAAAGTTGGAAGGCGTGAGCATTTTCACCACGCTCTTATTGTTGCGGATCAGCGAGGCATAATCTTTGTAAAACAAGGCTGCGACCAGCAAGATCATCACAACAGAAAGCATGACGTTTGCAGCACGCAAGCCAAGCATGTACCACCAGGGGCGAGTTTTATGGATTTGCACCCAACAGACCGCCGCCGAAGGAAGAATACCCAGCAGCAGTACCCACAGCCCCATACGTGGCGTCAACAAAGCGGCGGCTTCCTGCGAGTTGGTCTCGAAGGCGCTCTGCATCATATTTCCGTCGATCACGGTACCGTAACTGAACATAAAGTAATTGGTAGCCGCACTGCCGAGCAGCAGAAGGATAATCAGTGGTTTGCGCAGGAGCGGTATTGTCAGCACGCTAAAAATTATGTTGAGCGCACAAAAAATCACCACTGGCATAGTGGCAGCGAAAATGACGCTATGGATGCTATCGAAGCTGATATACGACCAGGCGGTATAGAGAAATAAGGCGTTATGGAATAGGGTAAAAAAGAGTGCGCTGGAAAGGATAAACCCCAAGCTGTTGCACTGTAGTAATCGACGTAACTGCATTGCCAAATCTGAATCCTGCCGTTGTGTAATGCGCTGAAATCTACCAGATGAAACTTAAGATAACCTTAGAGGATCAGAGCGCTACGGGGCTGTAATGGCCTGGCAGAGGAGCGCGTGCTGCCGGAGAAAACCCGTCAGGCCTTGCATTACCTGCGTGATTATTTTCGTCGCCATGGCGAAAAGCCACTTGCCATCGGCGCTGATGACGTCTTCAATTAGGTAAGGCCGTGTGGAACACTGCCTAAACGCAGGAGGTCGTGTGGCGCAGCAACTTGAGTTTTTTGACATCCCCAGTCCGTGCCGTGGTATTTGCCAGACGGATGAGCGCGGTTTTTGCCGTGGCTGCCTGCGCAGCCGCGAGGAGCGCTTTGGCTGGATGCAAATGAACGATGCGCAAAAACGTGATGTTTTGCGCTTATGCCGCCAACGTTATCTGCGTATGCAGCGCGTCAGTAAACCCTCTGATGAAATTCCGCCGGAACAGCCTTCGCTTTTTTAGCTATTTCCCGATCTGACGCACGTTAACGCCGTTTTATGGCTTCCTACCCTCTGGGCGCTTGTGTATGCTGGCGCGGAATAATTTTATGGAGTTTAAAATATGGTGAATCGCATCAAGCTTGCACCGCAAGGGCCTGAATTCTCACAGATGATCTGTGGTTATTGGCGTTTAATGGAATGGGAGATGTCCCCTCAGCAACTGCTGAAGTTTATTGAGCAGCATATTGAATTGGGTGTGACGACGGCCGATCATGCCGATATTTACGGCGGTTATGCCTGTGAGCAAGCTTTTGGTGAGGCGATTAAGCTGAAACCTTCGGTACGCCAAGGGATGGAACTGGTTTCAAAGTGCGGTATCGCGACCACCGCCAAGCTGGGTAACCCGATTGGTCATTACATTACCGATCGCGAGCATATTGTACAGAGTGCCGAGCAGTCGTTAACCCACCTGCATACCGATTATCTGGACTTGCTGTTGATCCATCGTCCCGATCCGTTGATGGACGCTGACGAGGTGGCTGAAGCCTTTGTCGCACTGCATAAAGCGGGCAAGGTGCGCCATTTCGGTGTTTCCAACTTTACCCCGGCCCAGTTTACTCTGTTGCAGTCGCGTCTGCCGTTCTCGCTGGTGACTAATCAGGTGGAAATATCACCTATTCATCAGCCAGCGATCCTGGATGGAACCTTGGATCAGAGCCAGCAACTGCGTATCAAGCCGATGGCCTGGTCTTGCCTGGGCGGTGGCCGCCTGTTCAGCGATGCGGAGTTCCAGCCGCTGCGTGATGAACTACAGACAGTGGCGCAGGAAATTGGCGCAGAAACCATCGAACAAGTGGTTTATGCCTGGATCATGCGCTTACCCTCTGCGCCACTGCCGATTATCGGTTCTGGCAAAATCGAGCGCGTGCGTTCAGCCATTAAGGCATGCGAGTTGGAAATGAGCCGCCAGCAGTGGTTCCGTATCCGCAAAGCGGCCTTGGGCTACGACGTGCCTTAAGCTTTAGTCTTAGCCGGGCAATGTAGAATTGTCCGGCTAGTGCGCGGGGTGAGATGTTCCGAAAATAAAATCACCTAGTGATTACGCCACAATGGCAAAGCATCATTAAGCAGCCTGTCAATTTGCAATCACTGTGACTAACTGCGGTGACTCAAACATGGCTTTAGGCGAGATAATTTGCTCATCCCAAGGAATGTTCGTGCCATAACGCTCCCGCAATTTCTGCTTTACGGCAGGGGCATCGAGATGAAATTCACTCACTTTCTGCAAATGACCGATTTGTATGCCTGCCGCGCGATCATAAATCTTCCACACCAACTCTGAACAGTACAGTTTTTCATCTGACCAGGAAAACTGGAGATCGTAAGGTTTGCCGGCGAAGTATTGAGCTTGTTTGCGTAGGTTTAGCTGTATGGGGGCTGTCAGGAACTGCTTGGCGTTCTTCAGGCGTTTGATGACGAAATGCTTTTTTTCCCCACGCTCTATCCAGGCAGGCAGTGGTGTGTATTTTACTGTCGCCGCAGCCTCAAATACGTAGGGTTTTCCATTACGCAGAAGAATGATCCCCATATGGCTGTATCGAGAGCCGGTGGCTTGCTGTATGGCAAGACTTTGTGCTGAACGGGAGGTTTGGAAAATAAGGTCACCCTCCTGCAAAGTTGGCAGTTCTCTGGCCTGCGTGACCAGCCCAGTCATCAGGCAAATAGTGAGAAATAACAGAGCACCCAAATGTTTGTTGATTGTCATGATTCAATCCTTCGAAATCAGAAGGGTGATAGTCTATCAACTGAGTGTGAAGTGGCAGTGAAGTCGGTGGATTCAAAAAATGTCATTGCGAAACCGTAGGCTGACAACTACAGCCTTCAATGCGACTGTAGATGTTGAGTCTCATTGTGAGTGATTTGACTATTTCTTAAGCGATGCATCTTTTTGCAGCAGTGACAGCACAAAAGCAATCACCATAATGCCTGCCGCAATCTGGTAAACCGAGTGCAACGCCGAACCAAACGCTTGCAGATAATCTTCACGGATTGTGGTCGGTAACTGTTGTACCGCCTGTGCACTAAGGGAATGCGGTAATTGAGTGCCCTCAGGGATCCGCTCTTGTAACTGGTTACGCAATACGTGGGTGAAAATAGCGCCAAACGCGGCCACGCCGATCGAACCACCGATGGAGCGGAATAACGTTACGCTAGAAGTTGCTACGCCCATCTGCTGCATCGCCACGGTGTTTTGCACTGCCAGAACCAACACCTGCATCACCATACCTAGCCCGAAGCCGAGTACACCGATATAGATATACAACTGGTATATCGGCGTGCTGATTTTTAGATGTCCCAGCAGCAGCATGCCGATAAAACTCAGCAAGGTACCGCCGATCGGGAACATACGGTAGCGGCCAATACGGCTGATCAATCGTCCGCTGATGATTGAACTCACCAACAATGCGCCCATCAACGGCAACAACTGCATACCGGCCTCTGATGGGGTCGAACCTTTTACCACCTGTAAATACAATGGTAGGAAGGTCATTGATCCCATCAAAGACATGCCGATAATAAAACTGATGGCACAGCTCAGTAAAAACGTACGATCGCGGAATAACCCAAGCGGAATGATAGGCTCAACCGCCAACCGCTCTTCATAGATAAAACCGCCCAGAGTTACGACCGCAAACGCCAAAATGCACCACAGTTGTGGATCCGACCATTCATAGACGGTGCCACCTTCGCTGGTGAACAGAATGATGCAGGTCAGTGCAGCCGCTAGATAACCTGCGCCAAGGAAGTCAATTTCATGGCGGATGCGTGCAGTCTGTGATTTTAACGCGACGCCAATCACCAACAGTGCAAAAATACCTAACGGCAGGTTGATATAAAAAATCCAGCGCCAGGAAAAGTGCTCAACCAGAAAACCGCCGATCAATGGGCCGATAACTGTCGCCAGCCCGAAAACACCACCGAATAGCCCTTGATACCTGCCGCGTTCGGCAGGGGGAATGACATCGCCCACGGCTGCCATGCTCACAACCATCAGTCCACCGCCTCCCAGCCCCTGCAACGCACGCATCAGGATCAACTGCGTCATGTTCTGTGCCATGCCACATAATGCTGAACCCAGTAAAAATGCGACAATCGCTATTTGCAGGACAATTTTACGGCCCAACAAATCACCAAATTTGCCGTACAGCGGCACGACGATGGTCGAGG
>NZ_JBXUGP010000029.1:0-74512 GCF_057180605.1 Serratia sp. HNCC26DJ206
AGCATTACAGCGATGCTGGGCCTTTTTCATGGATTCAGCACGTTGTCGGGTATCCAGCACTGTGCGTTCAGACCACTGGCATCGGCCCGGTTTTCAAGCCGCAGCCAGCCGCGATGCAACTGTGCAATACGGATCACAATATTCAGCCCAAGCCCGCTGCCGCCGTAACGTTGATCCATTCGGCGAAATGCCTGCGTCAGCTCTCCCGCCTGCTCTTGCTTAATGCCTGGTCCTTCATCCAGCACCTGCAAGCGCTGCCCGCGATCTTGTGGAGTGAGCTGCACATGAATGGTGCTATTTTCCGGACTATAGCGGTGGGCATTCTCCACCAGATTACGCAGCATCAGGCGCAGCAAGACCGGATCGCCATGGGTCACGGCTTGCACAGGCAACTGCCAGAGCAATATTTGCCCGCGTTGAGCCGCCAGCTCTTCCAACTCTTCCTTTAGCGGTTGGATAACGTGGCTTACCCAGTCAAATTGCTGATAATGACCACTGGCAAAATTCTGCCCGGCGCGCGACAGCATCAGTAATTGCTCAACGACGTGCATCAACTGATCAATGCGGGCAATCAGTATCTTGCTTTCTTTAATCCCTTGCTGCTCCATCAACTCCAGATGCAAACGGATACCGGCCAGCGGCGTGCGCAGCTCATGGGCGGCGTCGGCGGTAAACAGGCGTTCTTGCTGGATGGTATGATCGAGGCGTGAAAACAGTTGATTCAGCGTGCTGGTCACTGCAACCATTTCCAGACTGCTGTTACTCACGGGTAACGGCGTCAGGTTATCTGCGGAGCGCTTTTCCAACCGCTCCTGCAACTGATTAAGCGGGCGGGTAATCCAACTGATGGCCCAGAAAGAGGCCAGCAGAGTCACGATCATCATGATCAGCGACGGGGCAAGCAATGAGGCGATAGCCTCGGTAATTTCGGTATTCACCCGTTCATTGCGCATTTTGGCGGACAGGGTTTCATCCACCAGAAAGCTGATTTGCTCCTGGCTCTCATGCCAGAGCCAGAACGCACTGATAAGCTGGGTGACCAGAAGGATCAGCGCTAGCATCAGCAACAGACGGCGGCGCATACTGATCATGATGCGGGTTCCAGACGGTAGCCAATGCCGCGTACGGTGCGGATGCGATCTTTACCCAGTTTGCGGCGCAGGTTATGGACGTGAACTTCTAGGGTGTTCGATCCCAGATCGTCATTCCAGGTATAGAGATCCTGTTGCAGCAATTCGCGATTGACGGTCTGACCCGCGCGCATCATCAGGCGTGACAGGATGGCAAACTCTTTTGGCGTGATATCGACCGATTGTTGCTGCAAATACACCTGTTGGCTGGAGAGATTCAGCGTCAGATCGTCCTGTTGCAGCAGGTTATCGCTGTGGCCCTGATAACGGCGGAGCAGCGCCCGTACCCTGGCTTGCAGCTCAACCAAGGCAAAGGGTTTGATCAGATAATCATCGGCACCGGCATCCAGGCCGTCAACGCGATCTTCCAGAGCATCGCGCGCGGTCAGAATCAGCACCGGGATGCCGATCTGCAGACGGCGCCACTGGCGCAACAGGCTGGCACCGTCGAGATCCGGCAGACCAAGATCCAGGATCACCATGCTGTACTGACTGGTGACGAGCAGGCTGTTGGCTTCGGCCGCCGTGGCAGCGCAGTCACAGGCATAGCCTTCTTGGGACAACGCCAATGCCAAGCCTTGCTGCAACAATTCATCGTCTTCAACAATCAATAGTTTCATGCTGATTGATCCTCAATTGTTCTGATAAATATCGCGATACAATCTGCTTTCAAAACGGACTAACGGAGCGCGGCGTTGCTTCTGATCTTCCGGTGGCACCGCGTAACCCGATAAGAATTGCACAAAGGCATAACGTTGGCCGCTGGCGGTGGTAATAAAGCCTGCCAGATTATACACCCCTTGCAGAGCACCGGTTTTGGCAGAAACTTTGCCATCGACGCCCGCTTCATGCAGGCCACCGCGATAGCGCAGGGTGCCGTCGTAGCCGGACAGCGGCAGCATCGAGATGAAATTCAACTCATTGTCGTGTTGGGCGATATATTGCAGTGCCTGCATCATGGTAGCCGGTGTCAGCAGATTGTGGCGCGACAGGCCCGACCCATCGACCACAATATTATTGCCTAAATCTACCCCGGCTTTCTGGCGTAACACCTGGCGTACGGCATCAGCACCGGCACGCCAGGTGCCGGGAACGCCGAAACGCTCGTGCCCAATGGTGCGGAATACGCTATCGGCGATCATGTTGTCGGATTTTTTCAGCATGATTTTCAGTAATTCATGCAGCGGTGCAGACTGTGTCTGGGCAATCACCGTACCGGTCATGCCGGGTAGGGTCTGGCGTTTGAGATGGCCACCTATCTTGATCCCCGCCTGCGTCAGTTCATCTTTCAGGATCGCACCGGCGTAACTGGCTCCGTCCTGAATGGCAAAGGCCAGCGGTAGCGGTTCGCTGCGCTGTGTCAGGCATCCGGTCAGCGTAAAGCGGTTCAACTCACCCGGCACCACGTCCAACTCGCAGTATTGTGCGTCCGCAGAACCCTTCGCCAACGTTCTCACTTGGCTGAACATATTAACCGGATAGAAAGAAGCAACGCGGATAAAGGCCATTTCGCCGGGGTTCGGCGCGCTGTAAAGCGATACCGAGAAGCAGTTGCGATCGACAATTGCTGCTGCCGGCGGGGCGCTGAAGCATTGGGTCATATCGTTCCACGGCCAGCCGGGGGCTTTATCGTGGCTGGCAAATACCGATGTATCGACCAGAACATCGCCGCTAATTTCACTCACTCCCTGCTTTTTCAGCACCGCCACCATATTGCGCAGGCTCTGGCGCTTGAAGGTCGGATCCCCACTGAAACGAGCGATAAGGTTACCGCGCAACACGCCATCCGTGATGTTGCCCTGGCTTTCCAAGGTAGTGGTAAAACGGTAGTCAGGCCCGAGCTGTAACAACGCTGCCAGCGCTGTCAGCACTTTCTGAGTACTGGCCGGTAATGCCATTTGCTGTGAGTGATAGTCGATCGTTGGCGCAGAGGCACCAATCTTCTGAACTATCAGGGCAAGGTTGGCCCCATCAGGCAAATATTGTGTGTAATCTTCGACCGGGGCCGCATTTGCATTAAGAACAAATGCACAGGCCAATGCACTGACAATTCGTGAAAAACGCATAATCTCGGGGTAACAGCTGGATAACGTGTTGCCATACTACGGTGCATTCAGGGAGAAAGTAAACGATGACCCTTAAGGAACTCTAGGCTAAAATGCATCTCAAAATGCAAAATCGATCCCGACTTGGGAGAAAATTCCGAGTCAGGTTTCTTTTGTTTATCGCCTGGAGACGGAAGGCGCAACGCCTGCCGTATTTTCATACGAACACGTCAGGATGACGGCTATTTGAACAGGAAAGATTTAGAGGTATTGAAACGATGAAACAGATTCCGATGACTTTATTTGGCGCAGAGCAACTGCGTGAAGAACTTGAATATCTGAAAGGCGTGCGCCGTCCGAAAATCATTTCAGATATCGCGGATGCGCGTGAGCATGGCGATTTGAAAGAAAACGCTGAATACCATGCCGCCCGTGAGCAGCAAGGATTCTGCGAAGGTCGCATCCAGGAAATTGAAGCCAAACTGTCTAACGCACAGGTGATCGACATCACCAAAATGCCGAATACTGGCCGCGTAATTTTTGGCTCTACCGTATCGATAATGAACCTGGAAACTGAAGACGAAGTCACGTACCGTATTGTGGGTGATGATGAGGCTGACTTTAAAAAGAATCTTATTTCAGTCAATTCACCGATGGCGCGCGGTTTGATCGGCAAAGAGCAGGATGACGTTGTCGTCATCAAAACGCCGGGCGGCGATGTCGAATATGAAATTCTGAAGGTTGAATATCTGTAATCCTGAAACAATTGGTCAGATATTCAGCAGTGTTTTGTAAAGAAAGGAAAAAGGCCGCAAGCGGCCTTTTATCTGAACTCGGTGCATGGCACCTTTTCCGTCAAACGGACGGTGGATTAGCGCGGCAAAGTGATCTTGCGCTCTTTCGATGGGCGGTAAAGAATAAGCGTACTGCCGATCACTTGCACATTGCAGGCACCCGTTTCACGCACAATAGCGTCGGCGATCAAGGTTTTAGTCTCGCGATCTTCGGCAGCAATTTTTACTTTGATCAGCTCATGATGCTCCAGGGCCTGTTCAATTTCAGCCAGCACCCCTTCGGTGAGACCGTTATTACCCAGCATGACAACCGGTTTTAACGGATGCGCCAGGCCTTTCAGGTGCTGTTTTTGTTTATTATTCAGATTCATTGTCTTTTTTGCTTAAGTTGGGATTGAAAACGGGTCATTCTACCGCCATCTCATGTATATCACCAAATCGGTCTGCACCGAATGGCGTCTACGTGAGCAGCGAACCTGACATAAGACTCTCTTTTAGGATAGTTGGAAAACGAGATGGCTAATAAAAAGCGTTCGGCTAGCTCCAGTCGCTGGCTACAAGAACACTTTAGCGATAAATATGTACTTCAGGCGCAGAAAAAAGGGCTGCGTTCTCGCGCCTGGTTTAAACTTGATGAAATACAGCAAAGTGACAAACTGTTTAAGCCGGGCATGACGGTAGTCGATTTGGGTGCTGCACCGGGTGGGTGGTCGCAATATGTCGTCACTCAGATTGGTGGTAACGGGCGTGTCATTGCCTGTGATATTTTGCCAATGGATCCTATTGTTGGTGTCGATTTCCTTCAGGGCGACTTTCGTGATGAACTGGTGCTCAAAGCGCTGTTGGAACGTGTAGGTGAAAGTAAGGTTCAGGTTGTCATGTCTGACATGGCGCCGAATATGAGTGGCACCCCGGCGGTCGATATCCCGAAATCGATGTATCTGGTGGAGTTAGCACTGGAAATGTGTCGTGATGTCCTCGCTCCAGGTGGTAGTTTCCTGGTGAAGGTGTTCCAGGGAGATGGTTTTGACGAGTACCTACGGGAAATTCGCTCCCTGTTTACGAAGGTTAAGATTCGTAAGCCAGACGCTTCCCGCGCACGTTCGCGTGAAGTGTACATTGTAGCGACAGGGCGGAAACTGTAGTACCCTAACGCTGTTTGTTAACACAGTTGTAATATGAGGTTAATCCCTTGAGTGACATGGCGAAAAACCTAATTCTCTGGTTAGTCATCGCGGTAGTATTGATGTCTGTATTCCAGAGCTTTGGGCCCAGCGAGTCTAATGGCCGTAGGGTGGATTACACTACCTTCATGTCCGAACTGACCCAAGATCAGATTCGTGAAGCACGAATTAATGGACGTGAAATCAATGTTATTCGTAAAGACAGTAACAAATACACGACCTACATCCCTGTCAACGATCCGAAACTGCTGGATACGTTGTTAACCAAGAATGTCAAAGTTGTCGGTGAACCACCGGAAGAACCGAGTTTGCTGGCTTCGATCTTTATTTCCTGGTTCCCGATGCTGTTGCTGATTGGGGTCTGGATCTTCTTTATGCGGCAAATGCAGGGCGGCGGTGGCAAGGGTGCGATGTCCTTTGGCAAGAGCAAGGCCCGTATGCTGACGGAAGACCAGATTAAAACCACTTTTGCTGATGTCGCGGGTTGTGACGAAGCAAAAGAAGAGGTTAGCGAACTGGTGGATTACCTGCGTGAACCGAGCCGTTTCCAGAAACTGGGCGGTAAGATCCCGAAAGGCGTGCTGATGGTAGGCCCTCCAGGTACCGGTAAAACCCTGCTGGCGAAAGCGATCGCCGGTGAGGCTAAAGTGCCGTTCTTCACCATTTCCGGTTCTGATTTCGTCGAAATGTTCGTCGGCGTGGGGGCTTCCCGCGTACGTGACATGTTCGAGCAGGCTAAAAAAGCGGCACCGTGCATCATCTTTATCGATGAAATCGATGCCGTAGGCCGCCAGCGTGGCGCAGGTCTTGGCGGTGGTCACGATGAACGTGAACAAACGCTGAACCAGATGCTGGTCGAAATGGACGGCTTTGAAGGTAACGAAGGCATTATCGTGATTGCGGCAACTAACCGCCCTGACGTACTTGACCCTGCGTTGCTGCGTCCAGGTCGTTTTGACCGTCAGGTGGTGGTGGGCTTGCCAGACGTACGTGGCCGCGAGCAGATCCTGAAGGTGCATATGCGCCGTGTGCCATTGGCTGCGGATATTGATGCCTCTGTGATTGCGCGTGGTACTCCAGGCTTCTCCGGTGCTGACTTGGCCAACCTGGTTAACGAAGCGGCACTGTTTGCAGCGCGTGGCAGCAAGCGCGTGGTGTCGATGGTTGAGTTCGAAAAAGCCAAAGATAAAATCATGATGGGTGCGGAACGTCGCTCCATGGTGATGACCGAAGCGCAGAAAGAATCCACCGCGTATCACGAAGCGGGCCATGCGATCATTGGTCGTCTGGTGCCTGAGCATGACCCGGTGCATAAAGTCACGATTATTCCTCGTGGCCGTGCGCTCGGTGTGACCTTCTTCCTGCCGGAAGGGGATAGCATCAGCTACAGCCGTCAGAAACTGGAAAGCATGATCTCCGTGGCTTACGGTGGCCGTCTGGCTGAAGAGTTGATCTATGGTGTGGATAACGTCTCCACCGGTGCTTCTCAGGACATCAAACAGGCAACAACCATTGCCCGTAACATGGTGACCCAATGGGGGTTCTCGGAAAAACTGGGGCCGTTGCTTTACGCAGAAGAAGAAGGCGAAGTCTTCTTGGGGCGTTCAGTTTCCAAAACCAAGCACATGTCAGACGAAACCGCGCGGATTATTGACCAGGAAGTTAAGGCATTAATTGAACGTAACTATCAACGCTCCCGGCAGTTGCTGGCCGAAAACATGGACATCATGCATGCCATGAAAGACGCGTTGATGAAGTACGAAACGATTGATGCGCCACAGGTTGATGATTTGATGAACCGCCGTGAAGTACGTCCGCCAGCAGGTTGGGACGATGCTGCGAAGAATAACAGCTCCGACAACGGTGGCGCGCCAAAAGCACCGACGCCGGTTGATGAGCCGCAGACGCCAAACCCAGACAACTCAATGTCTGAACAGCAACAGCTCGACAAATAACGTCGGCTGTGTAATAAAATCGACCCCGGCTAAGTCCGGGGTTTTTTGTACCCGTCATATTTGAAATTGCCGCGTTGTTGCCCGCTGACACAGTAGGGTTGGGCCGTTGCCTGCAACGTTCAACGTAAACTCCCGGCAGGCAACATTAAGGTGAATTAATTATGCAGTTAACCGTGCGCGACCAGATTTTTGATCTCAATCATCCGCAGGTGATGGGGATCCTTAACGTCACTCCAGACTCCTTTTCCGATGGCGGCCGACATAATTCACTGCATGACGCCTTGTTGCATGCTCATGCGCTGATCTCTGCCGGTGCGACGATGATTGACGTGGGCGGTGAATCGACCCGTCCTGGCGCCGCCGACGTTAGCGAAGAGGAAGAGCTTGCCCGTGTGGTGCCAGTGGTAGAAGCACTTGCCCAGCGGTTTGAGGTTTTTATTTCGGTAGATACCTCGAAAGCCGCGGTGATCCGCGAATCTGCCCGCGCCGGTGCGCACCTGATTAACGACGTTCGTTCGCTGCAGGAGCCTGGAGCGCTGGAAGCCGCCGCCGAAAGTGGTCTACCGGTCTGTCTGATGCATATGCAGGGTGAGCCGCGTACCATGCAGCAGGCACCGCATTACGACGATCTGATTGGCGATGTAAATGCGTTTTTCCAGCATCATATTGACCGCTGCATGGCAGGCGGAATAGCAAAACAGAAATTGTTGCTCGACCCGGGCTTCGGTTTCGGTAAGAATTTGGCGCATAATTATCAGCTTCTGGCCCGGCTGTCGGAATTTCATCATTTTGGTTTGCCTTTGTTGGTGGGAATGTCGCGCAAATCGATGATTGGACAACTGTTGAATGTGCCACCCGAACAACGGGTCATTGGCAGCGTTGCCTGTGCGGTGATTGCCGCAATGCAAGGGGCGCAGATTGTCAGAGTGCATGATGTTAAAGAAACCGTCGAGGCGATGCGTGTCGTCGAGGCAACACTTTCAGCTAAGGGATAGTAGAGACATGAGCGAGCGCAAATATTTTGGTACCGATGGTATTCGTGGCAAAGTCGGCGACAGCCCGATCACCCCGGAGTTTGTCCTTAAACTCGGCTGGGCCGCCGGTAAGGTACTGGCACGTCATGGCTCGCGTAAAATTATCATCGGCAAAGACACCCGCATTTCCGGCTATATGCTGGAGTCGGCGCTGGAGGCCGGGCTGGCAGCAGCGGGGCTTTCCGCATCCTTTACCGGCCCGATGCCCACTCCTGCCGTGGCCTATCTGACCCGAACCTTCCGTGCGGAAGCCGGGATCGTGATCTCGGCCTCACATAACCCGTTCTACGATAACGGCATCAAATTCTTCTCTATCGATGGCGCTAAATTGCCGGATGAGGTGGAAGAAGCCATTGAAGCTGAAATGGAAAAACCGCTGACCTGCGTTGAGTCAGCCGAACTGGGTAAAGCCAGCCGCATTGTCGATGCTGCCGGGCGCTATATCGAGTTCTGTAAAGGCACCTTCCCAAGCGAATTGAGCCTGAATGGCCTGAAAATTGTGGTGGATTGCGCAAACGGCGCAACCTACCACATCGCACCAAGCGTACTGCGTGAGCTGGGTGCGACGGTGATTGCCATCGGCTGCGAGCCGGACGGTATGAACATCAACGAAGAGTGTGGTGCTACCGATGTGCGTCAACTGCAGGCGCGGGTGCTGGAAGAGCAGGCACATGTTGGCTTGGCCTTCGATGGTGATGGCGACCGCTTGATGATGGTGGATCACCTGGGTAACAAAGTGGATGGTGACCAGATCCTCTACATCATTGCCCGTGAAGGTTTGCGTCAAGGCCAGTTGCGCGGTGGTGCCGTGGGTACGTTGATGAGCAACATGGGTCTGGAACTGGCGCTGAAGCAGTTGGGTATCCCCTTCGCACGGGCCAAGGTTGGAGATCGCTATGTGCTGGAAAAACTGCAAGAGCTGGGCTGGCGTATTGGTGCGGAAAACTCTGGCCACGTCATTCTGTTGGATAAAACCACCACCGGTGACGGCATTGTGGCCGGCTTGCAGGTATTGACGGCCATGGTGCGCAATAGCATGAGCCTGCACGATCTGTGCAGCGGCATGAAGTTGCTGCCGCAGATTCTGGTTAACGTGCGTTTTGTTGGTGAGCATAACCCACTGGAATCTGAAGCCGTACGCGCAGTGACGGCGCAGGTAGAGGCCGAACTGGCTGGCCATGGCCGCGTTCTGTTGCGCAAATCGGGCACTGAGCCGTTAATCCGCGTCATGGTGGAAGGTGAAGACGAAAAACAGGTTGAAATGCTGGCGCATCGTATTGCCGATGCGGTGAAACTGGCAGGCTAACACGTTGTTTTCACGCAGGCTCCGTTTTAAGGAGCCTGCGTAGCTCACAAATTACGTCGGTTTTTGATGTTTTTTTCTGCAAACGCATCAGTGGCAGCAAATTGCCCTTGCGTGGCCTGACGGCTTTGGTTAGTATTCACACCCGCTTCAGTGGGCTGTTTAATGACACGCCGCGACTTCGTTATAGAAGCATCTGGGGTGAGAAGCATTTGGCACGCGGTGAACCCGCAAGGATACAGGTACAACTATGTACGAAGCTCTTCTGGTAATTTTCTTGCTGATTTCGATCGGGCTAGTGGGTCTGATTATGTTGCAGCAAGGCAAAGGCGCTGATATGGGAGCCTCATTCGGAGCAGGTGCTTCTGGCACATTGTTCGGATCGACTGGTTCAGGCAACTTTATGACCCGCATGACGGCTGTTTTGGCGACCTTGTTTTTCGTCATCAGTCTGATTTTGGGTAACCTGAGCAGCAATAAGAACCAGAAAGGCAACGAGTGGGAAAACCTGGGTCAGCCAGTGAAAACTGAGCAGACTACCTCACCGGCAGAACCAGCCAAGCCGAGCAGCGATATCCCGCGCTAAGCAGTAAAAAGTTTGAAAACGGTTGTTGGTGCTTAAGAGTAAAAACAGCCGTTAGCAGTAAGAATCTGTACCGAGGTGGTGGAATTGGTAGACACGCTACCTTGAGGTGGTAGTGCCCTAACGGGCTTGTGGGTTCGAGTCCCATCCTCGGTACCAAATCCCAGAGATAACTTGCTTTTTTGCGATTATCGGCGTAATATTTGCCACGTTTTCGGACGCGGGGTGGAGCAGCCTGGTAGCTCGTCGGGCTCATAACCCGAAGGTCGTCGGTTCAAATCCGGCCCCCGCAACCACTTTCCTTTAAGTGTTTATTTTCAAATACACTTTTCGATTGAAATCCGCTTTTCTCGAACAACATTTGAAAATGACACTTGTTAGAAAGTTGCACCGAAGCCGCTTTGCGGCAAACAGGGTCCAGTTGCATAAAGCCCCGAATTTTCGGGGTTTTTTGTTATTTGGCAACAGAATCACTGGGCTATTAAGCCCTTTTTTTATGTCTTGGGGGTGGGCTTGTCCACATTAGAGCAAAAGTTAACAGAGATGATTTCCGCACCGGTAGAGGCGTTGGGCTTTGAGCTCGTAGGTATCGAATTTATTCGGGCGCGCCAATCGACGCTACGCATCTATATTGACAGTGAGAATGGAATCAATGTTGATGATTGCGCTGATGTCAGCCACCAGGTCAGCGCTGTATTGGACGTCGAAGATCCGATCACGGTCGCTTACAACTTGGAAGTCTCCTCTCCTGGCCTTGAACGTCCTATGTTCACCGCAGAACACTATCAGCGTTTTATCGGTGAAGAAGTCAGCGTTGTTCTGCGTATGGCGATACAAAACCGCCGCAAATGGCAGGGCATCATCAAATCCGTCGAAGGCGAGATGATCACGGTTACTGTGGAAGGGAAAGATGAAGTGTTCGCGCTGAGCAACATTCAGAAAGCGAACCTGGTACCCCACTTTTAAAGTTTGGATGAGGCAACTAGGATGAACAAAGAGATTCTGGCTGTTGTTGAAGCTGTTTCCAATGAAAAATCCCTTCCGCGTGAGAAGATTTTTGAAGCGCTGGAAACCGCATTAGCCACCGCAACCAAGAAAAAGTATGAGCAGGAAATCGACGTACGTGTCAGCATTGACCGTAAAACCGGCGATTTCGATACCTTCCGCCGTTGGGTCGCCGTTGATGAAGTGACTCAGCCAACGCGTGAAATCACGCTGGAAGCGGCGCAGTATGAAGATCCATCCATGGAATTGGGTGGTTATATCGAAGATCAGATCGAATCCGTCACCTTTGACCGTATCACTACCCAGACCGCGAAGCAGGTTATCGTACAGAAAGTGCGTGAAGCTGAACGTGCGATGGTGGTTGATGCTTTCCGTGAGCACGAAGGTGAGATCGTCACCGGCGTGGTGAAAAAGGTTAACCGTGACAGCATTGCGCTGGATCTGGGCAGCAACGCCGAGGCCGTAATTGGCCGTGAAGACATGCTGCCGCGCGAAAACTTCCGCCCAGGCGACCGTATCCGCGGTGTGCTTTACGCCGTGCGTCCAGAAGCGCGTGGTGCGCAACTGTTCGTCAGCCGTTCCAGCCCGGATATGCTGAAAGAGCTGTTCCGCATCGAAGTGCCGGAAATCGGTGAAGAAGTGATCGAGATTAAAGCGGCAGCCCGCGATCCTGGCTCCCGTGCAAAAATTGCCGTGAAAACCAACGACAAGCGTATCGACCCGGTCGGTGCTTGCGTCGGTATGCGCGGTGCCCGCGTCCAGGCCGTTTCGAGCGAGCTTGGCGGGGAACGTATTGATATCATCCTCTGGGATGATAACCCTGCACAGTTCGTCATTAACGCCATGGCCCCGGCAGATGTTGCCTCGATCGTGGTGGATGAAGACCGGTGCACGATGGATATCGCCGTTGAAGCCAGCAATCTGGCACAGGCGATCGGCCGTAATGGCCAAAACGTGCGTTTAGCCTCCCAGTTGTTGAAACAGCATCGTGATGATGATCGCTGGGAACTGAACGTGATGACGGCGGACGATCTGCAGGCCAAGCATCAGGCCGAGGCTCATGCCGCCATTGATACCTTCACCAAGTATCTTGCTATTGACGAAGATTTCGCCACCGTTTTGGTCGAAGAGGGCTTCTCAACGTTAGAAGAGCTGGCCTATGTACCGATCAAAGAGTTGCTGGAAATTGACGGACTGGATGAAGATACCGTTGAAGCGTTGCGCGATCGCGCCAAAGCTGCATTGACCACGCTGGCTCTGGCTCAGGAAGAAAGCCTGGGCGACCAAAAACCTGCTGATGATTTACTCAACCTTTCAGGGCTTGAGCGCAGCATGGCCTTTAAACTGGCCGCGCGTGGGGTTTGTACGCTGGAAGATCTTGCCGAGCAGGGTGTTGACGATCTGGCTGATATTGAAGGGCTTAGCGATGAGCAGGCCGGCGAGCTGATTATGGCCGCCCGTAATATCTGTTGGTTTGGCGACAACGCGTAATAAACTGTAGCAGGAAGGAACAGCATGACGACAGATGTAACCGTAAAATCGCTGGCAGCAGAGATTCAGACTCCAGTTGATCGCCTGGTACAGCAGTTTGCTGATGCTGGGATCAACAAGTCAGAAACTGACTCTGTCACCCAGCATGAGAAAGAAACCTTGCTGGCGCACTTGAACCGTGAACACGGTAGTGCACCAGGTAAACTCACGTTGCAGCGCAAAACGCGCAGCACCTTGAATATTCCGAGCACCGGCGGTAAAAGTAAATCGGTGCAAATTGAGGTCCGCAAGAAACGCACTTATGTAAATCGCGATACGCAAGAAGCTCAACAGGCTGAAGCGGCAGAGCAGGCACAGCGTGAAGCGGAAGAGCAGGCAGTGCGCGAAGCAGAAGAGTTAGCGAAACGTGAAGCTGAAGCGAAGCGCACAGCCGAAGAGCAAGCCAAACGTGAGGCCGCGGAGATTGCTAAGCGTAATTCAGCGGAAAAAGAAAAAGTGACCAATCAACGTACCGACGAAATGACCAAGCCAGCTCAGGCAGAAAAAGCACGCCGTGAAGCCGAAGCCGCTGAACTGAAACGTAAAGCGGAAGAAGAAGTGCGCCGTAAGGTTGAGGAAGACGCCAAACGCGTAGCGGAAGAAGCGCGCCGTATGGCCGAAGAGAACGGTGAGAAGTGGGCTGAGGCTGAAGCAGCAAGCGCTGCGGTTGAAACAGCCGACTACCACGTGACCACCTCTCAGCACGCTCGTGCAGCCGAAGACGAAAACGACGCTAAAGTTGAAGGCGAGCGCCGCAGCCGTACTCGCGGTGGCAAAGCGACCAAGCAGAAGAAAGGCAACAAGCTCTCCGAGTCTAAAGCAGACCGCGAAGAAGCTCGCGCCGTAACCCGCGGTGGTAAAGGCAAGCGTAAGCCAAGCACCCTGCAGCAGGGCTTTAACAAGCCGGCTCAGGTGGTGAACCGTGACGTTATCATCGGCGAAACCCTTACCGTTGCCGAACTGGCTAACAAGATGGCGGTAAAAGGCTCTCAGGTCATCAAAGCGATGATGAAGCTGGGCGCAATGGCGACCATCAACCAGGTCCTCGACCAGGAAACCGCACAGCTGGTTGCCGAAGAGATGGGCCACAAAGTTATCCTGCGTCGTGAGAACGAGCTGGAAGAAGCGCTGATGAGCGACCGTGACACCGGTGCTGCAGCCGAGTCTCGTGCTCCGGTTGTAACCATCATGGGTCACGTTGACCACGGTAAAACCTCCCTGCTTGACTACATTCGCTCCACCAAGGTGGCAGTGGGCGAAGCTGGCGGTATTACCCAGCACATCGGTGCTTACCACGTAGAAACCGAAAACGGTATGATCACCTTCCTGGATACCCCAGGCCACGCAGCCTTTACTTCTATGCGTGCCCGTGGTGCTCAGGCGACCGATATCGTGGTTCTGGTGGTTGCAGCCGACGACGGCGTGATGCCACAAACCATCGAAGCTATTCAGCATGCTCAGGCAGCGAAAGTGCCATTGGTGGTTGCGGTTAACAAAATCGACAAGCCAGAAGCCGATCCGGATCGCGTTAAGCAAGAGCTGTCTCAGTATGGCGTTATGCCAGAAGAGTGGGGCGGTGAAGCACAGTTCGTTCACGTATCGGCAAAAGCCGGTACCGGTATCGACGAGCTGCTGAACGCTATTCTGCTGCAAGCTGAAGTTCTCGAACTGAAAGCGGTTCGCAGCGGTATGGCGAGCGGCGTGGTGATCGAGTCCTTCCTGGATAAAGGCCGTGGCCCAGTGGCGACCGTGCTGGTTCAGGAAGGTACGCTGAACAAAGGCGATATCGTGCTGTGTGGCTTCGAATATGGCCGTGTGCGTGCGATGCGTGACGAATTGGGCCGCGAAGTGACTTCGGCGGGTCCTTCTATCCCGGTTGAGATCCTGGGTCTGTCCAGCGTTCCTGCCGCAGGTGATGAAGCGACCGTCGTCCGTGACGAGAAGAAAGCGCGTGAAGTGGCGCTGTACCGTCAAGGCAAGTTCCGTGAAGTCAAACTGGCGCGTCAGCAGAAATCTAAACTGGAAAACATGTTTGCCAACATGACCGAAGGTGAAGTTTCTGAACTGAATATCGTGCTGAAAACTGACGTACAGGGGACTTGTGAAGCGATTTCTGATTCGCTGCAGAAACTCTCTACCGACGAAGTGAAGGTGAAGATTGTTGGCTCCGGCGTAGGTGGCATCACCGAAACCGACGCGACTCTGGCCGCCGCTTCCAACGCCATCATCCTGGGCTTCAACGTGCGTGCCGACGCCTCTGCGCGCCGCGTGATCGAATCAGAAAGCTTGGATCTGCGTTACTACTCCGTGATCTATAACCTGATCGACGAAGTGAAGCAGGCGATGAGCGGTATGCTGGCGCCTGAGTACAAACAGCAGATTATCGGTCTGGCTGAAGTGCGTGACGTGTTCAAATCACCTAAGTTTGGCGCTGTTGCAGGCTGTATGGTTACCGAAGGCACGATTAAACGTCACAACCCAATCCGTGTTCTGCGTGACAACGTGGTTATCTACGAAGGCGAGCTGGAATCCTTGCGCCGCTTTAAAGATGACGTTAACGAAGTCCGTAACGGCATGGAATGTGGTATTGGCGTTAAGAACTACAACGACGTGCGCGTTGGCGATATGATCGAAGTGTTCGAAATTATCGAGATCCAGCGCACCATCGCTTAAGCTTCGTATGATGCTTAAATTTGTTCTGGGGGGCCTCATGGCCCCCCGATTTGTCTGGAGGATACTCAAATGGCAAAAGAATTCAGCCGCGGTCAACGCGTGGCACAAGAGATGCAAAAAGAGATCGCGATCATTTTGCAGCGTGAAGTCAAAGATCCGCGTGTCGGTATGGCAACCGTTTCAGGTGTGGAAGTTTCTCGCGATCTGGCGTACGCCAAAGTGTATGTCACCTTCCTGAACGTATTGACCGAAAATCACGATCCGAACCTGGTGACCAACGGCATTAAAGCGTTGCAGGACGCTTCCGGTTATATCCGTACGCTGCTTGGCAAAGCCATGCGCCTGCGTGTGGTGCCGGAACTGACGTTCGCCTACGACAACTCACTGGTTGAAGGTATGCGTATGTCTAACCTGGTGACCAACGTGGTGAAAAGTGATGCTGAACGTCGTTCTGCATCAGGCGATGACGAGGAGGCTTAATGAGTCGCCCGCGCCGCCGTGGCCGTGATATCCACGGCGTACTGTTGCTGGATAAACCGCAGGGCCTGTCATCTAACGACGCCTTGCAGAAAGTGAAACGTCTCTACAACGCCAATCGGGCGGGCCATACCGGTGCGCTCGATCCGCTGGCAACCGGCATGCTGCCGATTTGCCTGGGTGAGGCGACCAAGTTCTCACAGTATCTGCTCGATTCTGACAAGCGTTACCGCGTGATTGCCCGCTTGGGCCAGCGTACCGATACGTCGGATGCGGATGGGCAGGTGGTGCAGGAACGGCTGGTTAACTTCACGCAAGCTCAGCTAGATGCTGCACTGGATACCTTCCGCGGCAACATCCAGCAGATCCCATCGATGTATTCGGCGCTGAAATATCAGGGTAAGAAGCTGTATGAATATGCGCGCCAGGGGATCGAAGTCCCGCGTGAAGCGCGCAACATCACCGTCTACGAACTGCAATTTATCCGCAGGGAAGGGGATGAGTTGGAGCTGGAAATCCACTGTTCGAAAGGTACCTACATCCGCACCATCACCGACGATCTCGGCGAGTTGCTGGGTTGTGGTGCGCATGTGATTTATCTGCGCCGTTTGCAGGTGGCGAAGTATCCGATCGCTCGAATGGTCACATTGGAACAGCTGCATGCCTTGGTGGCACAGGCCGAGGAGCAGGGGATCGCTGCAAGCGAACTGCTCGATCCGCTGTTGATGCCGATGGACAGCCCGGCGGAAGACTTCCCTGAAGTGAATCTGCTACCAGCGGTGGCCGGTTACGTCAAACAGGGGCAGCCGGTACAGGTTGCGGGCGCGCCAGCCTCAGGATTGGTACGCATCACGGAAGGTGCAGAGCGTAAATTTATCGGTATTGGCGAAATTGCTGACGATGGGCGAGTCGCGCCGCGGCGCCTGGTAGTTGAGTATTTCGACTGATCGCCTTGCCCTGCGTACCTCCCCGATCGCTTGAAGGATGGCAGGGATAAGAGTAGAATGGCGCAGCTTATGCATTGGGTTGCTGAATTAGAGATCGGCGCCCGTATTTATTATCTATAATCTGGAGTATGACAATGTCTCTAAGTGTTGAAGCTAAAGCTAAAATCGTAGCTGATTTTGGTCGTGGTACTAACGACAGTGGTTCTAGCGAAGTTCAGGTTGCCCTGCTGACTGCGCAAATCAACCATCTGCAAGGCCACTTCTCAGAGCACAAAAAAGATCACCACAGCCGTCGTGGTCTGCTGCGTATGGTTTCTCAGCGTCGTAAGCTGCTGGACTACCTGAAGCGTAAAGATGTAGCACGTTATACCAGCCTGATCGAGCGTCTGGGTCTGCGTCGCTAATCGAGCAAGTTTCAGTGGAAAGGGGCCTAATTTGGCCCCTTTCTTCTAGGAAGCATAGGTAAATCAGGTTAATGTATTACTAGGACCTTCCGTTACAGAGGTTCGCGCGGCTAATGAGAGGCTTTATCTCAGGCTGAGATAAGGGTTGTCATTAGTCGCGAGGATGTAATGTGAAGGCAAGTTGAGTCACTGGCGTGTCGAGTCGTCATTACGATTGCGCGCCGTCAATTAAGGATTAAATTTTGCTGACACCGATCATTCGCAAATTCCAGTATGGCCAACATACCGTCACTATTGAGACCGGTATGATGGCACGTCAGGCCACTGCCGCCGTTATGGTGAGCATGGATGACACCGCAGTATTCGTGACTGTTGTAGGCCAGAAAAAAGCCAAACCCGGCCAGAGCTTCTTCCCGCTGACCGTTAACTATCAGGAGCGTACTTACGCTGCTGGCCGTATCCCAGGCAGCTTCTTCCGCCGTGAAGGCCGTCCGAGCGAAGGCGAAACCCTGACCTCCCGTCTGATTGACCGCCCGATCCGCCCACTGTTCCCAGACAGCTTCCTGAACGAAGTGCAAGTGATCGCCACCGTGGTGTCCGTTAACCCGCAGGTTAACCCAGACATCGTTGCGATGATCGGCGCTTCCGCAGCCCTGAGCCTGTCCGGTATTCCGTTCAATGGCCCAATTGGTTCCGCGCGCGTGGGTTACATCAACGATCAGTATGTGCTGAACCCAACCACTGACGAGCTGAAAGAAAGCCGTCTGGATCTGGTGGTTGCCGGTACTGCCGGTGCCGTGCTGATGGTGGAATCTGAAGCTGACGTGTTGAGCGAAGATCAGATGCTGGGTGCAGTGGTGTTTGGTCATGACCAGCAGCAAGTGGTTATCGAAAACATCAACGCTCTGGTGGCTGAAGCGGGCAAACCGAAGTGGGATTGGCAGGCGCCTGCGGTCAACGAAGTGCTGCATGCGCGCGTGGCTGAACTGGCAGAAGGCCGTCTGGGTGATGCTTACCACATCACCGAGAAACAAGAGCGTTATGCTCAGGTTGACGCGATCAAAGACAGCGTAGTGGAAACTCTGCTGGCACAAGACGAAACGCTGGATGCCTCAGAGATTCAAGACATCCTGGGTAACGTTGAGAAAAACGTGGTACGTAGCCGCGTGCTGCGTGGCGAGCCGCGTATCGATGGCCGTGAAAAAGACATGATCCGTGGTCTGGATGTGCGCACCGGCGTGCTGCCGCGTACTCATGGTTCAGCCCTGTTCACCCGTGGTGAAACTCAGGCGCTGGTTACCGCCACTCTGGGTACTGCGCGTGACGCACAGAACATCGATGAACTGATGGGCGAGAAGACCGATAACTTCCTGTTCCACTACAACTTCCCTCCGTACTCCGTGGGTGAAACCGGTATGGTAGGTTCACCTAAGCGTCGCGAAATCGGTCACGGCCGCCTGGCGAAACGCGGTGTCTTGGCGATGATGCCTAAACCAGAAGATTTCCCGTACACCGTGCGTGTGGTGTCTGAAATCACTGAATCCAATGGTTCTTCTTCCATGGCTTCGGTTTGTGGGGCTTCTCTGGCGCTGATGGATGCTGGTGTGCCAATCAAGGCTGCGGTTGCGGGTATCGCGATGGGCCTGGTGAAAGAGCAAGACAACTTTGTGGTGCTGTCTGACATTCTGGGTGACGAAGATCACCTGGGTGACATGGACTTCAAAGTGGCCGGTAGCCGTGCAGGTATCACCGCGCTGCAGATGGATATCAAAATTGAAGGTATCACCCGCGAAATCATGCAGGTGGCTCTGAACCAGGCCAAGGGTGCGCGCTTGCACATTCTGGGCGTGATGGAACAGGCAATCAGCACACCGCGTGGCGATATCTCTGAGTTTGCACCGCGTATCCATACCATCCGTATCAATCCAGACAAGATCAAAGATGTGATTGGTAAAGGCGGTTCTGTCATTCGTGCGTTGACCGAAGAGACCGGCACTACCATTGAAATTGAAGATGATGGTACAGTGAAAATTGCTGCTACCGACAACGAGAAAGCGAAATTTGCTATTCGTCGCATCGAAGAGATCACCGCTGAGATCGAAGTTGGCCGTGTGTATCAGGGTAAAGTGACCCGTATCGTTGATTTCGGTGCCTTCGTGGCCATCGGCGGCGGTAAAGAAGGTCTGGTACATATCTCTCAAATCGCTGACAAGCGCGTTGAGAAAGTGACCGACTATCTGCAGATGGGCCAGGAAGTGCCGGTTAAGGTACTGGAAGTTGATCGCCAGGGCCGTGTGCGCCTGAGCATCAAAGAAGCGACAGCGCCAGAAACCGCTGCCGCACCGGTTCCTGAAGCAGAGTAACTGTATCATAAGTTTTACAGCTCCCCGCCGTGGGGTTGGGAGCTGTTCTTATCACGTGGGTAGGATGTCCGCGTATTAGCAAGCGGAGGACAGGACGTTCATCCAATGTTTGTCTTCGGGAGTGGGAAATGAAGCCTTTCTTGCGCTGGTGTTATGTTGCGACAGCACTCATGCTGGCAGGATGCAGCAACCATGATTGGCGTAAAGACGAAGTTCTGGCTATCCCGTTGCAGCCAACACTGCAGCAGGAAGTGATCCTGGCGCGCATGGAACAAATACTTGCCAGCCGGGCACTGACGGACGATGAGCGTGCGCAGCTTTTATATGAGCGCGGTGTACTGTATGATAGCCTCGGGCTACGTGCACTGGCGCGCAATGATTTCTCGCAAGCGTTAGCGATACGTCCTGATATGCCGGAAGTTTTCAACTACCTGGGCATTTACTTTACGCAGGCAGGCAATTTTGATGCTGCCTATGAAGCGTTTGATTCTGTACTAGAGCTTGATCCAACTTACAATTACGCGCGTTTAAACCGGGGCATTGCACTGTATTATGGTGGTCGCTTCCCGTTAGCGCAGGATGATCTGCAGGCGTTTTATCAAGACGATCCAAATGATCCCTTCCGTTCGTTGTGGCTTTATCTGGTGGAAAGAGAAATCGATCCCAAGACAGCTACCGTAGCGCTCCAGCAGCGTTATGACAAAGCGAACCGAGGGCAATGGGGATGGAATATTGTCGAATTCTACCTGGGCAAAATCAGCGAAAAAACGCTGATGGAACGCCTCAAGGCAGATGCAACGGATAACACTTCGCTCGCTGAGCATCTCAGTGAAACTGACTTCTATTTAGGTAAGCATTACCTAAGTCTGGGGGACAAGGACACCGCTTCGGCGCTGTTCAAACTGACGGTAGCTAACAACGTTCATAACTTTGTTGAGCACCGCTATGCATTGTTGGAATTGGCGATGTTGAGCCAAGAACAAGACGACCTATCGGAATCGGACCAGCAATAGCTGACGGACACTTATCAGCCTGAATTACATTGGTTTTTTAACCAGAGTAATCGCCTTAACGGGCGAGGGCTTTTTTGTCTGTTTTACAATCTAATTTGAGCCGGTTCACACTTTTCAATGAAAATGACTGAAAATTTTCTCGACGAGTTATGTAGACTGGCTGCCATTATTAATGAGGCACGTGTACATGACTACTGAGTTTGAAACCTCTTTTGCTGACCTGGGGCTGTCTGCTCCAATCATCGCCGCCCTGACCGATCTGGGCTACGAAAAACCATCACCGATCCAGGCAGAGTGTATTCCTCACCTGTTGAACGGTCGCGACGTGCTGGGCATGGCGCAGACCGGGAGCGGTAAAACGGCAGCGTTCTCGTTGCCACTGCTGCACAACCTTGATGCAGCCCTGAAAGCACCACAAATCCTGGTGCTGGCACCGACCCGCGAACTGGCGGTTCAGGTTGCTGAAGCAATGACCGATTTCTCCAAGCACATGCATGGCGTGAACGTGGTGGCACTGTACGGTGGCCAGCGTTATGACGTGCAACTGCGCGCTCTGCGCCAGGGCCCACAGATCGTGGTAGGGACTCCGGGCCGTCTGCTGGATCACCTGAAGCGCGGCACCCTGAACCTCTCCAGCCTGAAAGGCCTGGTGTTGGACGAAGCCGACGAAATGCTGCGCATGGGCTTTATCGAAGACGTAGAAACCATCATGGCGGAGATCCCGGCTGAGCATCAGACCGCGCTGTTCTCTGCCACCATGCCAGAAGCGATTCGCCGTATTACCCGTCGCTTTATGAAAGATCCGCAGGAAGTGCGCATTCAGTCAAGTGTGACTACCCGTCCGGACATCAGCCAGAGCTACTGGACGGTGCACGGCATGCGTAAAAACGAAGCGCTGGTGCGTTTCCTGGAATCAGAAGATTTTGACGCTGCGATCATCTTCGTGCGTACTAAAAATGCCACTCTGGAAGTGGCCGAAGCGCTGGAGCGTAGCGGTTATAACAGTGCTGCACTGAACGGTGACATGAATCAGGCTCTGCGTGAGCAGACTCTGGAGCGCCTGAAAGATGGCCGCCTGGATATTCTGATCGCCACCGACGTGGCGGCCCGTGGTCTGGACGTTGAGCGTATCAGCCTGGTCGTGAACTATGACATCCCTATGGATTCAGAGTCTTACGTTCACCGTATCGGCCGTACTGGCCGTGCTGGCCGTGCTGGCCGCGCGCTGCTGTTCGTGGAAAACCGCGAACGCCGCCTGCTGCGCAACATCGAACGCATCATGAAGCTGACCATTCCAGAAGTTGAGCTGCCAAACGCAGATCTGCTGGGTGAGCGCCGTCTGGCCAAGTTTGCCGCTAAAGTGCAGCAGCAACTGGAAAGCAGCGATCTGGATATGTACCGCGCATTGCTGGCTAAACTGCAACCGGCAGAAGATCTGGATATGGAAACCTTGGCCGCAGCTCTGCTGAAAATGGCCCAGGGCGAACGTCCTCTGATCCTGCCACCGGATCCGGTATTCAAGCCGCGTCAACGCCGTGAGTTCAACGACCGTGACGAGCGTGGCGGCGAGCGTCGTCGTGACGCACGTCCAGACGGTGCACGTTCAGAGAGCCGTGATGGTGCTGAACGTCCACGTCGCGAACGTCGTGACGTTGGTGAAATGCAACTGTACCGCATTGAAGTGGGCCGGGATGATGGTGTAGAAGTTCGTCATATCGTTGGCGCTATCGCTAATGAAGGCGATATCAGCAGCCGTTACATCGGTAACATCAAGCTGTTTGCTTCCCACTCCACCATCGAGCTGCCGAAAGGCATGCCGGGCGAGATCCTGAATCACTTCACTCGCACCCGCATCCTGAACAAGCCGATGAACATGCAACTGCTGGGTGATGCATTGCCACATGAACGCCGTGAGCGTCCTGCTGGTGGTAACGGCGGTGAGCGTCGTGGTGGTGGTGCTCGTCCATTCAATGGCGAGCGCCGTGAAGGGGCTGCTGCTCCGCGTCGTTCTTTCGGTGAGCGTCGCGAAGGTGGTAATGCTGCCAGTGGCGAACGTCGTGGCGGTAAGCCAGCACCGCGCCGTGACGATGCGGCACCTGCTGCACCACGTCGCCGTTTCGGTGATGCATAATTGCTGATTTAACCGCTCGCGGTTAGTCACATCTGAAACCAGCCTTCGGGCTGGTTTTTTTATGCTTGAAATTGCAGTTTATGCCGCTAAATAGCTGTTCCAAATAGTAGATCACCACGAGGGAACTCAGTCCGATTTAAGCGATCTGATCAATCGCTGAATATCCCAAACCACCAACCGGACTGAGTTATGCCGATCATAGCACCAATATCCGATGCCGAAAGGTCTCTGATGCAAAAAACCATACAAAAAACAGACGATAAGAACCATGCTCGAAGACTCACGGCTATGCTGATGCTTCACCGTGGCGACACGCTCAGTGATGTTGCCAAAACGCTTTGCTGCGCGCGCTCATCGTTGGGACGCTGGGTTAATTGGTTCACGCTTTACGGTCTGGAAGGGTTGCAATCCTTATCTCCAGGGCGTGGACGACGCTGGCCATTTGAGCATATCTGTGCGCTGTTACGTCAACTGATTAAGCATTCACCAAGCGATTTCGGTTATCAGCGTTCTCGCTGGAGCACTGAGCTGTTAACAATAAAAATCAATGAGATAACAGGCTGCAGCTTGCATGCTTCGACGGTTCGTCGTTGGCTTCCCTCTGCTGGATTGGTCTGGCGAAGAGCGGCACCAACACTGCGTATTCGCGATCCACATAAAGAAGAAAAAATGGCTGTTATCGTCGAGGCTCTTGCCCAGTGTAGCGCTGAACATCCCGTATTTTACGAGGATGAAGTGGATATCCACCTCAACCCCAAAATAGGTGCTGACTGGCAACTTCGTGGTCAACAAAAACGCGTTGTTACGCCGGGGCAAAACGAAAAATATTATCTGGCCGGTGCATTACACAGCAACACGGGAAAAGTCAGTTACGTCGGCGGCAGCAGCAAAAACTCGGGGTTATTTATCGACTTGTTGAAACACCTCAAGGGGACGTATCGGCGGGCAAAAAGCATCACCCTGATCGTTGATAATTACATCATCCATAAAAGTCGAGAAACGCTTCAGTGGCTGAAGAAGAACCCTAAATTTACTGTTATTTATCAACCTGTCTACTCGCCATGGGTGAACCACGTAGAACGGTTATGGCAGGCATTACATGACACGATAACCCGGAATCATAGCTGCCGTTCGATGTGGCAATTATTGAAAAAGGTACGCCACTTTATGAAAACGGTCAGCCCATTCCCTGGTAGGAAGCACGGTCAGGCAAAAGTGTAGCGGTATTAGGATCAGCTATTTAGATGACGTATGATTCGCAAGGTTTATTTTACGGATGGAGATGCCATGAGCTGGCAGCAATTCAAATCTCAGTACCTGGTGCGCTTTTGGGCGCCTTTACCTGCAGTGATGGCTGCCGGGATCCTTTCTACCTATTATTTTGGTATGACGGGCACGTTCTGGGCGGTAACCGGTGAATTCACCCGCTGGGGCGGCCATGTGCTGCAAGGGTTGGGGTTCCACCCCGAGCAGTGGGGCTATTTTAAAGTGATAGGCCTGCAAGGTTCACCGCTCGAGCGTATCGATGGCCGGATGATTATCGGCATGTTTGCCGGTTGTATCGCCGCCGCGCTGTGGGCGAATAACGTCAAGCTACGCATGCCACAACACCGTATCCGTATTGCACAGGCGCTCTTGGGCGGCATTATTGCTGGTTTTGGCGCACGCTTGGCGATGGGGTGTAACCTGGCAGCTTTCTTCACCGGGATCCCACAGTTTTCGTTGCACGCCTGGTTTTTTGCACTGGCGACGGCCGCAGGTTCTTACTTCGGCGCGAAATTCACCCTGTTGCCGATGTTCCGCATCCCGGTCAAGCTGCAAAAGGTCAGTGCTGCCGCACCGTTGACGCAGAAGCCGGAGCAAGCACGCCGCCGTTTCCGTTTGGGGATGGTGATTTTTTGCCTGACCGTGGCCTGGTCATTATGGACTCTGTTCGATGCACCGAAGCTTGGCATCGCCATGCTGTTTGGCATCGGCTTTGGCCTGCTGATTGAACGCGCGCAGATCTGCTTCACTTCGGCGTTCCGCGATCTGTGGATCACCGGCCGCACCCATATGGCTAAAGCGATCATTCTCGGTATGGCGGTGAGCGCGATTGGCATCTTCAGCTATGTGCAACTGGGCGTCGCGCCAAAAATCATGTGGGCGGGCCCGAATGCGGTCATCGGCGGATTGCTGTTTGGCTTTGGGATTGTGCTGGCCGGCGGCTGTGAAACCGGTTGGATGTACCGTGCGGTAGAAGGGCAGATCCACTACTGGTGGGTGGGCTTGGGGAATATCATCGGTGCAACGCTGTTGGCGTATTACTGGGATGATTTGTCCCCTGCATTAGCCACTAATTACGACAAGATTAACCTGCTGGATACCTTCGGGCCAATCGGTGGGCTGCTAGTGACCTACCTGCTGCTGGCAATCGCTTTTGCCGCCATGTTGTGGTGGGAGAAACGTTTTTTCCGCGCAAAAGCTGATGCGCAGGTAGCTGACTTAAGGAGTGCATCATGAAACAGGCTGAGATAGTGCCGGATTATCGCTTGGATATGGTGGGTGAACCTTGTCCTTATCCGGCAGTGGCCACGCTGGAGGCGATGCCGCAGCTTAAACCGGGTGAAATACTGGAAGTGATCAGCGACTGCCCGCAGTCGATCAACAACATCCCGCTGGATGCGCGTAATCACGGCTATAAAGTACTGGATATTCAGCAGGATGGCCCAACCATTCGCTACCTGATCCAACGCTGAGCCCCTCACCCCAACCCTCTCCCGAAGGGAGAGGGAGCTGATAGCCCCTGCTCGTTTGGCAGTAAAGAGATAATTCCAGCAAACTCGATCGCTTTCTCCTCCAAGGTGAATCACTATAATTTCAAACATACTCGATCGGTTCCCTCTCCTTGTGGGAGAGGGCTAGGGTGAGGGGCATCACCGATACGTAACCCTTATCCTTTCATTAAATAGCCTTTCACCCCGGCCACGATTTCAAACGATCGCAAACGCGCCTGATGATCAAAAATCTGGCCGTTAACCATAATCTCGTCAGCATCGGTTTCACGCAGCAACGTTTGCAGCCCTTGGCGCACCGTGTTTTCGCCGCCGACGATCGACATCCGCAGTGCCTGATCCACTCCATATTGTTCACCCGCAGTCCACAGGGCGTGGATATTGTCTACCGGCGGTGGCAGTGGCCCTGGCGAACCCCGACGCAGATTGATGAACTGCTGCTGCATGGAGGTAAACAGGAAACTGGCGTCGTGATCGCTGTCGGCCGCAATTACGTTCACACACACCATGGCATGCGGCTGTTGGCACTGCTCGGAAGGGGTAAAATTGTCGCGATACAGGTTCAACGCCTGGAACAGCATCTCTGGTGCGAAGTGAGAGGCAAAGGCAAACGGCAAGCCGAGCTTCGCTGCCAGTTGCGCGCTGTACAGGCTGGAACCCAGCAGCCAGATGGGCACATACAACCCCTGGCCCGGCACGGCCTGCACCGCTTGTTCTGGCTGCACTTCACCGAAGTAGCGTTGCAGTTCCTGCACGTCACGCGGGAAGTTGTCCACATCACCGGAGAGATGGCGGCGTAGTGCCATCATGGTGCGCTGATCGGTACCCGGCGCACGCCCAAGCCCCAGGTCGATCCGCCCTGGATAGAGCGACTCCAGCGTACCGAACTGCTCGGCAATCACCAGTGGCGCATGGTTGGGCAGCATCACGCCACCTGAACCGAGGCGAATACGTTGGGTGCCCGCCGCCAGGTAGCCCAGCAGCACCGACGTTGCAGCACTGCCAATGCCGGTCATATTGTGGTGTTCCGCCAACCAGTAACGCTGGTATCCCCATTTTTCGGCATGTTGCGCCAAATCCAATGAGGAATGGAACGCATCGCGCGCTTTGGCTCCCAAAGGGATTGGGGATAAATCCAGTACCGAAAGCGGCACCTGTGTGTTTTCAGTCATGTCATCGTCCATTGTGCTTAAAGCCGTTTCCTGCCATTGCGGGGCACGGCCTATAGGTTTATCGCTTAAAGGGCGAGTGCAGGGATCTGCAAGCTATGAAAGCATAATCCAATTCACGATGAGAAAAGAGGATATCTGTGCTTGAGTCTCTCTAAATGACCTCAAATTTTTTGGGTATATATCAGGACCTAGGCGAGCAAATCATTACTAATTTATATAAATTAAATAAATTCATCATTAAAATTAATTATTATTCTATTTTATTTATCCAGAACAATCGGCAGTCTTTACTCGCAGCGCTATTAATCAACGAGAGTAGAGAATTAAGAAAGGAGTTCATGTAAAAACACCTAAATGGCTAGGGGTATAAGAAATAATTAGTGATTTTTGATGCTAGTCAATAAGATTTGAGCCTAAAAATAGCGAAATAGCTATCTAAATAAATGGCAAAAAAAGAATTTCATGCTTATGCATTAATTTATCTGTATGAATGGAATTTTCATCTAAAAATATAAAAAATGTAGTCATATAATCTATTTTCGATGTGATATTTAATTAATAAAGTTTTTAATTCTTTTTTAAGCGTGATTTTTTTTGCCTTTATGAATTGACATTATAATCCTAGCCCATAATATAGACCGGGCCGATAATATATGTATGCGCTGAGTTTTTAATCGATAAAATAGAATATCTAGGTGGTTACAGCAGTGATGCTACGGAGTGATAATGGATACCACAAGCCAAAAAAGAGATGCAGAGAAATCAATAATCAGAGTTGATGCAAAAAAATTGCAGCTTTTTGGCTATGTTGTTAATGATGAATTCCAAGTCGATATAAAGTCAGGCTCAGTAATAAAACTATATAATACTATAGAATATAGTAGTTATCTTGACTATCGCTTTAGCAATTATTTTAAATTGCGTGAGACGATGATGAGATTGTTACTTTATTTATTGGCGAATGCAAGTTTTGGCTATGTCTCTAATCAAGAGATTTTGGTCAATGTTTGGGAGAATTATAATTTGTCTTCCTCCTCCACTAGACTAACGCAAGTAATTACTGAACTTAAGGCGCGGTTGGCAACTATAGGTATAGATGACGGTTTTATTAAAGCCTCTCGCGGAAAGGGATATACATTGCAAGGAGCATTGATTGTACCTTTGTATAGCTTTTTAGGTGCAACTAATACTAATAGGGAGACAGGATTTCACTATAAAGTGAAATAATGGCTCTGAACCTAAGGTTTACCCAAAGATTCAGAGTGTTTAAGGACAATTAACAGGATAATTATTTAAATGAAAAGAAATACTCTCTTAATGACGCTTGCCTGTGTCATGGGTGGCCTGACTGCAACTTCTGCGCTGGCTGTTGATGGTAACATCAACTTTACGGGTGAAGTTATTGATACAACTTGCAAGATCAATGATCAAACTCCGAATGGTGCTATTGATGTGAACGTTAATTTGAAACAGGTTCAGGTCAGTGCGCTGAGTACCGAAGGTGCCGTAGCAAACGCTACGCCGTTTAAGATCACACTGGGTGGCGCTGGGGATATAAATTGCACCAATGGGAAAGTTGCTCAAGTATACTTCGAACCGACCAGCCCTGCGATCGACAGAACAACTGGTTGGTTGAAAAATACCAGTACAAGTGCTAGCGGCGTGGCGCAACGTGTTGAGGTACAAATTCTGAACGCCACTACCAATAACCCGATAAACTTGTTGAGCAACGTGAATAACTATGCACCGACAACTATTGCCGATAATACAGCTGTGTACTCGTATTATGGTCAATATATTGCAGTAGGTGTTACCCCTACTACGCCAGTTACCGCTGGTCAGGTGGCTTCAGCGGTTAAATATAGTATTGTCTATCAATAAACTATAGCAGTAGTGAGTAGTGACAGGGGCCTGCTCAAACAGGGCCCTGTTTAATAGCGATGCCCAGAGCCTTTTAATTTTCGGTCAGCTAATAATTCCGCAGCTTAAAGGGTGATGGGTATATACTTACAGGGCGGTTATGTTTTTCATGGAAAGATATTGGTTGTCATCATTGGTGTTTGTCGCCGGGTTATTTTCTTCATGCCTGCATGCGGGCATTGTTATTTCTGGTACTCGCGTTATCTACCCATCGAATGAAAGAGAAGTGACGCTAAAGCTGGAAAATAAAAGCCATGTTCCTTTATTGGTGCAGTCCTGGATTGACGGGGGAGATCCTAATTCGCTTCCCGAAGACAGTGATGTGCCTTTTACTATTATGCCACCGGTTTCGCGTATTGAACCAACCAAGGCGCAAACGTTACGTATTACTGCGACACCTATGGCACGCCAGGTAACCGATCGCGAAACGCTTTACTGGATCAACGTACTTGAAGTGCCCCCTCAGTCGAAAGACGATAAAAATTACCTCTCCATCGCTTATCGCAATCGTCTGAAGGTGTTTTACCGCCCCGTAGCGTTAAAAGGCTTGTCCCCTGAAGTCATCGGGCAGGTGAGTTGGCGTTTGCAAGGGGAGAAACTCATCGGAAAAAACCCCACCCCTTATTACATCAGTTACGCCTCTTTACGGCTATCTGGCATGGGGAAAGCAGCAATGGCGGGAAGTGACGGTGGCATGATTGCCCCTTTCTCTGAGCAGGCTTTTCAGGTCAAGCGCAGTGGTAACGCCGCTGGCGGGCTGCCAAACACCGTAACGGCTAATGCGATCAATGACTATGGGGCTTTTGTTGAAAAAACGTACCCGCTAACTCGTTAGCCTTCGCTGTTTTTTCAGGATTATTGGCTTATCTGAGTCGTCAAGGATGCTATGACTACGCATAAACCAGCAAGAAAAACGGGACTGAAATGGATCCTGTCTTATGCCATGATTTCGGCCACGTCTGTCTATGCCGCAGAGTCACCGGAAGAGGTGAAGTTTGATCCGAGCTTTTTTCCTGGCGGCAAAGCTGGGAAGTTCGATCCTACCCAATTCAACCGCGGCAACATCGTGGTTCCCGGTGTTTATAGAGCGGAAATTGAACTCAATGGGCAACCGATAGGCAACGAAGAAATTCATTTTAAACCACTGTCTGGCAGCCAATATGCCACCACCCCTTGCTACAGCGGCAGCTTCTTTTCTCTGCTTAATCTGAGCGAAAAGAAACTGCTGGAGCAAACGCCGCCGCTGCGGCTTAGCCAGTTGGAAGCCGAAGGATATTGCGGTTCGCTCAGCGCGCTCCTGCCCGGAGCCTCAGCCAGTTTTGATCCCGGCGAACAAAAGCTGACGGTGTCGATACCGCAGTTGCTGTTGAGCAGAGCGCCACGTGGTTATGTTAACCCCAAGCTGTGGGAAGATGGCTTGACCGCCCTGATGGTCAACTATAACGCCAACGTCTATCAGTCTCAGCAGCGCGAAAATACCAACACCTATGGTTATCTCGGGCTGCGCAATGGTTTGAACGTCGGCCCTTGGCGCGTGCGTAACAATGGGGCAATCAACTGGGTTTCAGATGGTGATGGCGGTGGCTATAAGAGTGCCTCCACCTATATTGGCCGTGATATTCCGGTGTTGAAATCCCAATTGATCATCGGCGATGCTTTTACCAGTGGTGAGCTGTTTGACGGCATCCGTTTCCGTGGCGTCAGGATGTATTCCGATGACCGCATGCTGCCAGACTCCCTGCGTGGCTATGCTCCCGTGGTGCGTGGCGTGGCCAATACCAACGCCAGAGTCACGATCGTACAGAATGGTTTTACCATTTATACCACCACCGTTTCTCCGGGGCCGTTTGAGATCAACGATCTCTATCCCACCAGCTATGGTGGCGAACTGACGGTGCGCGTCGAAGAAGCCAACGGTCAGGTCCGATCTTTTGCGGTGCCTTATGCCTCGGTCACGCAGATGCTGCGGCCCGGTATCAGCCGTTACGAGGTGGCAGCAGGTAAGATCAATACCACGGGGTTGGTCGATAAGCCCGATTTTGGCAGCCTGACCTACCAGCTTGGCCTGAGCAACTTGGTGACGGGTTATACCGGCGTTGTTGGCAGTGAAAGCTATTTCTCTGCGCTGCTGGGCGGTGCCCTGAACACGCCGATTGGCGCGCTTTCTCTTGATATCACCCAGTCGATAGCCCGCCTGCCTGAGCAGGATCAACGTTCAGGACAAAGCTATCGTATCGGGTTCAGCCAGGTCTATGCAGAAACACAAACCAGTTTCTCGGTGATGGCCTATCGCTATTCAACCGATAATTTCCTCAGCCTGAATGATGCCGTGCAGTTGCGCGATCTGGCGCTGCGTAATGAAAATATCGATACCTATGGGCGGCAGCGCAGCATGTTCACGCTTTCAGTGAGCCAGCCGCTGGGCGAGCGTTGGGGCAGCCTGTATGCCACCGGTAATCACATTACTTACTGGAACCAGAATGGCTCACAGCAGAGTATGCAACTGGGCTACAGCAATTTCTGGCATAACCTCAGCTACACCCTTTCGGTCAGTCGGACGTTGAGCGGTCAGTTCTCGGGGGTGCAGCAGGACAGTACGCTGGATCGGCGTGAAACCCAGTACTCTCTGAGCCTTTCACTGCCGCTGGGTTCGAGTATTCATGCTCCAACGCTGAATATGACCGGCACCACCGACAGCAAGGGCAGCAATGGTCTGGTCGGGCTGTCGGGGAATGCGGGCGAGCAGAACCAATTTAACTATGTCGTCAGTACCAGCCGTGATACTGCATCCAATGGCAACTTCTTCAACAGTGGCGTGGGCTACCGCGCTCCGCAGGCGAATATGAACGCCAGCTACAGCTATGGTCAAGGCAACCGACAATTGTCGTCCAGCATTGATGGTGCCATCGTCGCCCACCGGGGCGGCATCACGTTGGGGCAATCGCTGGGGGAAACCAGCGGCCTGGTTCGCGCTCCGGGTGCAAAAGGGGCGATGGTGACCAGCGCTTCCGGCGTGGAGGTCGATCGCTTCGGCTATGCAATTGTGCCTTATCTGCGGCCTTACTACCTCAATCAGGTGGACATCGATCCTAAGGGCACTTCACAGGATGTTGAGTTGCTGTCCAGCAGAAGTACCGTGGTTCCTCGTTCAGGGGCCTTGGTGCTGCTCGATTATGAAACCAAGCGCAGCAAGGTGACCTATATCAAGGCGAAGCGTAAGGATGGCACGCCACTGCCTTTTGCCGCCAACGTTTATGATGCGCAGAACAACGCCATCGGCATTGTAGGGCAGGCGAGCTTGGTGGTCGCACATGACCTTGCCGAAGCGGGAGTCCTGCAGGTGAGATGGGGGGATGCGCAGGCAGAACACTGCAGTATCCATTATTCGCTGCCATCGTCTTCGCCTGACGAGAGCAGGCCTGTTATTCAGGGTGTCTGCCAATAACAGAGCGCCAAGGTTAATGAGAAAACAGATGAAAACAAGAATCGCGTCAGGAGTGGTGGTATCGTTGATACTCTGTGCAGGCTTATATGCACAAAGTGCGTTAGCGGCGAGCCCAGGTTGTGAATGGGATAGCAGTTCCGCTATTTCTTTACCACTCGATACCCGCTTGACTATCGGTGGCTCGGTGACCGTAGGGGAAGATTTACCGATCGGTAGCGTGATCTATTCCCAGCGGATCCAAACCAGTGGTAACGGCGCCAAATTGCTGTGCCAGGCGGGGATCTATGATCTGGTCAGTAACTTCACCAGCACGCCTTATGGTCAATCCAGCTACAGTGACTCCACGTTTCCGTTCGTGTTCAATACCAATATTCCCGGCATTGGGGTGGCGCTGTGGCAGGGCACCCCCGACGGTGGCAGCGCACGTTTGCTGATCCCAGGCAGCCTCCCTGCCTATTTCTCCACCAGCAGCGCCAGCATTTTCAACTTCACCAGCCAGAGTGATGCCTCGGTCAGCTTTAATATTGAATTTATCAAAACCGCCAACAACGTCGGCAGTGGCATTATCGGTAGAAGTAATTTGCCCACCTTTGAGACGGCACTGAATGGCAATGGTGAGAGTTTTGTCTATCAGAAAACGTCGATCAGCGGCAGTCTGACGGTGATCCCGGCCACCTGTAACGTGGGCAGTAACTATTACCTGCCGCTTGGTGAACACTACCCGGATGAGTTCAATGGCGTCGGCAGCACGGCCGGTAGCGCCGAGACACAGATTGTCCTTTCGGGCTGTCCTGCCTTCTATGGTCGGACCTCCTACAGCGTATTCAAGCCCAATATCGTCAGCATCAAACTGACGCCACGCAATGGCTTCGAAAATGCAGAACAGGGAATTTCGAAGCTGAATGTTGAAGCAGGTGATGCTGCGGCGGGTGTTGGAGTGCAACTGAGCTTCAAACAGGAAAACGGTAATTATCAGGTAGCCAAATTCAATCAGGATATCGATCTGGCCAACTATATAACCTTCCTTGAAGATCGCGGCAGTGATTACAGTTTGGGGGTTAAGGCCACGTATATTCAGACCGCCGCCCCGATCCGGGCGGGCAAGGCTGATGCTCAAATCGAGTTTATGATCACCTATCAGTGATCGGGAGCGTGAAATGCATATAGCGAATACGTTGAGGCTCTTCTCTCTATTGGTGCTGTTCTGCTGCGCCGCGAGCGTGCAGGCTTCTTCCACCGGTGTGCTGAATGTGACGGGTTCGATCAAGCTCGCCACCTGTTATTTCGACAGCATAGAAGGGCAAGAGCACAAAACCTACGATTGGCTGTTGCCGCAGGTGTATATGGGGAACCTGAATAGCCCAGGGATGACCCATGGTCGTACCCAAGGCAGTATCCATTTGGGCGGGGCGCGCTGTACTAACGGTTATACCCCGTATATCACGCTGAACAATGGCGGCACCGTCAGTGCGGAGACCGGTAATCTGGTCAATACCCTGACTGGCGAAGCCCAGAACGTCGAAATCAGGCTGTTGATGAATGACACGCCGCTGGATCTGCGCACCAGCCCGCGCGTTGGTTGCGCAGTCATTGTCAATAACCAGAGCCAGTGTGATATTGCCTATGAGTATTACGCCACCGGGCAAGCCACGCCTGGTAAAGTGAAAAGCACCATACAGTTCAATATCTCCTACGATTGAGCCGCGTGCTTTTCAAGATCAGGGGAAAAAAGCCTCTTGCCAGTTAGAGCTAACCAGCCCTCTCTCCTTTGGGGAAAGGGCTAGGGTGAGGTGAGTATCACCGCATTAAAACCCCTCATCCCGGCCTACTCCCGCAGGAAGAGGGGCACCACCTTTGGCATTTAGGTCATTCCAAAGGCTATTGCACCAGCTCCAACCCGGCCACCCGCCGCCAGTAACCGTTGCACTCCGCATGATCGGTTAGCGCCAGCGGCTGGGTTCCCTGCTGGTTGGCGCGGAAGCGATCGAGCATCGTCAGCGTCTCTGCCCCCTGCGGCGACAGGCGCACAATATCTACCAACCCCTGCATCCCGACCAACTCATTACCCAGGTTGTAGCAGTAACCGCTCATGGTTTGAATGCCGTTCAGCACGAATACCTGCTGATTTTCCTGCGAATTGACCATTCGCCCCTGCGGATATTTGATACAGCAGGTTTCGCATTCGTCCTTGCCGCGGTTTTCTGAGCGAGCGGTAAAGCAACGCGCGGAGTAAGCCAACGGCAGATGGCCGTAGCCCAGCACTTCCACTTCAAATTGCTGGCGGAACCCTAGCTCTTCGCATTGGTTTAGCAGGTTCACCAACCAATCGCGGGAAAGCTCCACCGGCATACACCAACGCGTCATGCCCTGTTTATGCAACAGGCGCAGCGTGTAGGCGTTGTAGCAATTAAGGGCATGCCCGGCGACAAACGGCAAACCGCGCTCGGCGGCCATATTCACCGTGCCGAGATCGTTGGCTTCGATCAGGAACTCGCCGTTTTCCACATAGCGCTTCAGTTCGTTCAGTTCTGAAGGCGCTTGCAGCAGCGCCAGGGTGGAGATCACCACCTGCTTGCCGGATTTTGCGATCTCTTGCGCCAGCGTCAGCCAGTCACCCACTTTCATCTCGCGCCGTTTGGTGCAGACGCTCTCGCCAAGATATATAATATCGGCGCTGCTGCTGGCGGCCTGCTGATAAAAAGTCTCGATATCGTTTTTGGGCCAGTAGTAGAGCACCGGGCCTAAGGCGTATTTCATGGTTCCTCCTGCTACTGCCATTTGCGGTGATACGCGCCGAGCGTGGTTTGAGTGCCTTCGGACATTGCACCGAGGGTTTCCATCCAGGCGGCATCGGCCTGATAGGTGGCCGGGTTGGCTTTACAGCGATCGATCGCCTGCCGCCAGACGCGCGCCACCTGGCTGACATACGCCGGGCTGCGCTGGCGGCCTTCGATCTTCACCGAGGCAATATTGGCGGCAAACAGCTCCGGTAACAGTTCCAGCGTATTCAGGCTGGTGGGTTCTTCCAACGGGTGATAGAGCACGTTATCCACCCGGTAGCGGCCTTTGCACAACGTTGGGTAACCGGCGTTTTCGCCATCCTGATAACGGTCGATCAGCACGTCATTGAGGCGTGATTCCATCCCCTGTGGCGTCTGTTGCCAGCGCACAAAGCGCGCGGGAGAGCAGGCCCCCACGGTATTGGGCGACTCACCGGTCAGGTAGGAAGAGAGATAACAGCGCCCTTCGGCCATGATGCACAGGCTGCCAAACGCGAACACTTCCAGCGGCACCGGGCTGGTACGCGAAAGCTGTTTGACCTGATGCATCGACAGCACCCGTGGCAGCACCACGCGTGCCACATCGAAGTGGCGTTGATAAAAACGGATGGCTTCTTCATTGGTGGCGGAAGCCTGCACCGAAACGTGGCGCTCGACCTGTGGATAGCGCTGCGCGGCGTATTCCAGCATCGCCAGGTCGGCCAGGATCAGCGCATCGGCCCCCAGTTGCGCCGCCATATCCACGGCGCGCTGCCAGCGGGCGTAGCCATCGGGGTGGGCAAAGGTGTTGATGGCAATATGCAGTTTGCGCCCATGCCGATGCACGTAATCGGCCGCTTCTTGCAGCTTCTTCTCGGTAAAATTCAGCCCGGCGAAGTGGCGTGCGTTGGTATCGTCTTTCAAGCCGATGTAAACGGCATCTGCGCCATTATCCACCGCAGCTTTCAAGGCCGGCAGATTACCGGCAGGGCAAAGCAGCTCCATAGATTTAATCCTGATTCAGCCGTATGCCAGGCCAGGCATACGCTGCGATAATGGTTGCCGGGCAATTTCTCGCTTGGCAATGATGTCAACGGGGGGATAATTTTAGTCAACCTGCCGCCAACAGGTTTTGATTTGAGGCAGTTTCTGGCGTATTGATAGAAAGGTGGCTGCGAATGTTAATTGCACTATTTGTTGATATAGACCGGTTACGCAGTGCATCAATGTGGCAAAATAGGCTCAGATTGAGTTGAAAGGAGTGAATGACAGTGTTGGAAAAACTACGGGCACGCATTGTGCGTCAGGGGCCGTCGCTGCTGCGCGTGCCACTAAAATTCACGCCGTTTGCTCTACAGCGCCAGCTTCTGGAACAGGTGCTGGGTTGGCAGTTTCGTCAGGCGCTGGCGGACGGAGATTTAGAGTTTCTCGAGTCGCGTTGGCTGAAAATCGAAGTGCGCGATCTGGCGCTGCAATGGTTTATGACGGTTGATAACGGCAGGCTGGTGGTAAGCCAACAGGCGGAAGCGGATGTCAGCTTTAGCGGCGATGCCAACGATCTGGTGTTGATTGCAGCGCGTAAGCAAGATCCCGATACGCTGTTTTTCCAGCGTCGGCTGCGGATTGAAGGAGATACCGAATTGGGCCTGTATGTAAAAAATCTGATGGACGCCATCGATCTGGATGCCATGCCTGCGCCGCTGCGCGTTGGCCTGCTGCAACTGGCGGCTTTTATTGAAGCAGGTTTGCAGGAGGGCACGGTGCAATCCTCCCGTGTGCCGCAGCCATGTTGATCCGCGTTGAGATCCCGGTGGATGCAGCGGGCATTGATGCCTTGCTGCGCAGGGCTTTCGGGCGTGATGACGAAGCCGATCTCGTGCAGCAACTGCGTGAAGATGGCCTGCTGACGCTGGGCATTGTCGCCACCGACGATGAAGGCGGTGTGGTTGGCTATGCGGCCTTTAGCCCGGTTGATGTTGCGGGCGTTGATCGCCAGTGGGTAGGGCTTGCGCCGCTGGTGGTTGATGAAAGCCTGCGCCGCCAGGGTTTGGGTGAAAAACTGATATACGAAGGGCTGGATGCGCTGAACGAGTTCAGCTATGCCGCAGTCGTGGTGCTGGGCGATCCGGCCTACTACGGGCGTTTCGGTTTCAAAACTGCCGCCCAGTATGATCTGCACTGCCGTTGGCCTGGTACGGAAGAGGCATTTCAGGTTTACCCGCTGGCAGAAGACGCCCTGAATGATGTTAATGGGCTGGTGGCGTATTCGGCACCCTTTGATCGGTTTTAATATCATGCTATTACCACGGAGAGGGTTCCTCTCTGTGGTTAATTCTTACATCTCTCCTCGTTAGTTTTTACCTTCATTATTTTTTATCCTGCTAATGCTCTTTAAAATATCGCTGAAAATTTGGTTAATTTTCACATTGAAATAAACTTCATGAAATTCAAATGTATATTTTTAGAGTGTTCCCCGCGCGAGCGGGGATAAACCGCGATTGCACTGGTTTTTGCTGCTGTTATTGGGGTGTTCCCCGCGCGAGCGGGGATAAACCGGTGGCAGCAGTAACCCTAGCACTCCGACTGAAGTGTTCCCCGCGCGAGCGGGGATAAACCGCCATGAATGGAATGTTATGCACTGGCTACCGTGTGTTCCCCGCGCGAGCGGGGATAAACCGTGTTTCACCGTCGATTAGCCGATAGCCTTCAGGTGTTCCCCGCGCGAGCGGGGATAAACCGTTCTTCACCTCCCGGGGGATTGCCGTGGACGAGTGTTCCCCGCGCGAGCGGGGATAAACCGTTATCTATCCTCAGTGCTGTCCAGCGCAAAACGTGTTCCCCGCGCGAGCGGGGATAAACCGCACTACGGCGGCAACTATACCGGCGCAGGCCTGTGTTCCCCGCGTCAGCGGGGATTAACCAGACTTCTCATGGCTTGGTCTGCATAGCAGAACAGGCTATACTGGTCAAAAGGTCAGCAGGATACAGAGTAAGACACTATGACAACAAAACTGTCCCCTATCGTGTCAGAGTTTGAAACGCAGGAACAGGCAGACAGCTATGATCGCTGGTTCCGTGCCAAAGTTGAAGCTGCGATGAACAGCACCAAACCCAGAATCCCTCATGATGAAGTGATGGCGGGTGCATGGAAAATTGTCGAAGAGGCTAAAGCAAAAAGGAAACAGGCCTAATGCTGCCGGTCAAATGGACTGACGATGCTAAAACCGCGCTCTACGCATTAATCAGATTTATTGCCGAACAAAACGCTTTCGCTGCAGAGTCTTTACTGCATCGCATTGAAGACTCAATTCTCCCGGCAACAGACCATCCCTATATTTTTCGCCCGGGCAGAGTTCTTGGTACACGAGAAATTTTCGCTCACCCTAACTATATCGTTGTATACCGAGTACTGGCCGATTGTATTGAAGTACTTGATGTCTTGCACGCCCGTCAGGAATATCCTTAATTTCTACAAATAATAGATATTAACTTCATACATGGAGAAAGATGGAAATGGAAATTTCGCTATCATCAAGTAATAAACGATAAAGGGAGTTATCGTGAGGCCAAGCGATAGTGCTACATATATGCGATATTGGGGAAAGGCTCGTAAACCCGATAGTGACTCTGGTGATGATTACCACCTGTTAGTGTATCACTGTCTTGATGTTGCAGCCTGTGGCTATCAGTTAGTCATGGAGAATAGATATCATTCCGCTGATATCTTAAGAGCGTTAGGGTTTTCACGCCAGGATGCTGCCAGTTGGTTTGCCTATTTTTTAACGATGCATGATATCGGTAAATTTGCTCGCGGCTTCCAGCAACTTTACCAACACCCTGCTTTAGTTCCACCCGCTGGCAAGAATTATACAGCACGTCATGACTCTTTGGGATTCTGGCTGTGGAACGAACATATACAGAAGCGTTGGTTGGAGGATGACATCTCGCTGTTTCCTGGGGCAGAAAATAAAAAACAGTGGAGAAATAGCCTGCATATTTGGCTGCAAATTGTCACTGGTCATCACGGTATTCCGCCTGATGCTTCAGTGAGAGGATCTCTAGCATTTACCCCTGAAGACTTACAAGCGGCAGAACTGTATTTGCATGATGTACGAGAAATATTCCAATGGACTACATTCCCTCAACAATTTTCCGATAAAGAATGGCGTAAGAATTTAAAAAAACAGAGCTGGGCTCTAGCAGGGTTATCAGTACTATCTGACTGGCTGGGTTCTAACCAACATTATTTCCCTTTTACTGCTGCCGTAATGCCATTACCAGAATATTGGTTACATGCGCAGCAGAGAGCGCAAACCGCTATTGCGGCTTTACCTGTATCTGCTGTTGTCAGCAATTTCAATGGGCATAAAGATCTGTTTCCGTTTATTCATCAACTGACACCACTGCAGCAACTTGCCTGTGATTTGGAAATTGATGTTGCTGGTGCCCAGTTGATGATTTTGGAGGATGTCACCGGTGCCGGGAAAACGGAAGCTGCACTGATTTTAGCACACCGTTTAATGGCTCAGACGCAGGCTGATGGTCTTTATGTTGGGCTCCCCACAATGGCGACCGCTAATGCCATGTATCAGCGCCTTGCTGATGCTTATCGCGCTCTGTTTCAACCACAAACGCGTCCTTCATTGGTATTGGCTCATGGTGCTAGCAAAATGTCGGAGGCATTCAACCAATCGGTCTGGCAGGCTGACAATGAGGGGCAGGGGCATTATGGGCAAACAGAATCGAGTGCCAGTAGTGAATGCAATATCTGGTTTGCTGACTCGCGTAAGAAAGCGTTATTAGCGGAAGTTGGCGTGGGGACATTAGATCAACTGCTGATGGCCGTAATGCCGTTTCGTTACCAGTCGCTACGATTGGTTGGGATATTTAACAAAGTCCTGATACTTGATGAAGTGCATGCCTACGACAGTTACATGGTGCGGTTGCTGGAAGGGCTATTGTCTTGCCATGCAGCACAAGGTGGGAGCGCTATTATTTTAAGTGCAACCCTGCCTCTTGATCTCCGGGAAAAGTTGCTAAGAGCATTCGCCAGAGGTGCTGAACGTGAAGTACCAGTATTAGATCCGCAAGCGGGTTACCCCTGGTTTTCTTATTTAGGCAGCAGTGGTTTGAATGAAATGCCGGTAGCAACCCGTGAAGAAGTAAAACGTTGTGTGCAAGTAAACTGGCTGACACAGTTGGATGAAGCCATTGTCATGATTGAACAAGCGGTAAAAGAGCAGCGCTGTATATGTTGGATACGTAACAGCGTTGATGACGCCATTCTGGTTTTTCGTCAATTGCAAGAGCGTGGCAATATCCCATCAGAAAACCTGCTGTTATTTCATAGTCGTTTCGCTTTTATCGATCGAATGCAGATTGAGCAGAATGCGTTGAACTGGTTTGGTAAACATGCGCAACCTGATTTACGGCGTGGCAAAGTATTAATTGCCACCCAAGTAATTGAACAAAGCTTGGATATCGATCTGGATATTATGCTCACCGATTTGGCTCCTATAGATTTGCTTATTCAGCGTGCGGGGCGTTTGCAGCGCCATATTCGTGACAGTGGTGGCCAATGTAAATCAGCATTACCTGATGAGCGGCCAGCCCCCGTATTATCAATTCTGGCTCCCGAATGGCAACCCGAGGCCACTGCGGGCTGGTTGGGCGACACCTTGCGTAATACCGGTTATGTTTATGCCGATCATGCCTGCTTATGGCGTACTCAGGCGGTATTGCGCGAGTTGGGTGCCATTATCATGCCCGAACAGGCCAGGACGATGGTAGAAAGCGTCTACGCCGAGGTGCTGGATGCACCCACAGAACTGGTGGATATCTCAAATAAAGTATTGGGTAAATTGATGAGCAACCGGGCGGCTGCCGGGCAAAGTCTTTTATCTTTGGATAAAGGGTACGATCGCCGGGCTAGCGATACGCTCTGGAGCGATGCTGTCGATATATCCACTCGCCTGAGTGAGCCTTCTCTTGATATCTATCTTGCTTACCGCAAAGGCGGTGAGATCGTACCTTATGCCGATGTTGATGACTTCCCATGGGAAAAAAGCCGCCTTCAGGTGCGTGAAAGCTGGTGGCGTCAGCATTGTAAAGCATTGCCGCAGCTAGCAGAGGATGAACTGGAGCGTTTTAAAACGCAGAACCATGTATTTGCAGGAATAGTGCTATTACTGGAGCGTGAGGCCAGTTATTACAGTAAAACGCAGGGGCTTTTGGGTTAATCCCCGCTGACGCGGGGAACGGTTTTTTTTGAATCAGCAATAGGTTTATCCCCGCTGACGCGGGGAGCGCATGTTTTAGCGCCGACAGGCTAGTGTATTGATAAAATCCTGACAAGAATAAAATAAATTATGGTTTATTCTAAATCTGCAATCTTGTAATTATTTTACACCATGTATTGTGTGGTTATAGCAGGGATACTGAAATGGACCCCGTTAATACAGGTTACGAGAATTGGTCGATAAAGGTCAGGTCAGAACACCCTGTAAAAAAGCGACTATCACTCTGAAAGGTAAGAAAAACTAGCATACGGCCCCAGGGAAGGGGCAACAATATGGAGGTTGTGATGTTTTCACTTGTGAAAGAACCTTGGTTACCGGTCATTAACAAAGCCGGGCAGCATCAGAAGATTTCTCCACTGCAGTTAGCCGATGATGACATCATCGATCTTGCTTATCCCCGTGCTGATTTTCAGGGGGCAGCCTATCAGTTCTTGATTGGCTTGTTACAGACCACCTATGCGCCAGAAGATGAAGAGGATTGGGAAGAGATTTGGGAGCATGGATTTGACACCCAATTATGGCCACAGGCATTAGCGATGGTGGAATGCGCCATGCAGTTCGGCCCAGAGAAACCGGCCTTTTTGCAGGACTTCACCACGTTGGAAACCGACCACTCGCCAATTTCTGGCCTGTTCATTGATTCCCCTGGCGGTAATACGCTCAAACTCAACAAAGATCATTTCGTTAAACGCAGTTATTACCAACATATCTGCCCCCACTGTGCCGCAATGGCCCTGTTCACGGTGCAAACCAATTCTCCGGCGGCTGGCGCGGGGTTTCGTACCAGCATGCGCGGTGGCGGGCCGATGACCACGCTGATGATGCCGCAAAACGCCAATCGCCCGTTGTGGCAAAAGCTCTGGCTTAACGTAATCCCGCAGGAAAAACGGCCAACAGCGGCAGATTTACCGCTAATTTTCCCTTGGCTTGTGGCAACCCGTTCCAGTGAAAAGGCTGGCAATAGCGTAACGCCGGAAAACTCCCATCCGCTACAGGCTTATTGGGGGATGCCACGGCGTGTTGAGATCGACTTTAGCCAAATTGAACCAGGTTATTGCGATATTTGTGGCGAGGAAAATGCTGCCTTGCTGACGCAAATACGCAATAAAAATTATGGCGTACAGTATGACGGATGGATACATCCGTTATCCCCCTACCGTCAGGCTTTGAAGGATGGCTCTCCGCTGCTGGCATTAAAAGGGCAGCCGGGTGGCTTAGCTTACAAGGATTGGCTCGGTTTGGTGTTAGGCGGCGAGGATAAATTCAACCGGACTCTACCGGCTAAAGTGGTGCAGGAACAAATCATCACCGGGCGCAGGGTTAGAGAGAAAACCGGTCTCTGGTGCTTTGGTTATGATATGGACAATGCGAAGGCGCGTTGCTGGTATCAGCATCGTTTGCCGCTGCTGGTGGCGACCACAACAGATGCCCCTGTTTTGGTAGAGACGATCGAGTTAGTGATTAGCTTGGCTTCTGGTGGTTTATCGTTATTACGCATGGCACTGAAAGAAGCCTGGTTTAATACGCCAAAAGAGGCTAAAGGAGATTTCAGCGCCGTTGATATTGCCTATTGGCAGGAAACCGAGGGTTATTTCCGCACTCTATTACCCTATTTAGTGCAGGATCCCCATCGGCAGTTACCGCAGACCTGTGACGCGTTGCTGAGTTGGAGCACGGCGTTATATCAGCATATCTTCGGCATGTTTGATACCAAAACCCTTGCCAACCCTGATTCTGCACCAGAACTCCTGCGTGTTCTCAGCGCACGACGTCGGCTGGATAAAGAGTACAACAAACAAAAAGTGTTGAAGGAACTCAAATCGTTGATGGTGATCAGCAAGGAGGTACAAGATGCTTGATAGCAATACAAGTCAGGAATTGGTCATTTACAGCCAGGCCGCTAAAGATATCGTGAATGGGTGGTTTAATGACTTACAGCAGCGTGACCATAGTAAACCTTTTAATGGGCGCGTTTGGCGTGCCGAATTACGGCGTGCGAAAAGTATTTATCAGGTTATTACCACTCAAGGCTACCGTGCTTTACTCAATAAACTGGAGAAGGTGCTGGAAGTTAAGCAGAGCGATATTTTAGCTCTGGCGATCTTTGCATCAGTAGCAGCACATGCACGGCGCATCAACAATCAGCGGAGCTTTGCGGCACAATTGGGGGCGGATTTAAAAGGGAAACCCTGCCTTTCATCATTACGTTTTAATCGCTTACTACAGGCTAGGCAGCCTGAAGAGTTATGCGCACAATTAATCCGGGCAGTAAAGCTGCGTGGTGATGAAGGGGTAAATATCACCTCTTTAGCCGATGGTATTCTCCTTTGGATGCAAGAGTGGCACGCTCGCCAAGGGCATCAGGCTTTAGAAATCAACCCGTTTAAACGTAATGATGTTCGTTGGTCGAGCGAATATTTAATGGCCGCGGAAAAAAATTAGCTATCAATAAGGATATTAAAATGACGACATTTATTCAGATCCATTTATTAACTGCCTATGCACCGGCTAATTTAAACCGTGACGATACTGGGCGCCCGAAAACAGCGATTATGGGTGGGATGGAGCGCCTGCGTGTCTCTTCTCAAAGCCTGAAACGCGCGTGGCGTATTTCTGAAAAATTTGAACAGGCATTAAGTGGCAATATCGGTGTGCGCACTCGCCGTTTAGGCCGAGAGGTTTATCAAAAGCTGCTGGATAAAGCAGTGGCTGAGAAATTAGCGTTGGCTATTGCAACTAAAATAGCAGGGCAGTTCGGTAAGCTTAAAAATGAAAAAGATCCCAAAGATAAACTGGTCAATCTGGATATTGAGCAACTGGTGCATATCAGCCCGGATGAGCAGCAACAGATCAATCAGTTGGTCGCGCTGTTAGCAGAGGAAGGCAGAGAGCCGCAGGAAGATGAATTAAAACTGTTACGGGCGCAGGCCAGCGGTGTTGACATCGCGCTATTCGGTAGAATGCTGGCGTCAACGCCGGGTTTTAATGTTGAAGCCGCCTGCCAGGTAGCTCACGCTATAGGTGTGAGTGCTGTCACCATTGAGGAGGATTTCTTTACTGCGGTGGATGATTTAAACCGCAAAGAAGAGGACGCCGGTTCGGCACATATGGGGGAGCAGGGCTTTGCTTCCGCGTTGTTTTACAGCTATATCTGCATCAGCCGCGATCTGCTATTAAAAAATCTCAATGGCGATGAAGAATTGGTTAAACGTACGCTAAGGGCGTTGGCCGAAACGGCCATCACGGTATCGCCCACGGGCAAACAAAACAGTTTTGCTTCACGTGCTTATGCTTCTTATGTGTTGGCTGAGATTGGGGCACAACAGCCGCGCTCTCTTGCGGTAGCATTTTTTAATCCGGTGCGCAGTGATAATCAGGTTGCTGAGGCCATTCACTGCTTAGCAGAACAATATAAGAAATTCGATCATGCCTATGGTGCATGTGCAGATCGCCGCTACGTGATAAATGTGGAGTCTGGAGAAGGGTCATTATCGGAACTGTTGGATTTTATCGGCCAATAAGGAGATTGTATGTCCCGTTATCTATTATTCCAGCTGTACGCACCCTTGGCATCCTGGGGGGCGGCGGCAGTTGGCGAGGTCAGACATACCGAGGTGATTCCAACGCGCTCGGCGTTGTTAGGATTACTGGCGGCGGCTTTAGGGATCACCAGAGAGCAGGAAGAGCGCCTGAATCAATTTAATCAGCATTATCATCTCGCCGTGTTGCCGCTGTCCTCACGGGAACAGTGGTTGCGTGATTACCATACGATTGATGTTCCGAGGGAAAATAAAAAGCGTATTTATTACACCCGGCGTGATGAGTTAACTATCATGCCCGACGATATAGGGACAATGCTTTCATCCCGAGAATATCGTTGTGACGCTTATTATTTGATTGCGGTAAGTCAAACGCTAAATGCACCGGAAACGTTGGAAATCTTGGCTCAGGCATTAGCGAGGCCCATATTTCCTTTATATTTGGGGCGAAAGTCTTGCCCTTTGGCGTTGCCATTGTCGCCGAAGATCGTCGAAGGGAATTTGGTGGAGGTATTTCGTGAGGCTGAAGAGCATTTAGAAGAGGATTTAGCATTACTCTTCCATGAAAAAAACTCAGCGGCTATTTGTTACTGGGAAGGGGATGAGGAACAAATGGAACTTATTGAGTCACATCAGCGTTATGATCAACCTATTAGCCGCAAGCGTTGGCAATTCGCCACAAGAATACAGCATTGTGGTAAATATGGGAGGAACGAGTAATGTTTCTTTCACGCGTTACGTTAGATTTGCGCAGGCTAAATGCTGCGATGATGCAAAAGTGGTTAAGTGCTGAGCAGCCCTATGCCTGTCATCAGTGGTTGTGGCAATTATTCCCGCAAGACCAGCAGAGAAATTACCTCTTCCGTCAGGAGTATTCTGCGGCACAAGGGTTATTTTACGTGTTGTCTAAAAATAAACCGCGACAAGACCATAATCTACTGAACGTTGAAACCAAACCTTTTTCTCCACAGATAAATGAAGGAATGCACCTGAGTTTTTGTTTACGGGCTAATCCGGTGGTTACCCGTAATAATAAACGCAGTGATGTATTGATGGATGCTAAGTTTCACGCCAAAAAACAGGGTGTTCCAGCAGAAAAATGGTGGGAGTTGCAAGAGCAAGCGGCTCAGGAATGGTTAGTGAAGCAAGGGGTACAACGAGGATTTGGCCTTGTTCCCAATATGAATAATTTATCCAATGTTGTTGCCCATCAGCAGCAAAGGTTTATTCGCCATGAAGGGCAAAACCCCATCACTTTTAGTTGGGTAGATTATTCTGGCTTTTTGAAGGTTACTGAGCCTGAGACATTTTTGAACATGCTTTGCAGTGGATTAGGGAAAAGTAAGTCACTCGGCTGCGGTTTATTCATGATCAAGCGAGGATAAGTCAATGAGCTATGTACCTCTGAATCCTATCCCGCTGAAAGACCGCACTTCAATGATATTTCTGCAATATGGCCAGATAGATGTCGTTGATGGTGCGTTCGTTCTGATAGATAAAACCGGTATTCGTACCCATATTCCGTTGGGGTCTATTGCTTGTATTATGCTTGAGCCGGGTACTCGAGTTTCACATGCTGCGGTGAGGCTTGCTGCAGTAACCGGAACATTGCTCGTTTGGGTGGGGGAAGCAGGGGTACGGATGTATGCCAGCGGGCAACCCGGCGGAGCGCGTTCCGATCGCTTGTTATATCAGGCAAAGTTGGCACTGGATGAAGAATTGCGCCTGAAAGTGGTACGTAAAATGTTTGAATTACGTTTTGGTGAGCCTGCACCGAGTCGACGTTCAGTAGAACAGTTACGTGGTATTGAAGGTGCTCGTGTCAAACAAACTTACGTGTTGTTGGCTCAGCGTTATGGGGTGAAATGGAACGGGCGACGTTACGATCCAAAAGATTGGGAAAAGGGAGATATTGTTAATCGGTGTATTAGTGCAGCAACTTCTTGCTTATATGGCATCACCGAAGCAGCGGTATTGGCAGCAGGTTATGCCCCAGCCATTGGTTTTGTTCATACCGGTAAACCATTGTCATTTGTCTATGATATTGCAGATATTATTAAGTTCGAAGGTGTCGTCCCTAAAGCTTTTGAAATCGCAGCTCAGCATCCTATCACTCCTGATAAAACAGTCCGTTTAGCTTGTCGGGACATTTTCCGCAGCCAGAAAACGTTGGCGCGGCTGATCCCTCTCATTGAGGAGGTACTTTCTGCTGGCGAGATTGAGGTGCCAAAACCCTACGAAGATGCACAACCCCCAGCGATACCAGAGCCTGCGTCTTTAGGAGATATTGGTCACAGGAGTCACAGCTAATGGGAATGTTAGTCGTGGTAACTGAAAATGTACCACCGCGTTTGCGCGGGCGGCTTGCTGTATGGTTATTGGAAATCAGAGCAGGTGTCTATGTTGGCGATACTTCGCGAAAAGTGAGAGAAATGATCTGGCAACAGATCACCTTGTTGGCTGATGCAGGTAACGTCGTAATGGCTTGGGCTGCAAATAGTGAGTCTGGTTTCGATTTTCAAACTTGGGGGGAAAACCGACGTATGCCGGTAGAACTGGATGGATTAAGATTGGTGTCTTTTTTACCATCGTAAAATCAATGAGTTAACGTTCTTTAAAAAATGAGGAAAGTTGGTAGATTTTAATGTGTCTAAAAAAGTATTATAAAACAGTAATATAGTTTTAGAGTGTTCCCCGCGCCAGCGGGGATAAACCGTCAGAGGCACTATATGGGTTAAGAACACGCCAGTGTTCCCCGCGCCAGCGGGGATAAACCGCGCTGACCGTCTTTCGTGCCACGGACAACACCGTGTTCCCCGCGCCAGCGGGGATAAACCGCTTTTAACGTGCGGATATCAGGCTTCGGTAGAGTGTTCCCCGCGCCAGCGGGGATAAACCGACTCAAATTCATCTTCTGTCATTACAAATTTTGTGTTCCCCGCGCCAGCGGGGATAAACCGGCATTGCTGCACATCAAATGTGCCATCTATCAGTGTTCCCCGCGCCAGCGGGGATAAACCGGCCGCCACCAAGATAGCCGGATGTCACCATATGTGTTCCCCGCGCCAGCGGGGATAAACCGATTAACGGGGTGACGGGTTACCGGTTTAATCCGTGTTCCCCGCGCCAGCGGGGATAAACCGCTGGTGCTTACCGTCTTCGCTCAGTGCGTCAAGTGTTCCCCGCGCCAGCGGGGATAAACCGGATAAATCGGGCCAGTCGTCCAGTACCACCAAGTGTTCCCCGCGCCAGCGGGGATAAACCGTTTTGCAAAAATCTAGCGAGTAGATCAAAAAAGTGTTCCCCGCGCCAGCGGGGATAAACCGTACAGGCGAACATGTAGTTCGTCACTGCCGAAGTGTTCCCCGCGCCAGCGGGGATAAACCGCCTGTTCACCTGGACAGGTAGCCAGACTATCAGTGTTCCCCGCGCCAGCGGGGATAAACCGCCTGATACTGATGTCAGAATGTACCCAGTGCCGTGTTCCCCGCGCCAGCGGGGATAAACCGAAAATGGACTGGATCGGCAATGAGCAGTTCGCGTGTTCCCCGCGCCAGCGGGGATAAACCGCACATGCTCTTCATCGCGAATGTCCGCGAATAGTGTTCCCCGCGCCAGCGGGGATAAACCGCAGTTCCGCGATCTGTACACCAAAAAACGCATGTGTTCCCCGCGCCAGCGGGGATAAACCGCCACCGTTTCGCGCTGAATCGGCCAGGCGGCAGTGTTCCCCGCGCCAGCGGGGATAAACCGGTATTTGCTAAAAACAACCTTTCCGCATTTATGTGTTCCCCGCGCCAGCGGGGATAAACCGGCCCAGGGTGACATTAAGGAAGGGGTAACCATGTGTTCCCCGCGCCAGCGGGGATAAACCGCGGAGACATGATCCGCGAGAATGTCGAGCGCTGTGTTCCCCGCGCCAGCGGGGATAAACCGGGCTCGGCATGGTATGCATCAAACTTTTTACCGTGTTCCCCGCGCCAGCGGGGATAAACCGGGCTCGGCATGGTATGCATCAAACTTTTTACCGTGTTCCCCGCGCCAGCGGGGATAAACCGCGCACGCGTGTATTCATCGCGTGGTATGTCGTGTGTTCCCCGCGCCAGCGGGGATAAACCGGGCCAGTTCATCGCTGGCCCATGATTTGAAGGGTGTTCCCCGCGCCAGCGGGGATAAACCGGTGACGTTTTTCACCAATTTCATGCTCTACCCGTGTTCCCCGCGCCAGCGGGGATAAACCGCGTTCCTGCGACGCTGCTAAAACTGACTATTAGTGTTCCCCGCGCCAGCGGGGATAAACCGCCCGTGCGCGTGGCATTCCTACGATGGGCACCGTGTTCCCCGCGCCAGCGGGGATAAACCGGCGATGGCAGATATCTACGCCGCCCGGTCAGGGTGTTCCCCGCGCCAGCGGGGATAAACCGCAGAAAAAATACATCACCCCGGAAGAGGCATTGTGTTCCCCGCGCCAGCGGGGATAAACCGTTTCATATTGCTTACACCGTCTGCCGCGAGTGGTGTTCCCCGCGCCAGCGGGGATAAACCGGATGGACATGCGAAACAAAAAAGATTTGGTCAGTGTTCCCCGCGCCAGCGGGGATAAACCGGAACCATAAACCCAGGCGACGATGTTTTTGTCGTGTTCCCCGCGCCAGCGGGGATAAACCGCCATGCAAATGGAGGGGGTAACCATGCCTGCTGTGTTCCCCGCGCCAGCGGGGATAAACCGGTTGTGCCCCCAGGTTCTACGCCTCAATCTACGTGTTCCCCGCGCCAGCGGGGATAAACCGTTTAAACATCGTGGAATATGCGATAAACCCGTGTGTTCCCCGCGCTAGTGGGGATAAACCGGTACCACGCAGAACGCCAAAAAACGTACCAGCGGGAATAATCTCTATGCTGCCGCACAGGCAGTTTATAAAAAGGCCGGTTACCAAGCCTTGTAAAGAGCATATTTATCGCCACAGATCCCAAACTATAATCAGGTGCGCAATAAGTATTACTCCCCCCAAAAAGGCCCATTTTCCACCGAATCCCGGACCAGCAACTCCGAGGTGAACATGTTGTCTTTGGACAAATACCCGCCGTCGAGCATGGAAACCAGCCGGTCGATCACTTCATTCATCATCGCGCTGACCGGGTCCTTAACGCTGGAAAGTGCCGGGATCAGGTACGGTGCGGTAGGGATATTATCGAAACCGATCACCGAGACTTGATGGGGCACGGCAATCGCCGCCTGGTTTAATTGCTTGATAACACCAACGGCCATATCGTCATTACTGGCGAGCACCGCACTAAAGGTTATTTTATCGTTCAGCAAAGATTCTACCGCTGCGGCACCGCTGGCTGGCGTCCACTTCCCTTTGATGATCAGGTTATCCTGCATAGCAATAGCATGTTGATTTAACGCTTCTTTATAACCAGAAAGCCGCTCAATGGCGGTGGGTGAATCCAGTGAGCCGGTGATAAAAGCGATATCGCGGTGGCCCCGTTCAATCAGGTATCGAGTCGCGTTAAAGCTGGCACCTTTATGGTCGCAGCAAATACAGTGGCTTTGGTGTTTCCTCAGCCTTCTGTTCACCACCATAATCGGCTGTTTATGCTGCTCGATGATGTCGTCCATCACATCGATGGTTAAGAAGCGTGGGTAGATGATGATGGCATCGCAGCGCAAATCGAGCAGGAATTGAATCGCTGCCTGTTCTTCTTCGGCGCTGTGTTTGCCATCCACCAGAATCAGCTGGCGACCATTGTCTTCCAGTTTTTGCGCCGCCTGGGAAAGCAGCTCGCTGAAATAACTGCCGTTGTAGAGCGTATTGGTCACTACCAGGCCAATACATTGCGATTTATTGGTGGCCAGATTTCTCGCCAGCAGATTGGGGCGATACCCCGCTTCTTCGATGGCTTTGTATACCTGATCTTTCGTTGCTTCGCTGACGTATCCTTTGCCGGAAAGAACACGTGAAACAGTGGCTTTAGAGACGCCTGCTTTCTTGGCCACTTCCTGCATGGTAGACATAGGTATTTCCTGGCTTTTTGACAATGACGTACATTCTATACTCTAAATAATTCAAGTTGCATGTAGGCGGCCAGTCCGAGAGTCGCTAGGAGCATAGATAACTATGCGACTGGTGCGAACGGACGCAGCCAACACCCATGCGACTTGAAGTATGACGAGTATATACCCAAAAAAAAGCAGGTACAGCCAAAGGCGATACCTGCTTGATTATCTGCCGGATGATCTCGGTGCTTTATAACGCCAAATCGACCACGATACGTCCTTCTATTTTACCAGCGTGCATGCGGGCAAAAATATCGTTGATGTTGCTCAGGGGCTCAACGCTGATATTTGCCGCCACTTTATTCCGCCCGGCAAAATCGAGGGCTTCCTGTAGATCTTTGCGGGTGCCGACAATTGAACCGCGCACGGTAATGCCGTCCAGCACCATATTGAAAATCGACAGGTCAAAGGTGCCCGGAGGCAGCCCGTTCAACACCATGGTGCCGCCGCGGCGTAGGGTGCCGATGGCCTGCTCGAAGGCTTTTGGCGAGACGGCTGTTACCAGCACGCCGTGTGCGCCGCCGAAGCTTTCATGGAATACCTTGGCCGGATCGACCTGCTTGGCATTCGCCACCACGCTGGCCCCTAAACGCTTGGCAAACGCCAGTTTGTCATCGTCGATGTCCACCGCCGCCACGTTCAGCCCCATGGCAACCGCATACTGAATCGCCATATGGCCGAGCCCGCCAATACCCGAAACCACCACCCAGTCACCCGGTTTGGTTTCGGTCATTTTCAGGCCTTTATAGACCGTGACGCCAGCGCAGAGAATTGGCGCGATCTCGTGGTATTCAACGTTATCTGGCAGGATGCCGACATAGTTAGCGTCCGCAAGGCAATATTCCGCGAAGCTGCCATTCACCGAATAACCGGCATTTTGCTGCGAGTGGCACAGGGTTTCCCAACTGTCCAGGCAGTGTTCGCAGTGGCCACAGGCGGAGTACAGCCAGGGTACTCCTACCCGATCCCCTTCCTTGATATGCTTTACGCCTTCGCCCACCGCCACCACATAGCCCACGCCTTCATGGCCGGGAATGAACGGTGGCTGTGGCTTGACCGGCCAGTCACCTTCGGCGGCGTGCAAGTCGGTATGGCAAACGCCGGTGGCAACAATCTTCACTAACAGCTGGCCCGGCCCGGCTTTCGGGATCGGCACCTGTTCAATCACCAACGGTTCTCCAAACGCTTTAACCACCGCGGCTTTCATTGTATTCATCTTTCAATCCTTAAAAGTAGAATGGGCTTAGAACAAACCTAAGGGGGCTGTGCTATAGCTGACCAGCAGGTTTTTAGTTTGTTGGTACTGGTTTAACGCCATCTTGTGCGTTTCACGGCCAACGCCCGATTGCTTATAACCACCAAATGCCGCATGGGCCGGATAGACGTGATAACAGTTGGTCCAGACGCGGCCCGCTTTGATGCTGCGCCCCATGCGGTAAGCCAGGTTGGTATCACGGGTCCAGACGCCGGCACCCAAGCCGAATTGGGTTTCGTTGGCGATAGCCAGCGCTTCTGCTTCGTCTTTGAAGGTGGTGATGCCGATTACCGGGCCAAAAATCTCTTCCTGGAAACAACGCATCTGGTTGCTCCCTTTGATCAGCGTGGGTTGAATATAGAAGCCGTTATCCAGCGCAGGCGTGATGCTGGCTTTCCCGCCGCCGGTCAGGATTTGCCCCCCTTCATTACGGGCGATATCGATATAGGAGAGGATTTTGTCAAACTGCTGCTGAGAAGCCTGTGCGCCGATCATGGTGTCGGTATCCAGCGGATCGCCACGGCGGATGTTTTTAACTTTTGCCATCACGCGCTCCATAAAGGGGGCGTAAATGGACTCATGGATCAGGGCGCGCGACGGGCAGGTACAGACTTCACCCTGGTTAAAGAAGCCGAGCACCAGGCCTTCAACCGCTTTCTCGATAAACTCCGGTTCGGCGTCCATCACATCGGCAAAATAGATGTTCGGTGATTTACCGCCCAGCTCGACGGTACAAGGAATAATATTCTCCGCCGCACAGGCCATAATGTGGCGGCCAACCGGCGTTGAACCGGTGAAGGCAATTTTGGCGATACGTTTGCTGGTCGCCAGCGCTTCACCCGCCTCGCGGCCGTAGCCCTGCACCACGTTGAGCACGCCTGCGGGGAACAGATCGCCGATCAGCTCCATCAGCAGCGTAATGGCCAGCGGCGTCTGCTCCGCTGGTTTCAGCACCACGCAGTTGCCCGCCGCCAAGGCCGGAGCCAGCTTCCACGCTGCCATTAACAGAGGGAAGTTCCAAGGGATAATCTGGCCTACCACACCCAAGGGTTCATGGAAGTGATAGGCAACGGTATGTTCATCGATCTCGGCCGCGCTACCTTCCTGTGCTCGCAGGCAACCGGCAAAATAACGGAAGTGATCGATCGCCAGCGGCAGGTCGGCGTTCAGGGTTTCACGAATCGGTTTCCCGTTATCCCAGCTTTCTGCAACCGCGAGATATTCCAGATTGGCTTCAATACGATCGGCCACCCGCAACAGCAGCGTGGAACGATGCTGCACGCTGGTTTTTCCCCAGGCGTCAGCGGCCAGGTGTGCGGCATCCAATGCAGCATTAATATCCTGGGCATCGGAGCGAGGGAACTGCGCAATGTCACTGCCATTCACAGGCGAAGTGTTCATAAAATATTGGCCACCGAGCGGTTCTACGAATTTGCCACCAATGTAGTTGCCGTAAGCCGCTTTGAAAGAAACCAATGAATCCGGCGTGCCGGGATGTGCGTAACGCATCGCAAACTCCTTATGTAGGGTATCGCTATCAGAGTGTGGCAACCGCTACGGGCATATTGCGGTTGCGCTATGACTATTGCAGCCGCCGTGCCATTCTTTTCATGATGGCCGTTTAAAGTGAAATTTTATTTAAAATCAGTAAATTAAAATCAACTGACTTGCTAGGGCTACGTAGCAAAAGGGAAGAATCTGCCATTTGTGTTGCAAATCGCAACACCGATAGAACGTAATGGATACAATATTGCAACACTTCTAGGCAGAGATGAGGTCACCAATGCGGGGAAATTCGTCAGCCATCAGCACAGCCATCACCGTCGATACGCCGTTGCTTAATGACTCCTGGTTGCGCAGCGAACTCTATGGCTTAAGCCGTATTGCCGATGATTTCCCGCGTCTTCGTCAGGCAGAACTGGCTGACGTGCTGGCGAGTAACGCCGCGTTGCAGCAATTTGCCCATCCCACGGTTAAAGCCTTGGCAGAAAAAATCGCCGATAAGCAATCCGTCGTGGTTCTTTCCGACGCCAGCGGCCTGATACTGAACACCTTCGGTGATATGCGGGCACTGCAAAAGGCCCAACGCTTTGCGCTGGCACCCGGCAACCTGTGGAGCGAATGTGGCCGTGGCACCAATGCCATCGGCACGGCGCTGGCGATTGATGATGGCTGTGAAATTTTTGCCCATCAGCACTATCTCACCTGCAATCAGGGGTTGTACTGCGCCGCCATGACGCTGCAAGCGCCCAATGGGCAGATTGCTGGCGTGCTGGATATTTCCGGGCCAGCGCATTATCCCCACCCCTATACGCTGGCCTGGATCAAAGAAGCCGCGCAGCAGATTGAATCGCTGTGGGTGAAGCAGAGTCTGCAACCGGATCAGTGGCTGATGAGCCTGCATCCACAGGTGCAGGGGATTGATAGCGCTGCGGAGATGCTGCTGGTTTTCTCAGGCAACGTGCTGATGGCGGCGAACCGTTTGGCTATGCGTGAGCTGCAACTGAGCGCCGATCGTTTTGGCTCACTCACCTTCCAGCAGCTTTTTCCTTATGGCGAGCAGCAAGCCAACAGCGTTCCGCAGCCGATCCTCACTCATCACCAGCAGCGCTATTTTTGCCGCCTGCGCGCACCGGCCCGCACCCACGTTGCGGTAGCCTCGGTTGCCGCGCCCGATGTTTCACTTTCCCTGCCTGATAACACTCATAAACTGGTACGGCTGTTGAATGCGGGGGTGTCTCTGTGTATTCACGGTGAAACGGGCAGCGGCAAAGAGTACGTCAGCCGGGCGCTGCATCAGCAAAGCCAGTGGCGAGAGGGGAAATTTGTGGCTATTAACTGCGCGGCGATCCCAGAACCGCTGATTGAGTCGGAGCTGTTTGGCTATCAGCCGGGGGCGTTTACCGGGGCTAACAAGAACGGCTATATCGGCAAGATCCGCGAAGCGGACGGCGGCGTGCTGTTTCTGGATGAAATTGGCGATATGCCATTAGCGCTGCAAACCCGCCTGCTGCGGGTGTTGCAGGAAAAAGAGGTGGCACCGCTGGGTTCCAGCCGCAGTTGGCCGGTCAACTTTACGGTTATCTCTGCCACTCACCGGGATCTCAATCAACGGGTAGCCGAAGGCGAGTTCCGCGAAGATCTGCTCTACCGGTTACAGGAGTTTTCCCTGACGCTGCCCCCGCTGCGTGAATGGCCCTCTTTACCGGTTTTTATCACGCAACTGTGGCAGGAGCTGGGCGGTGTGGAGCGCGGTATCCAACTCGCCCCTGCACTGCTGCAAACGTTGGCAAATTACGATTGGCCGGGCAACGTGCGTGAACTAAGAAGCGTGCTCAAGGTGCTGCTCGCTCTGGCGGATGACCATGAGGTGCTGAACTGCGAAGCTTTGCCAGAAAAATACCGGCCTAAACAGGTTCCGCCCCAGGTTGCCCTGCATCAGCATGATGACCGGGTGATTGCAGCAACCCTTGAACGCTATAACGGTAACGTCAGTAAAGCGGCTCAGGCGCTAGGTATCGCCCGCAGCACGCTGTATCGACGCGCCGCCCGAGAAAAGCGCTAACCTTCTTCGGCCCCGCTCACGCCGTTGAGCGGGGTACCCACCTTGCATCACCGCTTCAATTAGATCACCTTCACAAAACAGACAATAAAAAAAATTATAAATTGATATTTAACCGCAATGTTTTCACTCTTATGTGGAACCGGTTACCTATCTATGAGAGTAGTCCTCATGTCAAAGAATTATGCGGCGGTATCAAGATCGATAGTGGATGCAGTTGGGGGGGCGAGTAACGTCGCGGTGGTGACGCATTGCATGACGCGCTTACGCTTTGTGCTTAACGACGATAGCGTGGTTGATAGCGCAAAACTCAAGGCCATCAGCGGTGTGTTGGGCGTGGTGAGAAGCGAAAACCAGTGCCAGGTGATCATTGGCAATACGGTTTCACAAGCCTATGCCGAAGTGCTGAAACTGCTGCCAGAAGGGGCGGTAGCCCAGCGGCCTGCGCCAGAAAAAAACAAAATCACTCTGAAACGCATTGGGGCAGGGATCCTGGACGCGCTGATCGGCACCATGTCGCCGCTGATCCCGGCGATCATCGGCGGATCGATGGTGAAATTGCTCGCCATGATCCTGAATATGACCGGCGTCTTCGGCAAAGACTCCTCAACGCTGATTATTCTCAACGTGATCGGCGATGGCGCATTCTTCTTCCTGCCGGTGATGGTGGCCGCTTCCGCCGCCATAAAATTCAAAACCAACCTGTCGCTGGCGATCGCCATTGCCGGGGTGCTGGTGCATCCGACCTTTATCGATCTGATGGCCAAAGCCGCGCAGGGCCAGCAGGTTGAATTTATCGGCCTACCGGTCACCGCGGTGAAGTACACCTACACGGTGATCCCGGCATTGTTCATGACCTGGCTGCTCTCTTACATTGAAAAATGGATCGATCGCATCACGCCAGCCGTGACCAAAAACTTCCTCAAACCGATGCTGATTGTGCTGGTTTCGGCACCGATCGCCATCCTGCTGGTTGGGCCGTTGGGCATCTGGATCGGTAGCGGGATTTCGGCGCTGGTCTACACCATTCATAGCTATCTGGGCTGGTTATCCGTCGCCATTATGGGCGGGCTGTGGCCGTTGCTGGTGATGACCGGGATGCACCGCGTGTTCACCCCAACCATTATTCAGACCATTGCGGAAACCGGCAAAGAGGGCATGGTCATGCCGTCAGAAATTGGTGCCAATCTTTCACTGGGCGGCTCATCGCTGGCGGTGGCCTGGCGTACCAAAAACCCGGAACTGCGCCAGACGGCGCTGGCCGCAGCGGCATCCGCCATTGTTGCCGGTATTTCTGAACCGGCGCTTTACGGCGTGGCAATACGCTTGAAACGCCCGCTGATCGCGGCGTTGATCAGCGGCTTTGTCTGCGGCGGCGTGGCCGGAGTAGCAGGATTGGCAAGCCACTCGATGGCCTCGCCAGGTCTGTTCACCAGCGTGCAGTTTTTCGATCCGGCCAACCCGATGACTATCGTCTGGGTATTTGGCGTGATGATCCTGGCGATCGTACTTTCCTTCGTCCTCACGCTGCTGATGGGGTTTGAAGACATTCCCGTCACCGAAGAGGCGGAAAGCGAAAAAGCCAAACCTGCATCCGAGTTGTCTGTAACTAATTAACAAGAGGTATCTTATGTCAGCATCTGTTTTCCCCGCAGATTTTTTATGGGGTGGTGCTCTCGCTGCCAACCAGGCCGAAGGCGCTTATCTTGCAGGCGGCAAAGGGCTGACCACGGTGGATATGATCCCTCACGGTAAAGATCGGCTGGCGGTCAAACTGGGCCAGGAAAAACGCTTTGCCCTGCGTGAAGATGAGTTCTACCCGAGCCACCAGGGCATCGATTTTTATCATCGTTATAAAGACGATATCGCCCTAATGGCGGAAATGGGCTTCAGCGTATTTCGTACCTCGATCGCCTGGAGCCGTATTTTCCCCAACGGCGATGAAACCGTGCCGAATGCCGAGGGCATTGCCTTCTACCGCGATGTGTTCGCCGAATGCAAAAAACACGGCATTGAACCGCTGGTGACGCTGTGCCATTTCGATGTGCCGATGCATTTGGTGCGCGAATACGGCTCGTGGCGCAACCGGCAAATGGTGGGTTTTTTCACCCATTACGCCCGCACCTGCTTTGAAGCGTTCGATGGGCTGGTGAAATACTGGCTGACGTTCAATGAAATCAACATCCTGCTGCACAGCCCGTTCTCCGGCGCGGGCCTGGTATTCGAACCGGGCGATAATCAAGAGCAAGTGAAATATCAGGCCGCGCACCACGAACTGTTGGCGAGCGCGTTGGTAACGAAAATTGCTCACGAGGTTAACCCGCACAATCAGGTCGGCTGCATGCTGGCCGGTGGCAATTTCTACCCTTGGTCGTGCAAACCGGAAGACGTGTGGGCCGCGCTGGAAAAAGACCGCGAAAACCTGTTCTTTATCGACGTTCAGGCGCGCGGAGCTTACCCTTCGTACACCCAGCGCCTGTTCAGGGAAAAAGGCATCGCCGTCGAAATGGAACCGGGCGACGCGGAGATCCTCAAAAACAGCGTCGATTTTGTCTCGTTCAGCTATTACGCCTCACGCTGTGCCTCGGCAGAGATGAACGAGCACAACAGCAGCGCCGCCAACGTGGTTAAATCGCTGAAAAACCCGCATATCCAGGCCAGCGATTGGGGCTGGGGGATCGATCCTCTGGGCCTGCGTATCACCATGAACATGATGTATGACCGCTACCAGAAACCGCTGTTCCTGGTGGAAAACGGCTTGGGTGCGAAAGACGAAATCAACGAACAAGGTGAAATTGACGACGACTACCGCATCAGCTATTTGCGCGAGCATATTAAAGCAATGGCGGATGCGATCAGCGACGGTATTCCGGTGATGGGTTATACCTCCTGGGGCTGCATCGATCTGGTTTCTGCTTCTACCGGGGAAATGAGCAAACGCTATGGCTTTGTCTATGTCGATCGTGACGATCAAGGGAATGGCAGCTTAGCCAGAACCAGAAAGAAATCGTTTTACTGGTATAAGAAGGTTATTGCCAGTAATGGTGCGGATTTAAGCTGATAAAGAAAGGGAATATTGGTTTTAGGCGATATTCCCTTTTTCCGATTTAAATGAAAACTTAACTTTCATCACCCTATTTTATGAGGGAGTCATGCTATACCCGTGATACTTCAAGCTGCATGTAAGCTGGCTTTGTGACTCAGCCAAAAATAGGGATGTTACTATTTCATGAGTAATCAATTTTCCCCTTCTGATTTAAAAACCATTCTGCATTCAAAACGCGCCAATATTTACTATTTACAATACTGCCGGGTATTAGTGAACGGCGGGCGGGTTGAATATGTCACGGATGAAGGCAAACAATCTCTCTATTGGAATATCCCCATCGCCAATACCTCCGTGGTGATGCTGGGGACCGGTACCTCAATCACTCAGGCGGCGATGCGTGAATTTGCCAAAGCGGGTGTGCTGATCGGTTTTTGCGGCGGCGGTGGCACGCCGCTGTATGCGGGTAATGAAGTCGAAACCGCCGTTTCCTGGCTAAGCTCCCAAAGTGAATATCGCCCTACCGAATATCTGCAGCATTGGGTCAGCTTTTGGTTCGACGATCGGCAACGCCTCGCGGCGGCGGTGGCTTTTCAACGTGTGCGCATTCAACAGATTCAACAGCACTGGTTAAGCGCGCGCATGCAGCGTGAAAACGGCTTTGAACCTGATGAGAACCGTTTATGCCAGCTGCTTTCCAGCTATGAAAACAACCTCGCCAACTGCCGTAATGGCACCGATTTATTGGCGCAGGAAGCGGTTATGACCAAGGCGCTGTATAAACTGGCGGCCGACACGGTGAAGTACGGCGATTTTACGCGCGCTAAACGCGGTGGCGGTGTCGATATGGCGAACCGCTTTCTCGATCACGGCAACTATCTGGCCTATGGATTGGCTGCGGTAGCAACCTGGGTGATCGGCCTGCCACACGGGCTGGCGGTGTTACACGGCAAAACCCGCCGGGGTGGTTTGGTATTTGACGTTGCCGATCTGATTAAAGACGCCCTGGTGTTACCGCAGGCGTTTATCGCTGCTATGGCCGGTGAAGAGGAACAAGAGTTTCGCCAGCGCTGTATCAGCGGTTTTCAACGGGCAGACGCGCTGGATGTGATGATTGAAGCGCTACAAACCACCGCCCTGCAACTGAGCCAGGCGGCCCGATGAATATCTTGCTGATCGCGCAATGCAACAAACTGGCGCTGACCGAAACGCGCCGCATTCTGGATCAGTTTGCCGAACGCCGAGGCGACCGCACTTGGCAAACGGCAATCACCCTGGAAGGCCTGAATACGCTGAGAAAGCTGCTGCGTAAAACCGCCCGGCGCAATACGGCGGTGGCCTGCCACTGGATCAAAGGAGCCAATCAAACCGAACTGCTGTGGATTGTGGGCAACCTGCGCTGTTTCAACGAACAGGGCGCGGTGCCGACCAATGCCACGGAACGGGATATTCTAAAGAGCCAGAGCGAGAACCAATGGCACAGCGTGGAAACGGTCAGCCTGCTGGCCGCTATCGCCGGGCTGTTTCACGATTTTGGCAAAGCCAACGTATTGTTCCAGAATGGCTTACGCGGCGAGGGGAAAAGCTTTCAACCCTATCGCCACGAATGGATTTCGCTACGTTTGTTCGTAGCCTGGGTGCAAGGCAAAAGCGACCGGGAATGGCTCACCGCACTCAGTCAGATTGGCGAACAGGATGAGGGGTTGATGTTGGGCAATCTGCTTAAAGATTCGCTCGATCCGTTTGAGAACCCTTTCATCCACTTGCCGCCATTGGCCAAAACCGTCGCCTGGCTGATCGTTTCCCATCACCGTTTGCCTGCTTACCCAGCGGAGGGTCAGCATAAGCCTGATTTATCCCAGATTGAGTGCTGGCTAACGCAGCAACTGACCGCTGATTGGAACGCCACCAACCATCTTGATGCCGATTGGACGGCTGCGGATAAACGCAACGCCTGGGTATTCCCATATGGCACGCCGATGCGCAGTGCAACGTGGCGTGCCAAGGCGCACAAGTTTGCCCTCCGTGCGCTCCAGCAGCCTTCATTGGCCCATTTCGGCGTGATCGACCAACGGTTTACCAGCCACTTGGCCCGCCTGGTATTGATGCTGGCGGATCACTTTTACTCTTCGCTGCCCGCTACGGAGGGCTGGCAGGATGCCAACTACGGCGCTTATGCCAATACCGATCGAAAAACCAAACAATGCAAACAGAAGCTGGATGAGCACAATATCGGCGTGGGCCAGAATGCCTTATTGCTAGGTCGCAGTTTGCCGCACATCCGTAGCACTTTACCGGCGATCACCCGCCATAAAGGCTTTAAACGCCGCAGCGAACAGGCGAAGTTCCGCTGGCAAGATCGCGCTTTCGATCTGGCGGCAACCCTGCGTGATCGCACTCTGCGGCAGGGTTTTTTCGGGGTAAATATGGCCTCCACCGGCTGCGGCAAGACATTTGCCAATGCGCGCATCATGTATGCCTTGGCGGATGAAAAGCTGGGTTGCCGATTCTCGGTGGCTTTAGGATTGCGCACCTTAACCTTGCAAACCGGCGATGCCCTGCGGGAAAAGCTCGGCTTGCAGGAGGACGACTTAGCGGTTCTGATCGGCTCCCTGGCGGTGAGCCAGCTTCATGAAATCAACCATGATAAAACCGTGCCACGGGGCACTGGCAGCGCCTCTGCGGATGAGTTATTTGCTGAACATCAATACGTGCGTTACGACGGCAGTCTGGATGATGGCCGTTTAAGCCGTTGGCTGAGCGACGCACCAAAACTGCATAAGTTGTTGAGTGCGCCAGTGTTGGTGAGCACCATCGATCATTTGATTGGCGCCACGGAGGGCGTGCGCGGCGGTAAGCAAATTGCGCCGATGCTGCGTTTGCTGACGTCTGATTTGGTGCTGGACGAACCCGACGATTTTGATATCGCTGATTTGCCCGCTTTGTGCCGCCTGGTGAATTGGGCTGGAGTGTTGGGTTCCCGCGTACTGCTCTCTTCTGCCACCTTGCCGCCAGCGCTGATCCAGGCATTGTTCAATGCCTACCGGGCGGGCCGTGCCGATTATCAGCAAGCCTGCGGTCAGCCGGATCTCCCGGTCAATATTTGCTGTGCTTGGTTCGATGAACACGAAGCCGTGCAGGAAGATATTCAGGCCACGGCCAGCTTTAAACAGGCGCATGACCGTTTTGTTGCGCGCCGGGTTAAGCAACTGCAAGGTGCAGACGTTCTGCGCAGGGCGCAGTTGATCCCGGTTATCCCGCCGAGCCAGCGTGAAAGTGATGTGTTGAACAGCGTTGCGGCCACATTGCTGAATTCGATGCAGCAATTGCATACGGCACATCACCAATGCCATGAATCGGGCAAAACGGTGTCGTTGGGGGTGATCCGCATGGCGAATATCGATCCGCTGGTGGCCGTAGCCCAACATTTATTGCAAACGCCTGCGCCACAGGGTTGGCGCATTCATTATTGCGTTTATCACAGCCAGCATCCGCTGGCGATGCGTTCGCATATCGAACAGCGGTTGGACGAAACCCTCACGCGTTATAACGAACAAGCGTTATGGCAGATCCCGGAAATAAAGGCTGCGCTGGCTGGTGCTGAACAACATCATCTGTTTGTGGTGCTCGCAACCTCCGTAGCCGAAGTGGGCAGGGATCATGACTACGATTGGGCGATTGCCGAACCTAGCTCAATGCGTTCCTTAATCCAGTTGGCAGGGCGTATTCAGCGCCACCGTCAGCAGCGTTGTGAAATACCTAACCTGCATATCCTGCAAAAAAACGTTAAGGCGCTGAAAGGGAACGAGCTGGCGTATTGCAGACCAGGGTTTGAATCGGGGAAATATCTTCTTAACAGCCACGATCTTAACGACATCCTGCTGCCAGAGCAGTATCAGGCGATTAACGCTATTCCACGGGCGCAGGAGCGCCAAACGCTCAAACCCACTGAGAACTTTGTTGATTTGGAGCACAGCAGCCTGCGCACCAAACTTCAAGGTAATAAAAGATGGCCGCAAGAGTATTACGCCGCCCTATGGTGGCGCGAGCAGGCCACCTGGTGTGCTGAGCAGCAGCGCCTGACGCCGTTCAGAAGGTCTAGCCCTGATGAGCAACACTATCTGTGGCTCGAAGATGAAAGCGACGAGCCGATATTCCAATCCCCAGACAATGAACCCGGGCAGTGGAAGCAGAGTTTTGGCTTTAGTGCGATCGAACTTGAGTTAGCCGCCGGGAACTGTGCTTGGATGGCGATGGACTATCAGCAGGTTTACCAGCGGCTGGCAGATGAGCTGAATATGGAACTCAGCGAAGTCAGCCAGAAATTTGGTGAGATCTGTATGCGTGTCAAAGAAGAAGGGGTATGGCGCTATCACCCGTTGTTAGGGGTGTTTGGCGCACTCGAGTGAGTGCGCCGCTGCCTGTACGGCAGTAAAGCAAAGCATTTATAGATAAATGAACATTGTCTATTTCTAAGCTATCTGTTCGATAGTGCCAACATCTTACATGCTCAAAACCCAGGGGGCTACTAATCGATAATGTGTCGCCACTACCCTTTTTAGGCTTTGTATTTTCCTTGACTTTTTTATGTAAATGTGGTTAATGATTTCCTTGTTGTGACTTTTATATTTTATATGTAGTAAAAATAACATGGTCTAGGTGATGTATATGAGGGTATATCAAATAGTAGTAGTTGTGCTGCTAATCTTGGCTGTGAGTATCATTTTCTCAAAGGCGTCAGTTAGTAGTCTCAATGTGAACGACGATTCAACAACGGCTAAAAAGCAGCAATCATTTTCCATTTTTTCCATAACATTCAACCGGAACTAGCTGTAATAGGTTGAAGATAAAGGATTAAGGAGTAAATCGTGCCGGATAAAGGATTCACCTCTCTTATCACCTCTTATATCGAAAGCCGAAGGCAGCCCAAGCTAGAAGCCTTCGATAAAGAGGCAGAAAAGAGGCTGGCGGGGCTCACCGACAGCGAACAGTTTGCTGCCTTGCAGCAGGACATCGCCCAGCAGCGGCGAGAGCTGGAACAACGTTATGAGGTGCGCAACTGGCTGACCGATGCCGCCAGCCGCGCCGGGCAGATCAGCCTGGTGACCCATGCGCTGAAATTCACCCACAGCGACGCCAAAGGCAGCAGCGTTTTTCTGCCCACAGTAGAAGAAGATTTGGCCTATCTCTCTACAGCCACGCTGCGTAATCCGGCGATTGATGCGGTGGGCAACGCGGCGGCGTTGGATGTGGCAAAGCTACTGCAAACGGAATACGAAGGCGAATCGTTAATTGCCGCTATTAACCGTGGCGATGATTCCCCATTGGCCGCTTTAGCTGAATCTGACCCGCAGTTGCAGCAGTGGATCAGCGGTTTCAAACAGGTACTGACCGATAAACAGCCCAGCTCCCATAAGCTCGCTAAACAGCTCTATTTCCCCGTTGGGGACAACGAATACCACCTGCTAAGTCCGCTATTTTCGTCTTCATTAGCGCATGCCATGCACCAGCGCATTGTGGATGCCCGCTTTAGCGATGTAGCAAAAGAGATTTATAGTGCTTTTAAAGCTGGAGAATGGCACTCGGCACCGCGGGTAAGCTACCCCAATACGGCGGTGCAGAATATCGGCGGCACCAAACCGCAGAATATTTCTTACCTGAACAGCGTCCGTGGTGGTCGCACCTGGTTGCTCTCCTGTGCTGCGCCGAGTTGGGAAATCATTCCTAAACCCCCGACCAAACATAAATCGATTTTCCATGAATACAGCGATTTTAGCCGAATGGCACGGCCCATAGTCAGGGATCTGCGTCACTATTTGTTGAGTGTAAAACAGCTCGAAAACACCAAAGAGATCCGCGATAACCAGTTGACGTTTACTGATGAAATTATCGATACCCTGTTCAACTATGTGGCAATGGTGCAAAACCTAGACGTGCAGGTTGGCTGGAGTGGAGAAGAAGGTTGCCAGCTCAAGCGCTCGCAACAGCTCTGGCTGGATGCCGGTCGGGCGGAAAAAGATGAAGATTTTAAATTTGAGCGTGAAGGCGGCGATTGGCAAAAAGAGATCGCTCTGGACTTCGGCGTGTGGCTTAACCGTCGTTTGCAGCATGAAGAACTCAAATTTGGTGAAGTAGAACGCCGGGAATGGTCGACGGCTAAGCTGTTTAAGCAGCGGTTGCGTGAGTTCGAGCAAGATCTGAAGGAGGGGCTGGCATGAGCACTCTGATTGTTTTGCGTCACGTCCGGGTCGAGAACGCCAATGCGGTGGCCGGGCTCACTTATGGTTTCCCGGCCATTACCCATTTTCTTGGTTTTACCCACGCGCTTTCGCGCAAATTGCAGCTAACTCACGATCTGAAGCTGGAAAACTGCGGCGTGGTTTGCCATCAACAGCAGCTTCATGCCCATTCATCGGGGTGGGATCGCGTTTTCTCCCTCACCCGTAATCCGCTGACCAAAGAAGCCAAAACCGCCGCCTTTAATGAAGAAGGCCGGATGCATATGACGGTCTCATTATTAATCGAGTGCAGCGGCGTGATTGCCAATGGGCGTGAAGGGGCAAAGGCCTTGGCTGAGCATTTGGAACCCTTGTGCCTGCGCCAACGCTTGGCTGGTGGAACCATCGTAAGCATCGGTGAAGTCAGCGTGATGGCGTACCCAGATGAACCTAAAGCGCTGCGCCGCCTGATGCGCCGTTTATTGCCGGGCTTTGCCTTGCTCGATCGTTCCGAACTGCTGCAAGCGCATTTCGAGGCGTTAAAGCGGGAGGATCCGCAGGTGGAAATGATCGATGCCTGGTTGGATTTCACTGCGCTGAAAATGCAGGCCACGGCATATGAATCTATCCAATGGCGTTATGTGGCAAAACCGGAAAAAGGTTTTTTGGTACCGCTGCAAACTGGCTATCAGGCTATTTCCCACCTGTATCCAGCCGGTGAAGTGGAGAACTCGCGCGATCCGGCAACCCCTTTCCGCTTTGCAGAAGCGATCTACGGCGTCGGTGAATGGCGTAGCCCGCATCGGATTCAGGATCTGCAAACGCTGCTGTGGCGCTATCACTACCAGAACGAGACCTACGTCTGTCGCAGTCCGTTATCGGCCGCGGTGGAATACGACGAATTTAACGAAGAAGAGTAATTTTAAAGGAATAAAAAAATGGCTAAAGCAACGATTAAAACCGCTTCCGTACTCGCATTCGAACGTAAATTAGCAAACTCCGATGCCATGCTGTATGCCGGCAATTGGGATCAACAGGGTGAGTGGCGGCCAGTAGAGATTCAGGAAAAAGCGGTGCGCGGCACCATCTCCAACCGTTTGAAGAACGCGATTGCCAGCGATCCGGCCAAGCTGGATGGCGAGATCCAGAAAGCCAACCTACAGCGGGTCGACGTTGCCGCGCTGCCTTTTGATTGCGACACCCTTAAAGTCAGTTTCACGCTGCGTGTTTTGGGCAATCTGGCCGTGCCTTCGGTGTGTAACGATCAGGAATATCAGGCCGAATTGGCCAGTGTAATTAATGGCTACATTGCGGAGCAGGGCTTTGGTGAGTTGGCGGCTCGCTATGCAGAAAATCTGGCGAATGGCCGTTTTTTGTGGCGCAACCGGGTGGGTGCTGATGCGATCAAGGTCTGCGTGAAAAGTAAAACCCAGCAGTGGGAATTCAACGGTGAAGAGCATAGCCTGCGTGCATTCAGCCAGCCGCAAGGCGCATTAGCGGAGTTGGCGCAGGAAATAGAGCAAGGGTTGGCAGGGGACAGCTTCGCGTTTTTGAGTATCGAAGCCTTTGTGCGCTTAGGTAATGGGCAGGAGGTCTTCCCTTCTCAGGAATTGGTGCTCGACAGCAACAGCAAGAAAAGCAAGGTGCTGTATCAGGTGGCCGGTGGTGCGGCACTGCATTCGCAGAAGGTGGGTAACGCGCTACGCACCATCGATACCTGGTATCCAGAAGCCGCAGAGCTGGGCCTGGGGCCGATTGCGGTTGAACCTTATGGCTCGGTTACCAGCCGTGGCAAGGCTTATCGTCAGCCTAAGCAGAAAATGGATTTCTATACGCTGCTGGATAACTGGGTCACCAAGGGAGATCAACCGGCGGTTGAACAGCAGCACTATGTGATGGCCATTTTGATCCGCGGTGGCGTCTTCGGCGAGAAAGGCGAATAAGGGGATTGTATGGATCACTATATTGAAATCCGTATTCTCCCCGATCCTGACTTCGGCCCCTCGACATTGCTGGAGGTGCTGTTTGCCAAGTTGCACCGGGCATTAGGCCAGGCAGGTGAGGGCAGGATCGGGGTGAGTTTCCCTGCGGCGGGTAAAACCTTGGGGGATCGGTTGCGCTTGCACGGTTCCCAAGCTGCGCTCAGCGCATTAGATGCGCAGCCGTGGCGTAAAGGGCTGCGTGATAATACTGAGCACAGCGGCATTTTGCCCGTGCCGGAGAAAGTGAAATACCGCACCGTGCGGCGCGTACAACCGAAGAGTAATGCGGAGCGATTACGCCGCCGTTCGGTGAGCAAAGGGTGGCTGACGGAAGAAGAGGCGCGGCTGCGCATTCCTGACTCGGTAGAAAAACGCACATCTTTGCCCTTTATTCGGCTGAAAAGCTTATCCAGCGAGCAGACGTTTCTGTTGTTTATCGAGCAGGGGCCGATTGGCGATCGCGCAACCGAAGGAGCATTCAGCGCTTATGGTTTAAGCGCAGCAGCGACCATCCCGTGGTTTTGACCCTAATTTTACGGCCGATCCTAACTTATTGATTTAATAGGTTAGGATTGGCTGCTTGTAAAAAAGGGTTTTTTAACGGATTTACCCGTTGTTGTTTGACTAACAGTAGGTTAGAAACGATCGGCAACAGTTCACTGCCGTACAGGCAGCTTAGAAAGCTAATGGATAAGCATCCCGGAGTACTCTTCGGTTCACTGCCGTACAGGCAGCTTAGAAAGGTTAGCGTCAGCGACTTGCCAGCCCACGAATGTTCACTGCCGTACAGGCAGCTTAGAAAATTAGCCATAAACATTTCCGCCGGAACTTCTGGTTCACTGCCGTACAGGCAGCTTAGAAAGGGAACGCAGCCGAAGTTTAAGACCGCCGAGGGTTCACTGCCGTACAGGCAGCTTAGAAATGAAGACGGCGCACATTGCAGCAGTTATCAACGTTCACTGCCGTACAGGCAGCTTAGAAAGCAATAAATTAATCGCATCAGTTAATTTCTCCGTTCACTGCCGTACAGGCAGCTTAGAAAACGAAATGACCACTGAAGGGCATGAGCAACTACGTTCACTGCCGTACAGGCAGCTTAGAAAATGGGAAATAAATCAGAGTAATGGCACTGGTAGTTCACTGCCGTACAGGCAGCTTAGAAACGGTAGCAGCCGAGCGTTCCGAGCAAATAACAGTTCACTGCCGTACAGGCAGCTTAGAAAAAATAGCACCATCAATTACTAATCACCACTAAGTTCACTGCCGTACAGGCAGCTTAGAAAATCTATCACTGCGCATAGCGACTTACGTTGCGGTTCACTGCCGTACAGGCAGCTTAGAAAGGGCGGATGATGCGGCCTACGCCTACCCCACAGTTCACTGCCGTACAGGCAGCTTAGAAAGCCTGCCATGTTAATCATGACGAGCAACTAGAGTTCACTGCCGTACAGGCAGCTTAGAAACAAGAGCTATGGCGGCCATTGTTGCTGAACTGAGTTCACTGCCGTACAGGCAGCTTAGAAATTCACGTTGTCGGTGAACCACTGGTGTACCGTGTTCACTGCCGTACAGGCAGCTTAGAAAGACTGCGCAAAACGTGGTTTGGGATGGAGAAAGTTCACTGCCGTACAGGCAGCTTAGAAAGGTTAGTTACGAAGGTATCACTACCTTGGGTAGTTCACTGCCGTACAGGCAGCTTAGAAAGAGGCCATGCATGACGAGGTGGAGCGCCTGATGTTCACTGCCGTACAGGCAGCTTAGAAAATAACGGGTACTGCCTCCGGGCCGGGGAAGAGGTTCACTGCCGTACAGGCAGCTTATTAAATTGGTAATTATATTGATTTATAATGACTTTATTTTTTATTACTGTAAATGGGCCCCCAAAAGGGCCCCAAAATGTTTTTGCTGTAAATATGAGCTAAAAACAACCCAGAGACCGAGCAAACTATCAGACACATCGCCTCTTAATCTGTGACGTTTATCACCGTGCAGGTAGTGCCTGAGGATAATGCTTCGCGATAATATCATTCATCTTGTCAATTAACTCAGGCTTTCTGAATGTCAGGTGCGCTGAACCCTTCATGAAATATTTTATCGAAAAGTACTCATCTTCATACACCTTCGCTATCTGCGGATTAGCGCGGATATGCTCATACAACCGAGCGGTAAGATCGCTACGGTTATCAGGCAGCGGTTTGCCATCCAGTAAATGCAGCATCCTCTCCAGATCGGCCAGTTGGTCACGCCGATAATTGTGGTTCAGTGTAAATCCCCATTGGTTGTAACTCACCAAACTGTTGACGATGATTTTCTTGCCAAATTTACAAGGGTGATTCGACTTGTAATCCCAGGAGAGCGACTTAAATACATTGATCACCCCCCGTTCAAACACTTCGCCCTTATCTCGGTGCAGTTGTTCGAATGTGCCGTAAATGCTTTCCTCGCTAATTGCGGGCACGTCTTTACTCTCCAGATTTCTGTACCACTGGTCACGCGCTTGGGAGTCCATCAAGCTCAGCATTCCTGACTTTTTCATCAGATCCTGCCATATGTCGCGATCAAGATTGCGGGTGATCACCGGCATGGCCGTTTCGGCTTTTTCCATCAGCCAGCAACCGCAGCGGAAGTCCTGTTTCATTGCCCAATCTCTTGCCACTCCACCGCCAATACTGTTGGTGAGGGCCGAGATATCCTCGAGCTGGTGGATAAGGGTTTCAATTTTTACCAGTGCGGCGTTACGTCCGGTGACTATACGCTCGATGCTGGTAGAGCAAATCACTTCGGTGTGACCGGTTAATACTTCAGGGTCGGTAATAACGATGTGTTCTGACATCTTTCTCTTCCTTTATATAGAAGCAAAGCGCCAGGCGGTAAGTGCTGGCGCTGATGTGAGTGAGAGTTGAAGACGGGCCTGGTCGATGTTGCGTTTTACAACAGTCCTAGATGGCGAAGATCCCAAACCGCATTCCGTGCTTGCTGAACCAGGGGCAGCAAGGTGGCAGAATCGGTTTTATCCTCGTCGTTATCGAAAATGAGTGATGAGCCGCAGTCAATATTGTCTTGCAGCCAGTTAATAAGGATCTCCAGCCCTTGTTCAGTGGTTAACGTCATGGTCATGAGTGCGCATCAATAGAGGGGGATAATGTCTGATAGATCGCTAGGTAGACGTGGCCAAAGCTACCTAACGTATCGGCATCGCAGGTAAAACCGGCATACTGGACAGTGACGCAATGCTGACGGCGTTGATCGAGTTCACCGGAACGCAAACAGGCTTCCAACTGTTCAATCAGTACAGGGAAAGCGGCATCCAGCGTTTTAAGCGCATCAGGATCAAATGTACCGACAAAACCGGCACGGTCTGCCAGAAAATGCAGGTGGTTGCCCTGCTGAACCAACCGGGCTCCCAGGCGTGGCGTGATAGCAGATTGCAAGCCCCAGACAGGCGACGGTGTGCTGTCGTTGCTGATGGCATTGGATTGGGTTTCATGCATTGTCGAATCTCCTTAAAAAGCATAACGCCAGCGGTCAAGGCTGGCGTATCGGCGGATCACAGAAGTTAATGGGGAATAATCAAGCAAGGCGTCGAATGACAGGGCTGCGTAATCCCAATGCACTGCGAGCGCGTAACATATCCCCACCGCTCAAGGTGGGGTCCTGTGCCATCAGGCTGAAACCGGGGCGATCAATGCGTATCAGGTCAAATTTCTCCACCAGTTCATTGACGGTTTCCCGTACCGTGACGCCATGCTCAATCTGTTGGGCAATGGCCTGAGCGTCGTGATACGGCGTGTCGTTAAGTTCTAGGCCGTAACAGTGAGCCAACAACCAGGTCAGCAGTTGCTGGTATTCGGTTCGTGCTTGTTTGGCGCTGGGCGTGATGCGGGGTATTTTATCGAGGGTTTTCATGCAGGTAATTCCTTAACACAGCGGTGAAACCGGTAACTGGCAATGGTGGTTCAACCAATAGGCTACTTTCCGCCACTGCTTCACAGGGATATCAGATTCAATCGTCCAGGTACTCGGGCACTGCGTATTGGCCAGCAACAGCGCGGCCATCACTAGCCATTGATACGGATAGCCTCGCGTATCGCAGCGGATCAGGGCATAGGGGGTCTGGTGCTGGTAGAGAATGAATGGATCGCCTGCCTGATGGGTAATCAGCTCACCGTTAAAGCCGAGCATGCCCAATCCCATCAGGTTGTTGTCGAACGGGTATCGGCGGTTGCCGGTGTGTTCACAGATAACCGGTGCGGTGGTTAATCCCAATGTATCGGGTTGCCAATCTAGCTTCAGATACGCGGTGGTGATCGCCTGGCATAAGGCTTGCCAGTCCTGCGATGATACATTGCCATGTTGCAGAAAATGGAATACGCCAGGCACGGGTGATGCACTCGTGTTCATGAAATAATTTCCTTGAGAAATAGAGGGGTAATGCGAGGGTGGAACGTTAGTGTGGGAGAGTATTACCAGTCGAAGATTTCATAACCCGATAGCACATCACCGGCCGCATCCAGATGAAGAATACCGATGTGATGATAGTGCATCAGTGCAACCACTAAACGGCGGCAGGTCTTTGACAAGCCCAGACGTTTCAGCTTCAGGACAGGGAAATACCAGGCATTGAGCCGCAACAGGTAACCCTCGCCGGTATAGTGCAACCATTCGGCGCAGCCCTGTTCTTCATACTGGTGTGAAAGTAGGTACAGCAGTCTGTTATCGTCTTCAGTGATGTGAGCTGTACTGCACCGAATACCGCTGAACCCCGCCACGGAGGGGACAAGCACTTTGCTATCCGGTGGTGGTAGACATGTATCTCTCAGGATTTCATCACAGTCCGGGCAGTCAAACCGGCCTTTTTGTGATTGCTCTCGTCGTCGGGGAGAGAGGTTGTCGGTCAGTCCACACAGCGTTGTCCAGCCGTTGTTGTGTGGAAAATTAACAACCAGGTGCTTCAGACCGTCGTCATAGCGATATGTGTGTAGTCCACCGGCCCATTCAGGGAAAGGTGACGGTTTCGCTCTCACCATTTCTGCTGGCGCGTCCGCATTGACGATGACCTGTCCAGGCGCATCGGCGATCTGGAGAGAGCCGTTTCTGTTATTGATGACCTCGATAAGTTCAGTCCACAGCGTGAAACTATCGATCTCAACGGCAATCTTTCCCCTGTTCTGAGTCAGTGTGTTGATACTGTCGGCATTGATGGTTATTTTCATGGTGCCGCCCCCTGCGGAGCGCTCCCATGAGCGAGAGATGGCATGATGTTCTCCTCCTTTATTACACCCCGTTGCGGGTAGCGGCGTTGATGATGTGCCAATACCTTTTCACGCCATTCCGGGCTGATGACCGGAGCCATCGTCAGGTATTTCTTTGGACAACTGTAATAACAAGGCTGCACAGACTCATCCATCGCTTTATAGCCCCAACTGCCGCCTGAACTCTGCATCAGGGTACAGTGAATGGCAGTTCTGGCGGCTTTGGACAGATCTTTCGGTGTGCTCAGGACGACAGACCACAGGACATTCCCTCGTAGTGCATGCGCTAACGTAACGTGTTGACAGTGTCCGGTGTCTTCAGTTTGGATCAGTGCCGCGATCAGCTCACGGCGAGAGCGGTGTGAGAATAACCAGCCCATAGACAATGTTTCCTTGAAAATGAGGGGGATAGTGGGATAAGTTGCGATTAGCCGGGCAACCAGCCGCGTTCAGCGAATGACGTGATATCCAGACCACCCACAATCAGATGGTCCAATACCTTCACATCAACCAGTGCCAGTGCGTTGACCAGCCTTTCGGTGATTTGTCGGTCGGCCTGGCTGGGTCCAGTCTCTCCTGAGGGATGGTTATGAGCCAGAATAACGGCTGCTGCGTTATGGCGGAGCACAGCCTTCACCACTTCACGGGGATGGACTTCTGTGCTTCTTATGCTGCCGGTGAACAAGGTTTCGCTCGCCAGCAAGCGGTGCTGATTGTCGAGATACAACACAATAAACACTTCACGCTCCAGCCCGGCGAGCTGTAACCGTAACCAGTCGCGTGTGGTGTTGGTGGAGGTAAATAAGGCTCCTGGTTCACGCAGGTGTTTTTCCAGCAATGATAGGGCACGTTTGACCGTGCGCTGCGCTGTTAACGGCAGGGCTGTTGATGCCAATAATGTTGAGGAATTCATGTCGGTGCTCTCAGTCAATCAGGGCGAAAATGGCGCGGCTATCAGGATGGTGCAGTGTATATTCCCGCAGGCGATAGAAATGTTCGGTCATCGTCTCGCTTTCGGTACGGCAAGCGTGGTGACTGTAGGCCATCAAGCAGGCAGTTATACCCGCAGCCTCGGCACTCATCTCGGCACCATTACCATTCATGCCGTTAAACAGTGACCATCGCTCATCGCCTTCTGGAGCCATAAAGGCCCCGCCGTTACTGAGCGTGTAAAAATCCCACTGTCCACCGTGGTAATCCGCACACAGGCGATCCAGCCAGCCAAAGACATGAGCCTCCAGAATGAGCCATTGCGGTATGCTGCCGAAGTGCTGCGGCCAGAAACGAGAGCGCTGCTCGCCAGGCACCAGAGTGGCACTCAACGTTGCTGACTGAGAAGGGGGCGCAGACAGTTCAAAATGCGTATTCATGTAAATATCCTTATTGATGAGATAAATAACAAAACAGGCCCCACCGGAAAAACCGGGGAGCCTGTCTGGTAGGTGTGGGGTAAAGGTCAGTGAGTGCTTACCGGGGCTGTTCACCTGAGGTCTGGCGAGTGTGGAAAAGTGAAGATCAGGCGCAGTTCGGTGCAGGATTGGGCATAGCCATCAGCGTCAAAACAAGCAGGCCAGTCACCCTCTTCTTCAACGAACTGGCACAGGCTGACTTCACCCGGTCGATAGTAAAGATGGCTGCACCAGGCGCACAAATCATCATCAGATATCGAACGACTGCCGGGTTCGTTGTCCAATGGCACAGGATGCGGGTCAGCCTGCCGTGCGTTGGCGGGAACATGCTGCATCAAGCCTCCGCTTGCTGAAGTTGCTCTGCCATGACCCACAGAGCGCGGTTCAGTTTGATATCGCCATCAATGCCATTGATGGCACGGGTCTGTGCCCGTTTGCCAGTGGCGCTGCGACCCGATAATCCCCCTTTGCTCAAATTTTCCTGCACTCTTTGAAATGTCGTCCACAAATCGTCTTTTTTGTCTTCCCAGCGCCGGGGCATCAGGATTTGGCTTGCGGTCACCGGATGATGTTCTTCGCCGTAACGGTAGGTCAGAGCAGCATGCGCCAGCGCATGCTGATGTTCCGGTGTCAGTGTTAACGCCAGCATGCTTTCGCGGCTTTCTTCTATGCGGTCAAATATCCCCAAGACTTCGTAGGCTCCCTCAATGACTTGCCCCGTTATATCGCCTTTATGTGGCACGCGAATTTCGCCAAAACTTTGGCCACACACCAAGCCATTACTGCAAATTTGTCGGAACCAGCCTGGGATCATCTGGTAACTACTGGAGCCGTCGTGACTGTTGAGTAACACGATTTCCTGGACTTCTTTCTGGGTTATCTGCCCTGAACGACGCAATCGCAGCATGTGCTTAGTATGTTCACGCTTGCCCGGATCGCGAACACGGGTCTGGCAGGCGAAAAACGGCTCAAAGCCTTCTTCACGCAGGCGGTCTAGCAAGGTGATAGTCGGGATATAGGTATATTTTTCGCTGCGGGAAGCATGTTTGTCGTCACCCAGCACGCTGGGCACGTATTGGGCCAGTTCATCAACTGTTAACGGGCGGTCACGGCGAACGGAGTTCACCCGACCAAAGCGGGAGGCTAAACGGGTCATACGCATATCCTTCTGTTATTTCTGGCTAAACAATAAAAAGGCTCCACCGGAAAACCGGGGAGCCTGTGCAGGGTGGGTAAAACATCTGTAGT